>CAIOSO010000001.1 GCA_903860985.1 uncultured Flavobacteriales bacterium
GCTCAATTCCAAGATGTTGCGTGAATGCAGAAAACGTGCGTGATTGGTCGAGTCGACATCGAAATAAAGTACACGGTCCTCATGTTGCGCATACCAACTTTCGTTGATTTTCCGGAAAACTTGACTTTTGGTAAAAATAGCTTCTTGAACTTGGAATTGGGTATTGTCCTCCAGTTCATGCTGAAGTTTGGATTGACTTTTCCCATGAAAACTCGTAATTTCATGAAAGCGCATGTGGTAGTTTGTGTAATAGAATTCCGTCGCGTAAAAGGCGAAGATATTCGAGGAAATGGCCAGTGCCCAAATCAGGAGTTTCGCAAAACGAAATGACAAACGTTTGAAAAAGCGTGTGTCCAACATGCGGCGATTGATGGTGCGAAAGGTGAAAAACTGCAGGATGAGCGTCAGTAAAACAGCGAGAAGGTGCACCAGACAAATGTGGTAACCGAGTACATGAAACCGCGGTTTGAAAAAGGGATTGCTTACGTCCAAGTACACGTAAAAGTGGTTCTGTTTGAATGGATGCGTGAATTGTTCCATCGGATTTTCCGGATTGACTTCAAACGTGCCATCTGGATTTTCTTCCCAAAAATAGTAGGCTACGCGTCCATTGGATGTTTGGATGTTTTCATAGTCGTCACTAAAACGAAAGGGAATAGCGTTGTTCTGAATTTCGTTCAGTTGGCTTGTAACCAATTGACCGTCTTCGTCAAGTGAATCCAGTAGGTTCGGAGAAACACCAAATTGAATGAGCAATGTTTTTCGAACGCTTTCCAGGGAAATCAGTCCATTTTTTACACCGAGAAAACCAACGGATTTATGTGGAATCGCAAAGAATTGTTGCGTGTCCGCGGGAACACAATATAGATAAAGTTGGTGTGCATCAAGCGGAAATCCATTCGGAAAATCGAGGTCCCGCCATTCTTTCTGTTGATGCGTGAATTGATAGGTACCAATGGTTGGAAATTCCCATTTACGGTCATCCTCTCCACGTTTTTTTCGTGTTTGAAATTGGATATCAAGTTCGATTCCTGCTTTTTGGAATGTTGCTTGTACGGAACGAAGATCAACGGACTTCTGTTGATCCGTTAAAACGATGTTTAGTTGAAAAGGAACTGCAGGAACTACAACCTGGGTGTTTCCATAGAAAGAAGCACCTAGCGATAAGATTACCAATAAAAAGCAGGTAACCTGTTTCATAACTTGGACTTACAGGTGTAAGAAATTCTTTTTCGCCAAAAGTTCATCTTCTGATTCACGGTAGTCTGGGTCATCCACACAACAATCAACTGGACAAACAGCTGCACATTGTGGTTCGTCGTGAAAACCAACACACTCTGTACATTTATCATGCGAGATGTAGTAAACGTCCATATTCACAGGCTCAAACTGGTGATCCGCTGAAACTTCTTCGCCGTCCAAGGTGGTAATCATGCCTTTTAAAGAGGTGCCATCTGCATATTTCCATTCTGCGCCACCTTCGTAAATTGCATTGTTTGGACATTCTGGTTCGCAAGCCCCGCAATTGATACATTCGTCTGTGATAATGATTGCCATAAAATCAAAAATTTGTACAAAGATAATAAGCCTAGTTGGATTGTTCTATTTCATGAGGTAAAAAAAGAGAAGTTACGTACTTTTGTACCGTGGAAAAGTCAAGAATAATCAATGCATTTGTTGTCCTGGGGACAATTTTAAACGAACTCGGTGAAAGTAAATCCTACTCATCGAAGGTTTCATCACTCACGGAGGAGGAGTATGCCGAAGTAAATGAAGTGATTGCACGTGAATTTCATTATAATGGTTGGTTCACGGAGGATTCCATTCGACAGGCTTTTCGTGAGATTTCTGCATGGTTGACTGCTGATAAATTAACAGATTGGACAAATAACTACGCGAACAATGATCACATGAAGAATATTGCTGTCATCATGGCGGGAAACATTCCCTTGGTTGGATTTCATGATTTCTTGTGTGTGTTGTTGTCCGGACATCAAGTAATTTGTAAACAAAGTTCGGAGGATGCACGACTTCTACCGGCTCTCGTGAAGCTTTTAGTATTGTTTGAGCCTGATCTGGCCGAGCGAATTCGTTTTTCTGAGCGAAAGCTAGTCGATTATCAGGCGGTGATTGCTACAGGAAGCAACAATAGCATGCTGCATTTTGAACAATATTTTTCGCATGTCCCGCATTTGTTTCGTGGACAAAGAACCTCTGTCGCGGTGCTCACCGGCAACGAATCCAAACAGGAATTGAAAGCACTTGGGGTAGATTGTTTGACTTATTTTGGACGCGGTTGTCGAAATGTGACCCACCTGCTTTTCCCAGAAGGATTTGATTTAAATCGCTTTTTTGAAGCCATTGTGGATCTCTCCGATGTCGTGAACAATAAAAAATACGGAAATAATTACGATTACAACAAAGCGGTTCACTTGATGAGCTTAAGTAAGTTTCTCGATAACAACTTCTTACTCATGAAGGAATCCGATCAATTGTTTTCTCCTTTATCCATGCTGCATTACCAGTATTATCAGCGTCCAGAAGAAACAAATTCCTTTTTGGATGCGAATCGTTCTCAAATTCAATGTATTGTTGGACAGGAGTTTATTCCTTTCGGACAAGCCCAGTGTCCTTCCTTGATGGATTATCCCGATGGAATGGATACCATGGAATTTTTAGCAACTTGCTAATATTATCTAAAGGGGGATTCAATCCCTTTCCGTATCTTTGCACATGTCTTTTCTAGAAAAAATAATGATCAAATACAAAACACCACAAGAGATTGAAATCATGCGTGAAGCTGCGCAAATCGTTAGTAGAACACTAGGATTAGTCGCTAAACACATGAAGCCAGGTGTTACACCAAAGTTTCTAGATCAATTGGCGGAAGACTATATCCGTTCCCAAAATGCCATTCCTGGATTTCTTGGTTTGTATGGTTGTCCAAGTACTTTATTGATTTCGGTAAATGAACAAGTCGTACACGGACTTCCAACAGATCGTCCATTTCAAGATGGCGACATCGTTTCTGTGGATTGTGGATCCGTTTACAAAGGATATTACGGCGATCATGCGTATACGTTTGAAATAGGCGATGTGAAACCTGAAGTGAAAAAATTACTCGAAGTAACGAAGGAGTGTTTGTACCTGGGAATTGCACAGGCAACGATTGCTAATCGACTCGAAGATATCGGCTGGGCGATTCAACAGCACGCAGAAAAACATGGTTATGGTGTCGTTCGTGATTTGGTTGGACACGGACTAGGAAAAGAGTTACACGAAGAACCACAAGTGCCAAATTACGGTCGTAGAGGTCGCGGGAAGAAAATCCAAAATGGATTAACGATTGCCATTGAACCGATGATCAACATGGGAACCGAAAAAGTGAAAACGCTCGATGATCAATGGACAATTGTCACTGCGGACGGACAACCAAGTGCGCATTTCGAACACGATATTGCGGTTGTAGACGGTGAACCAGTGATTCTTTCCACCTTTGATTTCATTTACGAAGCTCTTGGAAAATAAACTGAACCTCGAACGAATTTGGGTGCAACGTAGCATTGCAGTCGTTTTGTTGTTTATGTTTTGGAATGGCTTCACGGATGTTTTCTGGATGGCTCCATCCATCTTATTTGATCCATTCTTACTTGTTTTATGGTTGATTTTCATCGTTGTTTATCGAAATGAGCTTAAAAACCTAAGGTTTATTTGGTTTTTGGTAATCGCCATTTTACTTAACAATCTCATTCATTTCAGTCATTTTTCTAATTTGATCAATCGAACGGTCTTGTTACAAAGTGAAAATTCCTTTTTAGTTGAACCTATATCAGGACTTCTTTCGAACATGTTGACATCAATAGGATGGGGGATGGTTATGTGGAAATTACTCTTGAATCATTCACATCGTAACTATTGGATGGGACTTTTCGTGTTGTTTTCTATGCCAATATTGTTTTTTTGGATTCCAGCCGTTTTGTTCTTTAACGGATTTTTGCTCACTATTTTCATTTTGAAAACGAAGGATCGTAAGCCATTTTACTGGTTTTTGATTGCACAATTTGTTTCCGTGAGTTTGGCTGTTTTTCAAATGTTCGCATGGTTCATTTCATTCTCTCCGGGAGGAAAATTCTAAACAAAAAAAAGAACGCAAGCAATTGCGTTATTTCCAATGAGCTATTTCTATTTTATCTTATAAGTGAATCACTTCGCCGTATGCCGCAGCAGCAGCTTCCATGATTGCTTCAGACATAGTAGGGTGAGGATGAACCGTTTTGATTAACTCTTCTCCTGTCGTTTCCAATTTACGAACAGCGACTAATTCAGCAACCATTTCGGTGACATTCGCTCCGATCATGTGTCCACCAAGTAATTCGCCGTATTTCGCGTCGAAAATCAATTTCACAAATCCATCTTTCGCTCCAGCAGCACTTGCTTTACC
>CAIOSO010000002.1 GCA_903860985.1 uncultured Flavobacteriales bacterium
GATTTAAATGCTGGTATTGTTGTTCCAACCCCCAGTGATAATCCACAGTCGGATGCGAAGATCGAATTAGGAAGAAAATTGTTTTTCGACACGCGTCTTTCCGTCGATGGAACGGTTTCCTGTGCCACGTGTCACAAACCAGGTAGAGCATTTACAGACAACTTAACAGTCAGCGAAGGAATCAAAGGACAACATACTGAACGTAATTCACCGAGCATTCTCAATGCAGCATTTCTGAAAACAGCGATGTTCGATGCGCACTTGGAAACATTGGAGTTACAAGTCATCGTTCCCATTCAAGAGAAAACGGAAATGGGTCACAACATGAAGGACTTGATGAAAGTATTAAGAGCCGATCCGGAATACCAAAAAGCGGCACAAGAAATTTACGGCCGTGATTTTGATGCGTGGGTTTTGACCCGCAGTATTTCAGCCTATGAGCGCAGCTTGATTTCCATGAACTCCCGTTTCGATCAATACCAAAAAGGAAACCAACATGCCATCAATGCAACGGAAAAAGCCGGATGGAAATTATTTTCTGAAATCTTGTATTGCACAAAATGTCATACACCGCCGAATTTCACGAACTATGTTGCGGAGAACAACGGACTCTACGCATCCTACGAAGGAAAAAGTGACCAAGGACGTTTCCGCATTCACCATGATTCCTTGGACATCGGGAAATTCAAAGTTCCTTCCTTGCGCAATTTACCCTTGACCTTTCCGTACATGCACGATGGCAGTTTAGCCACAATCGATGAGGTACTCGACCATTACGTCAAAGGTGGAAATGGACATCCCTTACAAAACAAAGCAATTGTTCCGTTTACATTGAGTCCACAGGAAAGAAAGCAGTTGAAAGCCTTTTTCAATAGCTTGGTCGATGTGAGTTATTTAAACCGATAAGTCGAGAATCCTCCGTATTTTTGTGCCATGAAACTTGCTGCTCAGGATCCAATTTGTGCACTTGCCACGGCGAATGGCATTGGTGCGATTGCACTCATTCGAACATCTGGACCACACTCAAAATCATTGGTATCGAAGCTATTCTCCAAAGACCTAAGCATCCAAAAAACACATACCGTTCATTTTGGTTGGCTTTCGAATTTGGATGGTGAACGCA
This sequence comes from uncultured Flavobacteriales bacterium, assembly GCA_903860985.1. Lineage (GTDB taxonomy): Bacteria > Bacteroidota > Bacteroidia > Flavobacteriales_D > Crocinitomicaceae > UBA952. Next base: position 1,124 of record CAIOSO010000002.1, read on the forward strand.
TTGATGAGGTATTAGTGACCTTATTCGATGACGGAAAAAGTTTCACAGGTGAAGAAAGTGTTGAAATCGCTTGTCACGGTTCGATTTACATCCAACAGCAAATTTTGCAAGCACTGGGAAGTGTAGGCTTTCGCATGGCGGAACCAGGAGAGTTCACCCAACGTGCCTTCTTAAACGGACGCATGGACTTGTCCCAAGCAGAAGCCGTGGCTGATTTGATTGCTTCGCAGTCGAAAAACGCGCATGAAATTGCCTTGAAACAATTGCGCGGAACTTTTTCCAGTGAACTGCAAGAATTACGTGAAAAACTGATTCACTTCGCTTCTTTAATCGAATTAGAACTAGATTTCGCAGAGGAAGATGTCGAGTTTGCAGACCGCACGGCCTTGAATAACATGGTCGCGGAGGTATTGCACATGGTTCGACGTTTGGCTTCTTCTTTTCAACTAGGGAATGCCATTAAAAACGGAGTACCAGTAGCCATTGTCGGTGCGCCGAATACCGGAAAGAGTACCTTACTGAATCAATTGCTTGGCGAAGAGCGTGCGATTGTCTCCAGCATTGCTGGAACAACACGCGACGTCATTGAAGAAACATTGAACATCGACGGAATTTTATTTCGCTTAATTGATACCGCTGGAATCCGTGAAACCACAGAGACCATCGAAGCGATGGGAATTGAACGTTCGCAGCAGAAAATCGAACAGGCCAATATTGTCTTGTGTCTAGCCGATGCTTCCGACTCCGAAAACCTTGATGAAACCGAAGCGTGGGTGAAAGACCTACGTGAGAAACATCCAGAGAAACACGTGTTGCTCTTAACAAACAAAATCGATTTAGACACGTCTCGTTTGACGGATAGCCTACAAATCAGTGCTTTAACCGGCACCGGAATCAGCGAACTAAAAGAACAGTTAGTGACTTGTGTTTTGGGTGATTTCAACATCCAAGAGGAGACGATTGTATCGAACGCACGTCATTATGAGTCCTTGTTGAATACCGATGAAGCCTTAAGCAAAGCCCAAGAAGGATTGCACATCGGCACAACCGGCGACTTCATCGCAATGGACATCCGCACGGCGATGCGTCACCTCGGAAATATCACGGGTCACATCGATGTGGACACGGATATTTTGGGTTCGATCTTTAGTAAGTTTTGTATTGGGAAGTAATTCAACTTCACCTTGTTTATCCAAGAAGATAGTTTCTTTTGGTTTGGTACATCATTAAATAGCCTCTCTTGTTGGCCTCCGTTAAGAATGAACGACTTATTAATGTTTCCATCAATGCTTGCTTTTCTAGGTATGGAGCCATGAGTTTTTCAATTCTATTTTCTGAAACTCCGATGCGATGTCCAAATTCTATAAAGTCAATTTTATTTGGATGGCCACTTTTCTTGTATTGTTCGCTTTTATAGTCATCAGCGAATAGTCCTTTGTCTAAGGCAAAATCTGAATCATCGACATGCATTTTGGTATTCAGTAAATCATAAATAGGACTTAAGAGATAATCCCCTTTGGATGATTCTAGCAAGGAGAAATTTTTCAAGTGCGCATCTCCATTTGAGAACAGAAAATTGAACAGTACAAGTGAGAAATATTTTTCGATTTCGATGCGCCAGGCTGAAACATATTTTTGAATCAATAAGCCGGCTTCTTCATAACTGAATTCGTATTTAAAATTTGGTCCATCATTGTCTGTTGTTTTCCCCGCCAATGTTGCAAAATCTTCTTTGCCCCATTTTGCCCCATCTTCTTTCACGTCAAATCGTTTGGTAATATAGGCAGGGGAACCATTGGTGAAAAAAATCATGGCGTTTTCTGCGGTGTTTAAGCCGAATACTTGTTTAGCAATTTGCATGGTCAAATGTTCGTTCGCAGGGACTTGATCCACTTTTTTTAGGTCTCTTGGTATGGGCTTAAGGATGTAAGTTCCTTGTTCACCTTCCTTGGTCAAACGCAACATATTTTTCTCTAGGACGAAGCTTAATTTTTCCTGTACACCTGAAATAGAAATTCGTTTTCGATTTTCGATAAAGAGATCTGCGACTTCTTCATTCAATTGTGGCTGGTCATACGATAAAATGTGTTTGACTTTTTTCCCGTTAAATAAGTTTCGGAGGCAACTTGGACTGTATGTTGAGTAAGCTTCAGCCAATGTTCCAGGACAATTATTTAGTTCTTTTAGGTTCATGTTGCTTAGATAAGATTTACGGTAATTGCTCCGATGGTATCATATTGTGCAGTGGCAGCAAGTAATCCAAAGTTATCTTTCTCGTCAATTTTCAATTGTAAGCTTTGTAATTTTCTATTAACACCTTCACTCAACATATTGAAGAAAAATGGAAACAAGAATTCATTGCTATATTCTCTTTGTGTTTTAGGCAGTGTCAAGCTGATTGCTGGATTGTTGTCGTCAATAAAATACGTTTCATTGTATCTAAAAATATACTTCTTACGATTTTCTTCGATGAGCAGTCCAGCCAAAATCCCATTTCGGTATATTTCTAATGTCCGCATTTAGTTATGGTTTCTTTTTTACATGAAAGGTAAATTCCATCCCTAGAACTTTTGCCAGTTTAAGGATCACTTCTACAGTAGGATTTCCTTGTCCTTTCTCTAATTTGTACAAGGTATTTATGCTGATTTCTGCCAATTCAGCTAAAAGAGGCTGTGTTATATCCAACTCCTTCCGCCTGTCCTTTATCGCTTCACCAAGGTCTTTAACTAACATTATAGTGTGATTTATCTGTCAAAAGTACAAATAAAGGTTATAACAAACAACAATATCACACTATAATGTGATAATAGGGATGTTAATAGATAGTTTTCATATGTTGACGCATGAAATCACATTATATTGTGAGTATGCGTATTAAAAAAAACGTACCCGAAAGGGTATAAATATTGAATAGAGTTTAAATCCAACGATTTTTAACTAAAAAACTTATTCTTAGTCAATTAAAAAAGTTTTTGCCGCCGAAATAATTTCTTTGTTCAATTCAACAATATTTTCGATATCATCAACAGGAAATTTATCATTACCATATCCTGCTAACTCCAAGAAATGTTTATTTTTCACTGATGTGATTTTTGCGATTACTTTACGTTGATTATCATCAACCAAAATATTAAAACTGTTTTTCTGATCTCTGTATGAAATTCGAGTAAAATCAACTTTTTTCAGCGAATTTATAATGATTGTCTTTACGGCATGATAAATTTTTAATTCCTCACCAGTTGTAATAATCAAATTTCCATTTTTAGATTCTTCCTCTATCAATTTAGGCAAAACTTGTTGAATTGAATTGGAATTAATTAATCCGCGCAATTTATCCTTTATTGCGTCATTCATTCGTTTGCCAGGCATACGAGCAAAAATGGCTTTAATTAAATCATCTGATGGATTTAATAATTCTTCGCTTAATGCACCATTAAAACCTTCAAGGAAAAATGTGTCTTGAGCCTCCTCTAAAATTTTAGCTAAAAAATCATCGGGATTACTTTTATGGAATTGCGCAAATAATTCAATTTTAGCATCATCAATTTCGGTGAAATCAATGATCAAAAATGGATTATGATGAAGTTTATTTTTTTCAAGGTACTCAGTATAAAAGCGCCATTCTAAACCGTTAGTTAAAATCCCAATCTTCGAACCCTCCGTATGGCTAAAGTAACTATTGAGTTGTGCGCCTTCTTTGTCCGTTAATTTCTTTCCGAATTTTTTACATTCAATGATTATTTCAGGCTTTTTTCCTTTTACTATTAATCCAATATCTGCTTTGTCATTTTTTTGCCCCCAACCAGCGGTGATTTCAGTGAGCATATCTTTTGGATCTCTGCTATAGCCTAATATTTCGCACATTGGTTCGATAATGAACATTCTTGTTTGTGCTTCATTGTTACAGGTTTCCTCTAAGCGTTGGAAATCAAGTTTGACAAATCCTTTTTTTACTGCACTAACAATTCTTTTATCTACGTTCATGATTTGCGAAATTTAATTTTTGATGAATTTTCTTCTTGATTCTAACAAATCTACAATAAAAGTAAAATAAAAAAACCGAATGTGTGAAATTAAACAACCTATTTTATAGGTGTGTGTTTCACAGCATTGCGGAATTTTGCTTCATGGAAGAATTCAATATTGGTGCACAGATTAAAGCTGTTTTGGAGTCCAGGGGGATGTCTGTGACGGAGTTTGCGAAGCGCATCAATAAATCCAGAGAGAATTGTTATTCCATTTTTGCCCGAAAGACCATCGATACCGGTTTGCTGCAAACCATCAGTACCGTTCTAGGTCATGATTTCTTCATGCAATTCAGTTCTTCCTACCAACAAATGTCCGAGGAAACGCAAAAACTGCGCGACGAAAATACCATCCTCAAAGAATACTATTCGCTTCTGAAAGGGAAGGAGTGAGGGGTGTAACCGTTTTTCGTTTATGGCAACACCTTCAATTAAGTACTCTTTTAATCGTTTCGTTGCCCATTGACGGAACTGGGTGCCTCGAAGTGACTTTACCCTATATCCTACCGAGATAATGACATCTAGATTGTACAATAGTATAGGTTTATCAGAATGAGCAATTTGCATTTTTTGCATATTGCTTTCTTTAATCAATTCACCTTCCTTGAATACATTCGTTAAATGTCTAGAAATAACTGACTGATCCCTTTCAAAAAGTAAAGAAAGTTGCTCCTGAGTCAACCAAACTGTTTCTTTGGATAGTTGAACATCTAAAACAATGCCATCCTGACTTTCAAATATTTCTACCTGATTTTCCATTTTTTCCTCCGCTCATTAAATTTATTCTTTTGTTGGGTCCTAGTTGATGACACGAAATTTGTAAACCAACATACATTTGATCTACTTCTTCTGATTAATGGACTACCTATATAAAAATAAAAAACAACGAGGGAAAAGTCAATAGAAAAATGGGAAATCTCATCAGATTTCACATGGAGACTAATGCAACTGTCCTTCAATTGCTTTACCTAACTTGTCTATGGATCCCGGTTCTAGCCCTGTTGCTTTATAGACAACTTGTCCCTGTCGATTAAGGATGAAGTGTGTTGGATATCCTTGAATTCCTAATTCAATGGTTTGCTGTTCTGCGATGCTTAATACTTGATAATTAAAATCGGTCGTTTTTAAGAAGTCTTTCAATTGATCCGGTTTGTTTAAGGCGATGGCTAAAAATTCCACGTCGTAATCCTTGTATTTTTCGACTAACTTATTCAAATCCGGAATCTCCATCTTACAAGGTTTGCATTCTATGAACCAAAAGTTGATAACAGTGATTTTTCCCTTTTTGGGATTGAAATCCGACAGTTGAACTTCTTTGTTTTTTAAGTTGCGCAATGAAAGATTTGCAGGAATGGACTCGTTTGCTAAATCTACCGGTTCGGGAGCACTCATCCGCATCATCATACCTAGTTCTTGCTCAGATGCCGTTCGAAGAACGAACGCTTTGACTTCTTTTCGGTCATTGATAAATGGCTCAGGAATGAGGCTGCCTGTCCCTAAATAAAAATCGAGGCTATCAGCAGGAATCTGACGACCAGTTGAAAGACATACCGGAATGGATTTTCCATCTAACATGAGGGGCTGTGAAAAATCCAAATCAGTCGGTTGGGCTTTGTGTAATTTGGATAAATCCACTTGTGCAACCGTTAATCCTTGGATTAAGC
>CAIOSO010000003.1 GCA_903860985.1 uncultured Flavobacteriales bacterium
AGCAGTGTTGGGGTAGCTACAGGAATGAAGGAACTTGCCACGGACCTTCAATTTGGACTTACAAAATCCCTCGATAGTTGGTCAGTTTTTGGTGAACTTCATTTAAACTCTTATCCAAATTCAAGTGCTTTTCGTCTGTCCGCCATGATGGGTCGTGACCTCTTGCGCATGCACCATTTAAAGCGGCATCCATATTATTTATTTGCTTACGGCGGAATAGGAATCACCCATTTAAGCAATCCAATTTTCTTCGATTCCTTTCTCTTAAAAGGAGACGACATGTTGCACCTTTCCCTTGGAATTCAGCCACGCTTGATGTTCACCAAAACTTTTGGCATGATGGCGGACATCCAATTCAATCAAAACATGTTGATCGATTACCAACTCAAACGATCCTTGAACCTAAACCTTGGAATCCTCTTAAAAATTCAGTAGTCGTTAAAAAGGATTGGCGTTAACTCTACTTTGGTTCAAAATACCCCCTAAAATATTCCTCCGTAAAAATCGGGTAACTCAAATACGCCGCATGATCTAGCAATTGTTGCCAAAGTTCTTCTTTTCGGCTTGGATCTTGACTTAATTCATGCCCAAACAAGTAAACGAACAACAACAAGAACTCATCATAACCATAACGCAAATAGGTGAGGTCGATTTGCTGAAGGTAAGTTCTCGCTTTCTGGGTTTGTCCGACAAAAATGGCATGCTGGACAAGCGATAAGTAATACACGTTCAACTGGGAAAGGTTGTACCAAAAGTGAACATTCGAGGCATGTTTTTCGAAGCTGAAAAGGAAGTTTGAAAAGTCCATGCTTGGGAAAACCAAGCATTGCACATTCGAGACGAAAATGTACTCCAATGTTCGCTCTGGACGCTTTTTAATTAAAACAGACCAATCACTAAACACGTGTATTCGTTCTTCTTCGGTTATTTCTGTCATCAGATACAAAGCAGCGATGCGCCCATACAATATGGGATGTAAATCAACGTTTAATGCTGGAATGCGATTCAAGTGTTCTGCGGTGATTTGACATCCATTCAGTAAGTCCTTCCAGATCAATACACCATTCGTAAAGAATAAGGATTCTTCATCGATGTTTGGTAGTTGATTGACATAAGAAATCCATGAGCCGTATTTCTTGTTTAATCCAGAATAATCGACAAACATTTTTAAGACGAGGTCTCGAAACAAGGGGATTTTGAGTAATTCCTGCTCAAAGGCTTCATCCTCTACAAAACGAAATTGACGTCCGACCACTACCCCTATTCTCAACGCAAGTTCATAAGGCAAGTTGGCAAATGACCATTCATCCTGAGCCAAAATAACCTGCAAAGATTTCAAGTCACGGCGGTAAATTAATTCGCGTAATAACACAGAAAAGGAATAAGAAAAATCATCTTTCTGATAGAACCGATACTTAAACATATCTACCAACTTTGTGGTATCTTGCTTGTCTACACCTAAAAATAAATTCTCCCATTTAGGCCATTCATCTACGGAGTGAAAACGATTCATGAAATCACGATAGGATGAAAATCCAATGTATTTGGATAAGGCGTCTAAGGTTGAAATACGTGGCTCACGGTATTCAATGACACCAAATAAACGACGAAAGGTATTGTACGAAATAAAAACGCCGGTTTTCGTATATAGGTCTTGTGCGAGATCTACACAGTGCCTCCTTTTTTGGATTTTTTGTCCAAATACTTTTTCCACTTCTTGTTTTAATACTTCAATCACATCATAAATGTACCGCTTGTGTACCATTTATTCAAGAATACTTGAATATTTTTACCATAACTATTGCTTTTTATAACTTATGCTCACTTCTCTCAAAACTAGCGCTTGCGTTTTATCATTAGGCATACTTCTTTTTAGCTGCTCGCGAAAGGCCAGTGATTATTCGTACCTGATTTCTTCCTACAAAAAAATTCATTGCGCTACGTTGAGCTCGTCAAAAACAACATTAGCGGAACGTAAAAAAGGCCTTGAAAAGATGGGACGCTTGCAAAATGAATTCAAGCAAGCATTAAAATTCTTGAAAGAAGAAGAAAAAGAAAAGTTAAATGACATGATGTCTCAAACTATAAGGGACATCCAACTAGGGAAATGCGATTAATAATCGCTTAAATAAATTACTCCATCCCCATGGCCGTTTGCATCGTTTTCAGAAAAGTCTCCGATTCCTGCGCACCACTGACCGCATATTTTCGATCAAAAACAAAAAAAGGCACACCTTTGACACCAAACTGTTGAGCACGGTCGATATCCGCTTCTAGTTCCTTCGTGTGTTGACCACTGAGTATTTTCACGTCAAGTGCCGTAGTGTTTAATCCAACTTCAGATGCAAGATCAACCAGGATGTTCACATCGTCGATGTTTTTCCCCTCGACAAAATGCGCTTCGAATAAGCGCTCTTCCATTTCATGTTGATATCCTTGGATTCGCGCTTCATGCAACAATTGATGTGCCTTTATCGTATTTGCCAAAACGACTTGATCAAAATGATAATCGAGTCCGATGGCACTACCCGATGCCGTAATCTGGGACATCATTTGACGTGCCTGCTCCTCCGGAAATCCTTTGATCTCCGCTAAGTACTGAAAAATAGATGCCGACGGATCGGTTTTTTGTTGTGGATTCAACAAAAAGGACTTCCACTCGATTTCCACATCCGCTTTTCCCTCGAATTGCGCCAATGCCATGTCAAATTTTCGTTTACCCATGTAACAAAATGGACAAGCAATATCACTCCAGATTTCTATTTTCATGGCCTTATCAGTTCAATGAGCAAAAGTTTATACGAATTTACGGAAAAGAAACAGCCTCCGTTCAACAAATATGAGCTATTCTTGTTCTACAAAAAACAAAACTAAATGGGACTTGTGCGTATTGATCGACCGCAAATTGAACAGATGGATAAAATCCAACGCTTAAACCTCATCAATAGCTGTACGGGATATAAATCCGCGAATTTAATTGGGACGATTTCCAATTCGGGAAAAACCAATGTGGCGGTTTTCTCAAGTGTTACGCACCTTGGTAGCGATCCTGCTTTAATTGGATTCATCATACGTCCGAGTTTTACTCCGAGAAATACCTACGCGAACATCAAAGAATACGGCTATTTCTCCGTCAATCATATTTACAAAGACATCATTGAGGAAGCTCATCAGTCCTCCGCAAACTACACCGAGGACGAAAGCGAATTTGAGCACACGAACTTGGAAGCTGTTTACCACGGTGGCTGTCCAGTTCCTTTCGTGAAGGGAAGTCCGGTTAAATTGCTCTGCAAATTCGTCAACGAATACCTGATTAAAGAAAATGGTTGCATGCACATTATTGCTTCGATTGAAGCGATTTTCTACGAAGAAGAACTCTTGGATCAAGAACATCATTTGCAATTGGAAAAAGGAAATGTGGTGACGATTTCTGGACTGAAAGCCTATTCCCTACCGAAACTTTTAAAGGAACTACCGAAAGCCACCATTCCGAAAAAGGAATAAACTACTTCACCTCTACACCGAATTCCCTGAAACGCGCTAGAAGCATATCCAATTCGTACGTGCGGTAAATGTACAATTC
>CAIOSO010000004.1 GCA_903860985.1 uncultured Flavobacteriales bacterium
GTGGAAGGAGAGATGTAATATTTCTTGATGTTTTTGGAGATTGTTGGTTAAAAAAGGAGCGTTCGTTTTACTCACGCACAGAGCACAGAGCATTGTTCACTGAAAAGTTGTTCGCTTTGCTCACGCACTGAGCACTGTTCACTGAAATGTCGTTCGCTTTGCTCACGCACTAGGCACTAGTTACTAGTCACTAGTAAAGGATTACCTCCCTATCGGTCGGTGAACCAGTCGTGGGCGACGTGCAGTGGATCAAAAGCACTTCCTCGCTGCGCTCGGATGGTGCTTTTTTATTTTTCACCTTCGCTCATCCGCGAGCGGATGGACTCGGGGAAAAATAAAAAAGCACCTGTTCTGACGAACAAGTGCTTTTGATCAGAGTGCCCACGACTGGATTCGAACCAGCACACCTAATGGCACCACCCCCTCAAGATGGCATGTCTACCAATTTCACCACGTGGGCATTCATTTACTGCCTAAAACAGCGGACACAAAGATACATTTTTTATCAAAAAGACCTCGACAATTAAAAGATTCATGGAAAAAGTAAAATTCCATTGCTAATGTTATGTTCACGTGCATATTTTTCACTTAACTTCACCGAAAATTTGCCCGAATGACACATACTACTACTCAAAAAATTAGTTTTGCCGGTTTATTAATTACCCTTGGAATCGTTTTTGGGGATATCGGAACCTCGCCCTTGTATGTGTTTCAAGCGATTACGGGTGGAGGAAAACACATTTCAGAACCATTTATTTTGGGGGCTTTATCCAGTGTGATTTGGACCTTGATTTTGTTGGCAACCGTAAAGTATATTCACTTCGCGTTAAATGCGGATAACAAAGGTGAAGGAGGAATTTTCGCCTTGTTTGCCTTGTTGAAAGAGAAAAATGTCAAGTGGATCATCATTCCAGCATTGATTGGTTGTGCCACCTTAATGGCGGACGGATTCATTACACCAGCCATCTCGATTTCTTCTGCTGTGGAAGGGGTCAACAACATCTTCCCGGATATGCCTGTCATTCCCATTGTCATTGGAATCATTGTGATGCTCTTTGTGATTCAACAATTTGGAACTGCTGCCATCGGTAAAATGTTTGGTCCAGTGATGCTTGTATGGTTTGCCTTTTTGGGTTACCTCGGATTCATTAATGTTGCTGACAACTGGGAAGTGCTAAAAGCATTGAATCCTTACTGGGCCTACAATCTTGTAGCAAATGTGGATGGTGGATTCGCAGTTCTTGGTTCTGTTTTCTTATGTACTACCGGAGCGGAAGCCTTGTACTCTGACCTTGGTCACTGCGGAAAAGGAAACATTCGTTTAAGTTGGAGCTTCGTTTCTGGACTACTTGTTCTGAATTACTTGGGCCAAGCAGCATTGTGCCTGAAGCCTGGTTTCCAATTAACTGGTTCGAATACTGTGTTTTATGCCATGGTTCCACATTACATGATGCCATTTGCGGTGGTGATCGCAACAATGTCCACCATTATTGCCTCGCAAGCATTGATTACAGGTGTATTTACACTCATGAACGAGGCAATCAAACTAAAATTATGGACGAATTTACGTGTGAAATATCCTTCGGATCATCAAGGACAAATCTACATTCCATTTATTAACTGGTTCCTCATGGTTGGTTGTTTATTGGTCATCGCAATCTTTAAAAAATCGAGCGAAATGGAACATTCGTACGGTTTAGCGATTACCGTAAACATGGTGATGACTTCCATCTTAATGGCGATGTTGTTGTTTATTCGCTACCCAAGATGGCGAGTGGCAACTGGCGTGATCTTTTCAGTATTCTTGTCAATTGAGTTCATTTTCTTGCTATCAAATCTCGGAAAAATCATTTCCGGTGGATGGTTTACCTTGATCCTTTCGATTACATTTTTCATCCTCTTGTACCTTTACTACAAAGCGAAACAATTGCGATCAAACATTACCGAATACGTTCCAATGCGCAATGTGATTCCATTGTTGGAAGCGGTGCATGCGGACCCGGGTATCGTTTATGAAGCAACGAATTTAGTGTTCCCAACACGCAGTAATTCCCCGAATAAATTGGACCTTACCGTGTTCCATTCCATGTTTAAAAAGAAACCGCGTAAAGCAGGAATCATTTGGTTCTTACACTTGGATATTCTGAATGAGCCGTGGGGTGTGCATTATTCTGTGAATGAGATCATAGATAAAAAATGTTACTACGTCAGTTTGCAATTGGGATTCAAGGAGGAACACCGCATCGAATATATGATGCGCAAAATCTATTGCAAGATGATTGAAAAAGGGGAGTTCAAAGGTGAAAGTGTGTTCACATCCATTCGTGGGAAAATAGAAGAAGTGGACTTCAAATTCATTGTACTGAATTCTCGTGTTTCCACAGACAACCACTTAACGCCTTTCCAACGTCTTTGCGTGAAGGCGTATCGCTTTGTGAAGTCTACGGGATTAAAACCAGCAGAGGACTTTGGCTTGGATAAAACAAATGTTTACGTGGACTTCATTCCGATTTCGGTAACCAAACAAGTGGATCAAGATATGACCGAAGACTTTGAAAATTACTCGCAGAAAATCTACAAGGTTTCGTCGAAATAATTCAAGTCCTTCCCAAAGGTTTCTGTTAATCGCGAAATGCTGTAAAACGCTAGCGATATAAAAAGGACTCCCACAATCAGAGCGGACCATCCATCGTTGATTCCTGTACTCACGAGCAAGCCGAAAAACAAAACCACAATATTCACCGATCCTCGAACGAGATTGGGAATGGTATTCGCTGCGGTTGAGCGAATGTTTGTCCCGAATTGTTCCGCAGCGATCGTGACGAATATCGCCCAATAACCTGTTCCAGCGCCCAAAAGAAAACACATGAAATAGTAGGTGTTGTTCGTGATGTTGTAGTCATGCAGCAACAAAAAAATCAAGACGCACACCAACGAAAATCCCAAATACAACTGAACCACTTTCTTTCTGCTTTTTAATAATTGACTCAATATTCCAGAAATCAAATCACCAACGGATAGTCCAATGTAGGCGTACATCACCGCTTTTCCATTCGAAATGTCATACACACCTAACCACGGTCCAAAATTGTCTTTGGAATTCATAATCAATAGTCCAATCACATACCAAATGGGAATACCAATCACGACACAATGGATATACTTGATGAGGTTCGATTTTTGGAAAAAGATGAGTTTCAAGTTCCCTTTTGAAATGTTTTTGTCCTCCTGCATCTGATGGAAATAGCTGGATTCCAATGTTCCAATGCGAAGGAACAGTAATAAAATCCCCATGGATCCCCCCACCACATACGCTACCTGCCAATTTTGAAGCGCAAGTCCGAATACGCGTTCAATTCCAGCAGCAATCCAAGCGCCTTCTGATCCAACCAACGAAGCGACAACAGCACCCAAAGCACCAAATGTCACGATAATCATCGTTCCGTATCCGCGTTTTTCCTTGGACATCATCTCCGAAACCAAGGTGATTCCTGCACCTAATTCACCCGCGAGTCCGATTCCCGCAATCACGCGAATGACCGCATACGTGGGTACATCCGTCACAAAGGCATTCAGTAAATTGGCAACGGAGTAGAGTAGGATGGACCCAAAAAGCACTTTCAAGCGTCCGCGTTTGTCACCTAAAATTCCCCAGAGAATTCCGCCCAACAACATACCGAGCATTTGCATGTTGAATAAGAACTTTCCAGTGGCGGCAATGGACTGTTCACTCGCTCCTTGCATGATGCTAGTCAAGCTTTCCGCCTTTACGACGCCGAAGAGCACCAGGTCATAGATATCCACAAAATAGCCAAGTGCGGCAACGATGATGAGGAAGATAATTTTTCGGTCGATGGGATTTGCTTGTGTATTCATGCAACGAATTTAATTTATTTTTCGAAAGGTTCGAGTTCTGCTCCCCTTGTGATTGGCATCTTCCTTACCGTATCCCATTTAAAACGTGTATCTTTGCACTCAATTCAAGCAGAATGGCACATAAATCAGGATTTGTTAATATCGTTGGGAGCCCAAATGTTGGGAAATCAACCTTGATGAATCAATTAGTTGGAGAAAAGGTATCCATCGTCACCTCAAAGGCGCAGACGACACGTCACCGTATTTTGGGCATTGTGAACGATGAAGATTACCAAATCGTTTTCTCCGATACACCTGGTGTGGTGAATGCGGCGTATAAATTGCACGAAAACATGATGGACTATGTCAACTCGTCCATTCGCGATGCAGATGTATTGTTATTCATTACTGATACGGTTGAAAATGAAATGAATCACGTAGAAACCCTTGAACGCATTAAACGTTTAGAGGTGCCTGTTTTGTGTTTGATCAATAAAATCGATAAATCGTACCAAGAGAAATTAGAAGAACGCGTGAGCTACTGGAAGGAACAACTTCCAAATGCGAAAATATTCCCAATTTCTGCCTTGCATAATTTTAATATTGACAATGTTTGGGCGGAAATACTCGAATTGATGCCTGAAAATCCAGCATACTACGAGAAAGATGAAATTTCTGATCGTCCGATGCGTTTCTTCATTTCGGAAATCATCCGTGAGAAAATATTTATGCATTGTCAAAAGGAAATTCCGTACAGTACTCAAATTGAAATTGAAGAATTTAAAGAAGAGGCAGGAATCACCCGTATTCGTGCGCACATCATCGTCGAACGCGATTCGCAAAAAGGAATCATTATCGGTAAAGGTGGTGAAATGTTGCAGCGAATTGGTCGTGCAGCACGTCAGGACATGGAAAAGTTTCTCGATAAGAAAGTATTCCTAGAGAATTTCGTGAAGGTGGACAAAGATTGGCGGACATCGGCAGACAAGCTAAAAAAGTACGGATATTAGTATCCTTTAATTAAGAAAAAAACATGAGTAATATCGTAGCAATCGTTGGACGTCCAAATGTTGGAAAATCAACGCTTTTCAATCGCTTAACGGAATCCCGTGATGCCATTGTGAAGGAAGTAAGTGGGGTGACAAGAGACCGAATTTACGGGAAATCAGAATGGAATGGATACCAGTTTTCGGTGATTGATACGGGTGGATACGCCACGGTCAAAGAAGATATTTTTGAAGGAGAAATCCGCAAACAAGTGGAATTAGCCGTGCAAGAAGCGACAGTCATCATTTTTATGGTGGATGTCATGACAGGTATCGTTGAAATGGATGAAACGGTCGCTCAATTGCTTCGAAAAAGCAAAAAACCGTGTATGATTGCCGCAAATAAAGTCGACAATACAGAACGCGTTGGATTATCTTCTGAATTCTATTCTTTTGGTTTAGGAGAAGTATTCGATCTAAGCGCTGCAAATGGCGGTGGAACGGGAGAGATCTTGGATAAATTAGTGACGTACTTCAACAAGGAGGACGATTCCATCCGCGAGGAAGATGCCTTGCCTAGAATTGCCATTGTTGGACGTCCAAACGTTGGAAAATCTTCCATGATTAATGCGTTTACAGGACAAGAACGAAACATTGTAACAGATATTTCAGGAACAACACGTGATTCGATTCACACCCGTTACAAAGCCTTTGGTTTTGACTTCTTATTGATCGACACTGCCGGAATTCGCAAGAAAGCAAAGGTAACGGAAGATATTGAATACTATTCCGTTTTGCGCTCGGTTCGTACCATTGAAAACTCAGATGTCTGTTTGTTTATGATGGATGCCTCAGAAGGACTTCAAAAGCAAGATTTGAGCATTTTCTACATGATTGAAAAGAACTCAAAAGGAGTCGTTGTTTTGGTAAACAAATGGGATTTAGTGGAAAAAGACCACAAAACCATGTTGGAATACGAAGCGAATTTACGTGAGCAATTGGCGCCTTTCAATGACGTTCCAATTATTTTTACGTCGACACTTACCAAGCAACGCATTCACAAAGCCTTGGAAACGGCGATGCGCGTACATGAAAACCGTACACGTAAGATTGCAACGCATGAGTTGAATGAAGTGATGCTCGAAGTAATCGCTCAAACTCCTCCTCCAGCTGTGAAAGGGAAATACATTAAGATTAAATTCATTCAAATGTTACCGACACATGCACCAGCATTTGCGGTCTTCTGTAATTTACCACAATACGTTCCAGATTCCTACAAACGTTTCTTTGAGAATCGCTTGAGAGAGAAATTTGACTTTGAAGGTGTACCTGTAAAAATCTTCTTTAGAAAGAAATAAGAAACATTTGATTAAATTTATTAGATATAAAAAAGGCGCTATCACTAGCGCCTTTTTCGTATTCATATGTTTTGAAATTATCGAATCAAATTCAATTGTCCTGTCACCACTTTGCGGTCGTCATTTTCTTTCGGCTCGTATTGCATGCGCCATGTGTAAACACCTGCAGGGACTTTTGTTCCAAGAGCTCCATAGGTTCCGTCCCATGATTGAGCTGCATCGTGTGTTTCCCAGATGATTTCTCCCCAACGGTCGTAAACCGTTAAGCTGAACGCAAATGGATCGAATCCAGTCGTGAAGATCGCTTGCCATGTTTGATTGTGCTCATCTTCATCTGGTGTGAAGGTATTCGCTACGTAGTAAATAGGATCAGCAATCACTGGGATCGAAATCGTGTACTCATCTGAACATCCAAGTGGGGTGTAGGCTGTAAGTGTCACCAAAAGGTTTTCTGTTACACCAACATACATGTGATTTGGATCCGACTCTGTAGAAGTGTACGAATCGTCGAAGTCCCAGGTGTAGGTTGTTCCACCAACACTTGAATTCATAAACTGAATGGCTTGCGTTGTCTCTGTTAAACTACTTGGTACAGAAGAGAACGAAGCAAGTGGATAGCTTTCCATGTAGATGTAGTCGTTGTATGTCGTTGTTTCAATACATCCAAGCAAATCGTATTCAAGTGTGATGTCATGGTAACCACTTTGATCAAACTGGTAGCTCAATGTGCTTCCTTGTCCGATTTGTGTTCCACCCCAATACCATGTGTAAATCGCTCCAAGAACTGGAACGGTCGTTAATGTGACATTTAGGGGGTTACATCCGGATAAAGTATCCGCTAAGAACTGTGGCGGAACAGCTGGTACAATCGTAATCGTCATGTCAATGGTGTCGCCACATTGTCCAGCATCTGAACTAAACGTATAGGTAAAGATTCCAGGAATCGTTGTATTAATCAACGCTGGACTCCAAGTACCCGTAATCGCCGGAGCGTTATTCGTCACCAATGGAAGAACCGGATTCGCATCATTCTGACACAATTGCGGAACTTGCGTTAATGCAGGGATGATTAATGGATCAACTGTGATTGGCATCTGGTACGTTGAAGCACATTGTCCAGGAGTCGGTGTAAAGGTATAATTTGCTGTAATCGGTGCTCCAGTAATCACGGTTGGACTATTCCAAGTACCGGTAATTAATGGTCCATTGATGAATGGCGTCGTATTCAATGCCGTCGTAGGAATGATCACGTTCACTTCATATTGACAAATTTGACCCATTGGATTGAAGTTTGGAGTCGTCAACGCATACGTAACGATATCCATCGAATTCGCTAACGCACATTGTCCAACAGTAGGAGTAAAGACATACGTCGCCGTTCCTGCAACCGCTGTTGAGATAGTTGCCGGACTCCATGTGCCTGTGTAAGCAATATTATTTGTAGAAGTCGCTGGCAATGCAGTTGGTGTACCACCAATACAGAACGGACTAATTTGATTAAAGGTTACCTGCTCATTTGGCAAGATTTGAATGTTCATGGTCGCCACATTCGCACATACCCCAGCATTTGGCGTGAAGGTATACGTTTGTGTTCCGACGATAGCTGATGACACCAACGCTGGATTCCATGTCCCTTGAATTGCAGGTACATTGGTTGAAATCGTCGATAAATTCGGAACCGTTGCGTTTTGACACATCGGAGCAATTTGATTGAAGGTAGGATTCACCGGGATATTCACTACAACTGTCGTAGTACTAGTAGAAATACATCCACCGGCATCGTAAGTAAGCGTATAAACTCCCGCGTTTACTGCTGTACAGTTCGGTATGATTGGGTTTTGTAAGGTAGACGTAAATCCATTTGGACCAGCCCATGAATAGCTACTTGCACCAGTTGTTGCATTTAATTGGATTGTGGAACCAACACAATATGGACCAGTATTTGAAGTCGTAATAGAAACAGATCCAGCAGTAAATGTAATCGCAACAACACCGTTTCCAGTATTATTTCCTTGTGTACATGTTCCACCGGCTGGATTCAAACTTGAACCGCCACCGCCGCCACCGCCGCCATTCGCGCCAGCACAACAGTTATCTCCACCGCCGCCACCGCCGCCGTAAAGACCACCGCCACCGCCTCCGCCTGAAGCAGTTGCATAATAGCCGCCGTTACCGCCGTTGCCTAAAGTTCCAGCAAATCCTGGTTGACCACCTCCCCAAGGAGGACCGCCATTTCCACCAGCTGTTTGTGTCCCACCGCCACCACCAACTCCAACGAAAGGAGATCCAGCACCGGTCATTCCTGTCACACATCCACCAGCACCACCTATGGCATTATACTGAGGAGAACAACCATTTTTTCCACCACCACCACCAGCAACAACAATTCTGTTTGTTAATGCATAAGGAGTAAGTCGAATATCAGATGCACCACCACCTCCAAAGGATTGATAGTTGACAGGAACTGCTGCAAAGCCGTTTCCTCCACCATTCCAACCTCCGGTTGGACCCGTTGGATTTTGACCTACGTTGATTTGTAATACTTGTCCTGGTGTAACCGCAATACTTGGATTCAATACCGTCGCTCCGAGTCCACCTGGCCCACCACCTTGCGCACCTTTAACAGATACAGAAATGTTGTAAACACAGGGAGGAACCGTCCACGTTTGAGCAGCACCAGTATAATTAAAGGTAACTGTTTGGGGCTGAGAGAATCCGTTATTAAAAAGAGAGATAAAAAGAAGGAGAATAATGGTGTAAATATTCTTCATAAGTAATTAAGTAGTGGTTTGTAACAAATTTAATGCTAAAATTCCTTTGAAAAACGACATTTAAACAAAAAGGTTGCTTTGTTTTTTCCACATCTGTGAAAAAAATCAGCGTATGCGAAGAACTGTTCCAGAAAAAATAGAAACTTCATCATTTTTCTTCTTTTTGAGTTTTAAAACCCAGGTGTAAATTCCATCTTGAACGTCTTGTCCACCACTGCCGTAGCTTCCATCCCATGCTTCATGGTAATCAAAACTCTCCCAAATGACTTCTCCCCAACGATTATAGATGGATAGTTGGTAGCTTGTTCGATCAAAGTTGTCACTGATGATCGGTTTCCATGTCGGATTAAACTCATCCGCGTCTGGTGTGAAACAATTTGCAGCAAACACATAACTGTTCTCGATCAATGGTACTTGAATTTCAAAGGTATCCGCACACGTTTGATTCAAAGCAATTAAGGTGAAAAAGAGGAATTCTTCATTGCTGGTGAGGTAGGATGGATTCACATCGTAGGAAAACTCCTGGCTGTTGACTTGCCAAATGTAGGTCGATGCATTGAAACTCGCATTCTGAAAATACAAGGTGGATCCAATCAAGACGCTGTCATTCGGTGTGATGCTAAATTGCGCAAATGGCTGTTCAATGATGGTAAGGGTGATACTCACACTGGAGACACATGTTCCCGAAGTAGGTGTAAACGTGTACGTTGTAGTTGCTTGATTATTCAAAGCTGGACTCCACGTTCCAGTGATTCCATTCAAAGATGAAGTTGGCAACGCGGATAAATTCCCACCTTGACAAATCGCATTCACCGCAGCAAAGGTCGGCGTCACTTGCGCATTGACCGTAATCGTTAAGGATGCTGTTGTGGCACATTGTCCAGCGGCAGGAGTAAAAGTATACGTCGTCGTCGCCTGATTATTCAAAGCCGGAGTCCACGTTCCGGTGATTCCATTCAAAGATGAAGTTGGAAGCGCAGCTAAATTCCCACCTTGACAAATCGCATTTACCGCGTTAAACGTTGGTGTCACTTGCGAATTGACAGTAATCGTTAAGGACGCTGATGTGGCACATTGTCCAGCGGATGGAGTGAAGGTGTAGGTCGTCGTAGCTTGGTTGTTCAAAGCTGGACTCCACGTTCCGGTGATTCCATTCAAAGATGAAGTTGGCAAAGCAGATAAATTTCCACCTTGACA
>CAIOSO010000005.1 GCA_903860985.1 uncultured Flavobacteriales bacterium
ATGTCACAGATAACAACATGAACGAGGTAATGGCCCGCATCCGAGCAAAATTTCGTCAGTGCGTTGGTGAGCAACAATTCGAAGATTACAGCATCATGGCGACTCCAGAGGGGACACACAAAATACGTTTGAACAGAGAGCTGGTAAAATTTATTCAATAAAACCAAATGAAAATCTACCTAGACTTCGACGGAACGGTTGTCGAACATTCTTTCCCAGAAATTGGCGCCGAGAATCCACATGCGATCAAGGTCATTGCACGCCTTCAAGCTGCAGGACACGAAATCGTTCTCAACACCTATCGCGCAGACATCGATATGCAACATGTACACGAAGCTTTGGAATATATTCACTCGTTTGAGGAAATCCAACAGCCGATTGAAAAATTTCTACCTAAAAAAATAGAACCACGGTCCTTTGATTTGGATGTAGCGAAGGAAAGTAATCAATTGTATCTTGATGATATTGCAACAGGGATTCCCATGAGACGCAACATCGTTTTGGAGCATGGCATGATGGTCGATTGGGTGGAATTAGAGAAAAAATTGGAAGAAGCGGGGATAATCCAGAATGTCAATCATGAAAATACATAAATTATGGATAGTACTATTTTAGATGCGGTCATCCCTCTAACCGTCATTGCCATTTGGATCAATAGCGTATTTAACCCAAAAAAGAACAAAACAGACGAAATGAAAAAAGAAGCTCCCTCCCTAAATAGACTGAAGATCTTTTTTAAGAAACTTAGTGCTTTCTTTCGCAAACCGAATAAACAAGAAAAGTTTGTCTGGGATGAACTGATTCATTTACACAAAGTAAATTCGTGGCGACATGGCGTTTACGAAACAGAGAAATACGTGGAATCAACGTTCACACTTGCCGAAAACAAGGATGGATTTTACCGTTATTTGTTACACGATAAAGAGTTGCATTTTGACGTAAATGTGATACAGGCATTTCCAGTTGAAATGACAACCGATTTGTTCGTTTTAGCAGCACATTTCAACAATTTATTGACTTTTGGAAAAGTAGTTGTTAATGTTCATCATCGAACTGTTTCTTTTAGTTATTTAAACGATATTTCTTTTTATGCCGTTTATCCGGAAAAAATAGAAGAACACTTAAGTCGACATTTTTACATCACAAGGGATGTCCATTGGGCTTTCGAGAAATATTTGCAAGAACGTGAAGAACCTGCAATCATTATTGGTGAATTATTGAACATTCAGAAAAATCGGGGAGAAAAAACGGAGGGTGAGTAATGTTTTTCATCTCATTATGTTACCAAAACATCCATAAGAAAAATCAACGCTTTTAGATACCGAAATGATTAATTTGTATTTTTAAACTACAGTATTGACATGCTGCAGCTTTAAAGTCGAATTCGTCTTATGGCGCTTAGCAACAAGTTAGTGGCAAGCATTACTAATAAATATAGAATCAAATGGAAATATACAACCAAATACTAGATGAACTTTTGAAGTTCAAAGGCAAACATGGGCTTTACATAATCAGACCTAAAGACAAAAGTGTTCTAGAAAACATCTGTAAAAAAATGAATTATGATTTTAAAAGTGAAATAGCTTATATTGGGAAAGGTGCAAAAACTGAAAATAGTGACTTAAGGAAAAGGAGTAAACAAGA
>CAIOSO010000006.1 GCA_903860985.1 uncultured Flavobacteriales bacterium
GGTGGCGTATCGCATATCTGATCTCCATCGACAAGGCAATTTATATCTACGGGACATGAAACATTACCACCATCACCGTTGAAGGTATGATATAGAAAAAAACCATGTCCAACTTCATGAGGTAATGTACCGCTGTTACCTGTCATTGAAGTGGATACAATAACTAATCCATCATAGAGTCCACCAACGGGATACGTTGCATAACCAACATATGCGCCATTACATATTTCGCTCACTACCCAAATATTATAATAGTCAGAAACGGGCCATCTGCTTAAGTCTTTTATGGCAGTTTCAACTGCTCCACTACAGGGATTGCCAGTAGGCGTAATTCCATTTGTTGAATTATTTGAAATGCTTGAACCATTCACCCGGTTAATGCCACTCGTTGTATTACCGTTTGGATCTTTACTCGCAAGGCAAAATTCCATTTCAACATCAGCCCCTAAACCGTTTGTATTTCTAAAGCGAGAATTGAGTCCTGCTATGGCTTGTTGAATTTGAATGTCCGAAATATTGGAACCTGTTCCAATCACCTCACCTGTATGAATAACATGAACAACAACAGGGATGGTATAAATGGTAGATTTTGGTGTGCTATTTACGTGATTTTGAATACTCAATTGAACTTGCGATTCAAGGATATGTATTTGCTTCCGATAAGCAGAATCGGTTTCCATGAGCTTGTTATGAATGTAATCAGTAGCACATTCAGAACTTTGACTTATTCCTTTACTTTGAAAAAGAAAAAGAAGAATGATGAGAAGGATAAAATGTGAAGGTTTTTTCATGAGGTATTTGTTATTTATTTCATTGATTGCCAAAGCGTTTTGGGTTTTCCGCTGTGGCGAATTTTCAATAAAATTGTTCGTGCTTAGCACGTACTTCAAATATAGCACAAATGTTTAAATAAAGCACCTCATCCGCCATTACGCCAAACCGCTACTAGAGGCTGGCATTTTGGCTTATTAAATTCTCAGAAAATTTTACTTAAATGCTGATATATGGCTTATTGTTTTGGTACCAAGTAGGTTTTAAAAACAAACGTTTCAGGCATATATCTAATGGGAATTATTAAAACCGCTACGTCGGATTATTTCACCGCAATACCGAAGCTGATGTATTTCCAGTTGTTCGGACAGACTTTATTTAAGAGTAATTCGTCTATTTTTGACAGTGAATTTCGCTGTTTTTCATTTCTACCAAAAGTTGCAAGTACACCAGTGGTTTTCAGCTCATATGATGAAAAGTCTTTGAGGAATCCCTTCATTTCTTTTACGGAAACATATCTCCAAGCATTTCCCCAATTCACGAATCGTTTTCTCAAGAATTGGTGAAAAGGAGAAGCAATAAGATTTTCCGCAAATAAAAGTTTTCCACCTGGTTTCAAGGCTTTATATATTTCTTTGAAAACCTTTTGTTGAATTTCAGAATTATCACCTCTTCCAATTCCTCCAATAATGGATTTGAATACAATAACATCGAAATGATTTTCATATGGAATATCAGTTGCGTCAATGTCTTGATATGTAATGAGCGAAGTTATGTCATAACTCAGGTGAAGTTTTTCCGCTGTACTTTGTACATCTTTCAAGTCAGAACAAACGGTCTTTTTTCCTTTTAAGGCTAGCCAAAGGGAGAGTCCACCTTCACGACCACCAAGTTCAAGGCCATCCTGAATTTTTTCCCAATCAACATTGCTTTCCCAATATGATAGCGCTTTTGACCAAGATTTAATATCCCACTGTATGATGTCGTTTTGTAATTCTTTAGTCATTATGTTGTATTTTTTTTGTGCTTCGATCCTGTGTTTATTCAAAACAATCTTCCGTAAAGTATTATAATTAAAAGGAATACTCGTAAAATTGATTTGTGTGAAGTAAAGTTAAACATTTTTTAAGACTCGTAGGGCTGTTTTTCACGCTCTATTTCTCTTTCTCACTCTCCCGCTCTCCGCTCACTTTTTATACAACAACTTCTTCATCCGACTCAAGGATTCCGGTAAGATCCCCAAATACGAAGCGATTTGATGCTGCGGCACCAATTGTTCAATGCCTGGATGACGCTGGATCAGTTCCTTGTAGCGTTCTTCTGCGTTTGCGGAAATCGTGAGTAAAAAACGATTTTGAAGGACCGCCAAGGTGCGTTGAGCCATGATTCTGAAAAGTCGCTCTAGTGGTGGAACCTGTTCAAAAAGCCATTCCAAATCATCTTTGGTGAAGGAAAGAATGTGACTGTCCTCCATCGCTTGGATGTTCATGTTTGTGGTTTCTTGACTGTGGAATGAAGCAATGTCTCCAACCCACCAATCTTTGAATCCAAAATACAATACGTGTTCCGACGCTTTTTGATCGATGAAAAACACTCGAAACGTTCCCTCGACAATGAATCCCTGCGAATAACATTCGTCGCCTTCCCGCAAGAAAAATTCTTTTCTCTTTAACTTTTGTAAATGAAAACGACTTTTAATTAAGGCCTCATGTTCAGCTGTAATACTGATTTTATCCTTGATGTAATCGATCAGCTGTTGGTGTGCAATTGCTTCTGTCATGATTCATTTCTTGGGATGTTCATTCTGATTCGCCACTCTTTTGGATGGGAATTGTTAAATCGATTTCCTAAATGCTTGATGATACCTATCCGCTGTCCTTCGTAGGTTAATAAGGTGTAACCCTGTTTTCCTTCGAGTGGAAAGGTGTCCCCATGCAAGTACTGTAAAGCTTCTTGTTTGCTTAATTCAATGCTCGGAATGTCTGGATGTAAGGAAAAATTCAAGGCCAATTCAATTTCCAATTGCCAACCTTTTCGCTGCTCAATGGCGATGTGCGTCCCGCGTTTCATCCACTTTAGGACATTGCTGATTTCAACGTAATGTTGCACGCAAAATTCCGTACTTGCGAAGATGTTTTCCTCTTCCTTGAAATAAACATGCGGGAAATTCGCCTCGATTTTCAGTGGAATTTCGCTATTACTCATTAGTTGAATTTTGCCTGATTTTCTCTTGTTTGGACCTGAAAAC
>CAIOSO010000007.1 GCA_903860985.1 uncultured Flavobacteriales bacterium
AATGGAATTTTCAGAATGCCTATTCACGAAATGTGGCTTACTAATTTCCAAAGTGAATTACTGGACAATGGAATTATTTATCGTTTAGAAGACGAAGATGGATATCCCGTTTTATACACCAATACCAACAAAGAAAAATTAACCGAGGTGATTTCTGAAATGTTGGATGCAACGGAACAATATTCGACGATTACCAAGAATCCAATTGGTATTAAATTCATTGAAGCAGCGATTCGTTTTCAAAACAAAGATGCAAAAACAGCAAACCTTATTTGGAAAACAGAAATCCCTAATTTACTAAAATTGAAAGATTTAGAGAATTTCACAGATGCTGATAAGGATGCACTTCGTACGGGATTGATTTTAAGTTCACAAGTGTTAATCAAGCGTGACGGGAATACAGCGAATGCCAGAGCCATATTGAAGCATGTTGCTAAATGGTTTGAGTATGATAAAGACTTCATTGCTTACTATGAAAAAAAATACAATAGCTTCGAAACGGAATAAATGAACATTTCGATCTTTAAAACTAAAAAGGAAGGTAACACTTCCTTTTTTTTATGCGCGTATATTTGACTTATGAAAATTCGAGTACCTGCCTATTTAAAAAATAAATACATCCTCACAGGAATTGTTTTTGTGTTATACTTTCTTTTTTTAGATGATTGGGATGTGTTTACATTGATTTCCCAACAGCACAAATTTAATCAGCTTTCCGAGCAAAACATGGTCATGTCTCAGCAATTGAAAGAGACAAAACAAACCCTTCGAAGATTAAAAAATCCAGATTATTTAGAGGCATATGCACGTTCAGAGAAATTCTTCAAACGGGACGATGAGGAGATTTTTGTGATTACTTATCAATAAATACCGATCGGTCGACTAACTTCATTTCCGGGTAATAAAATCCTAAAATCTGATCATAAGTATAGCCCTTCTTAGCCATATTCATTGCTCCTTCCTGACACAATCCTACACCGTGTCCGAAACCACGTCCATGTAACAACATTTCTTCACCAACAATCTCTGCATCAAAGAAAGTAGATTTTAACTTAAATTGCTCACGTAAATCCCTTAATGGTATCCCATAAATTGGGTGCAAATAAAATGCAGACCGTTGTTCTTGCACGAAATGATTCAGTAACTCATTACTAACCGAATCCGATATAGGGAAATTATATTTATCTACTAAGAATTTCGTCCATTGTTCTTTCGGAATTCTTTTCTCCCATTTCGCTTGTTGCGTATGAATGCAAAAGGTATCCTTGAATGAACATAAATTGGGGATTTCTTCATTCCAAACATATTGCGGTTCCGATGTTTGTCCACCGCAATTCGCATGAAAATACGTCGGATACAACTCGTTATTTTGATCTAGCATAATGAGTCCACGCGTTTGGTGTACAGCAGAATCAATGGTCACAGTTGCACTGCGGTGATGTAAATACGCTTGACAATGAACACGGTCACAGAGATTGTAGCCATTTTCCTTGTGTTTGCTCCAGTATTTCATCGCATACGTTCGACTAATCACCGCTTGGGCTTTGTAATAGTTTAATTTTTGACCTGGTCCACCCTCAGATTCGACGACTCCTTCCAAATACGTTTCCATATCTAGATTATTGATTAAACTCAATGCTTCCTTTCTGATTTCTATATCAAAATCACCTTCGTAAGAACGCTGTTTCGCAGCTGGTGAAATTAAGCGAAGTTGCAGGTAATCTTCTTGTTTGTCCTGAATGATCCGAAAGGACTTTCCCCTGCCCTTTTCAATGCCATTAACCGTAATCCGAATAAGTCCAGCAGAATAACTTGCTTTCAGCACATCTGCAGATCCAATTTTTACTAGTTGCAGGGAATCTTTGAAAACGAAATACGTTCCTTTCCCTACGATCCCTTCTATTTCCTTGATGGATTTATCCGAAAACAATCCAATACGGATATTTTGAGCATGCAAGAATGTCGGACAAAACACAAGGAGGAAAAGTAGGATTCTGAGCATTTAGTTCAAGTATTGAATTAAATCCACGGCCATCTTTTCACTGCATCCTTCTGCACCAAGCAAGGTAATCAGCTCATCGTAGTCCTTCATCATCCCTATCCGTTGTTCCTTTCCTTGAAGCAATTTTTGCAACTCCTGAATCATCAAATCACTTTGACATTCCTGTTGAATCAATTCACGTACCACTTCTTTGTCCATGATCAAATTCACCAGTGAAATAAACTTAATCTTCACGAGCGCTTTTGCAATGCGGTAAGAAATGGCCGAACTTTTATAGCAGACAACTTGAGGAACTCTGAACAAAGCAGTTTCCAAGGTTGCTGTCCCAGAAGTCACTAGTGCCAAGTCCGCTTGACTCAATAATGGATACGTTTGATTTTGAATCAAGGTCACATTTTCGTCCAATTGAAATTCCTGATAAAACGACGCTGGTAAATTTGGTGCGCCCGCAATCACGATTTGATGCGTTTCTTGGAAAGCTTTCGCCGCTGTCAACATCAACGGAAGTTTTTTCTTTAATTCTTGTTTACGGCTTCCAGGCAATAAGGCTAGAATGGGTTTAGAAGTTGGAAGTGCTAACCTTGTTTGTTCCTGTTGATGAAAACGTTCAATTTCATCCAACAACGGATGTCCAAAATACTGAACCTGCATCTCGAATTTCCGATAAAACGCCGGTTCAAATGGCAGGATTGTATACATGCGATCGACATCCCTTTTGATTTGATGGATGCGGTTTTCTTTCCATGCCCAAATGGTTGGAGAAATGTAGAAGATTACTTTTATCCCTTTGGACTTCGCCCATTTGGCCATGCGTAAATTAAATCCTGGATAATCGACGAGCAGTAGCACATCTGTATGGAAATCGGTAATTTGCTGTTTACATGTTTTGAAATTCCGTAGAATCGTTGGTAAGTTTTGAATGACCTCAGCGAAGCCCATGAAAGCTAATTCACGGATGTGTTTTTTCACTTCAACACCTTCTAAGATTAGTCGATCTCCACCCCAAGCCTGAAATTCAAATTGCGTGCTATTTTTCTTCCACGCATGCACCAAATTCGCCGCATGCAAATCTCCAGAGGCTTCGCCAGTGATGATGAATACGCGTTGCTTTGACATGATTATTTGATCAGATTCACATACACCATGAAGGGAGCATAAATGAGCATTCCAAAAATAATTCCTCTCGTGTAGGCGTATTTCTCTCCATTCAAAAATAAGTAAAACCAAAGTAAATTTGGAATCAATCCGAGGGACAAATAGCGACTAAGGTATTCCACTGAATCATTCACTTGACTCCACAAATAGGAGAATTCTGAATGACGTGATTGCGATAAAACAAAAACAATAATGGGCAGAAATAAAATGGGTGTTAAAACGCCAATTAAAAATCCCAACACATATTCTTTCGTTAACTTTTTCATATTTTCCAATTATTCATTTGTTCTAAAGTTTCATAGGATGTCAAGTCAAAATGCGTAGGGACTACACTGACAAATCCATTTTTAAGCGCTTGCAAATCTGTATCTGGACGTTGGTCCATATCTGCGAATTCACCAGACAACCAAAAGTATTCACGTCCAAACTGATCCTTTCTCCGCTCAAAGCGATCCGCCCAATACGCATGTGCTTGCTTACACACTTGAATTCCTTGAATTTCAGCTGTCTTCAATTTAGGCACATTCACATTTAAACAGACCTCGTTGAAATAGGCTGTTCAATGAGTTGTTGGATAATCTTCGCTCCAAAAAACTGTGTCGCTTCGAAATCCGCATTTTCAGCGAAATCCGCTAATGAGAATCCAATCGAAGAAATTCCCTCCATGGCACCTTCAATCGCGGCGGACATCGTTCCAGAGTACAATACATTCGTAGATGAATTTTCACCATGATTGATCCCGGAAAAAATAAAATCCGGTTTGCGATGTAGCACTTCAGAAATTGCCAATTTTACGCAATCGACAGGTGTTCCGGAGCAAGCAAAGGCATTGGTGTCTCCGAAAATGTTTGTAGGTGTTAATCTTAGCGGGTGATTGATGGTAATCGCATGTCCCATGCCCGACTGTGGTTTATCTGGCGCAACGACAACGACACGTCCAAATTGTTTTGCCATTTCAACAAGTGCATGAATGCCTTTCGCGTTCACACTGTCGTCGTTCGTTACTAATATGAGTCGTTCGTTTTCCATGGATTACTTGCTGTAAAAATAGGTATTAATCAGTTTTAATTTTCTACTTTTGATAGACAATATGAACAATTTAAAATTAATAAGTCCGAGTCAAAATAAGGCTTTCTGTTTTGTTTCTAACGCTCCCATTCGGAAAGAAGCGAGTGACGCCTCAGAAATGGTTTCTCAACTTTTATTTGGAGAACCTATTGAAGTCGTAGACCACGGACAACCATGGATAAAAATCCGTACAGTACTAGATGGTTACGAAGGATACATGGACATCAAACAACTGTTGCCGCTTACTGATAAAGAGTTTCGCCGGTGGATGGATTCATTCACTTATCAGCAAGATACATTTGGACAACTCCATTCACCATTTGGAACATTTTTTACTTCAAAGGGCAGCTTTATTGGAGCAGAAGCATCTTTTCAAATTGGAGAGGTGTCCTTTGAACACAGCAACTTTTCCAATAAAAAAAACAAGTCGATTTGGGAAGATGCGTTGGATTATTTGAATGCGCCATATTTGTGGGGCGGAAAATCCATTTGGGGCATCGATTGTTCTGGATTTGTTCAAGCAGTTTTTCGTCTTCATGGATACAATTTACCGAGGGATGCGTACGAGCAAGCAGAAATCGGCACAGCTATTGATTTTGAAGATGTTCAACTGAACGATTTGGATTATTTCAGTAATAGTCATGGAAAAATCATTCATGTGGGCATCATTGGTGAACAACAGCAAATCATCCACGCATCAGGTCGTATCCGCATCGATGAATTGAAAGAGCAAGGAATCTGGAGCGAAGAATATGAAAAATTCAGCC
>CAIOSO010000008.1 GCA_903860985.1 uncultured Flavobacteriales bacterium
AAATATATTATATATAATTAAGTTCCTGGGAATAAATTTGTCCTGTATGGAAAACTTGAATACTTTTATCTCATGAAAAATAGCTTTGATACGCTGCTTAGTCAAATAGATGCTTTTATACGAAAGTACTACAAGAATCAACTGATTCGTGGCTTATTGGTGTTTTTTGTTATTTTTTTATTTTCCTTTCTTTTCGCTACTACTTTTGAATATTTAGGAAGGTTTAACTCGGTGGTTAGAGGAATCTTGTTTTTTGGATTTATTGGACTAAATACATTTATTTTTTTTAGGTTCATACTGATTCCTATTACTAAACTGGTTTCATTCGGAAAGCAAATAACTAGAATACAAGCTTCTGAAATAATTGGTTCTTTTTTCCCTTCTATTTCAGATCGTTTAAAAAATACGTTGCAGCTTCAAAATGATTTAACACATCAGGAAGGGAATATTGAATTATTAAGAGCTAGTGTCAATCAAAGATCCTCTGAATTAAGTATAATACCCTTTAAAAATGCCATTAAAATTAATGAGAATAAGCGTTATTTAAGGTATTTAATACCACTCTTTAGTTGTTTTGTATTTATTGCTGTATTCATCCCTTCAATTATTACACAAGGTACTGAACATGTTGTATTTTATAATAAAACTTTTAAAGAACAGGCCCCATACCTATTTCAACTTAAGAATAGTTTAGCTGTTATTGAAGAAGGATCTGATTTTCCTATTGAATTAACGATTATACCTAAAACAAATAGTGGAGAAAAAGAAATACCTAATCAAGTTTTTTTAGTATCAGAACAAGGTAAATTTTTATTATTTAGAAAGACAAAAAACACTTTTCTTGGAAGTATAAAAAAACCAAAGAAGAACACTCATTTTTATTTTACAACGAATCAGTTTGATAGTAAAAAATACCAACTAAATGTCATTGGTAAATCCTTAATTGGTAGAATATACGCTTTTTGCACGTATCCATCATACCTCGGTAAACAAAATGAGTTGATTGAAAATGTAGGTGATTTAACCATTCCAGAGGGAACACAGATTGAGTGGAAAGTTCAAACAAAAAACAGTATAACTACACGTGTCTATTGGAATCAAGTAAAATCTTTGTTTCAATCAGAATCATTCAAATTTAATCATATATGTAAAGATGATAAGCAACTGAAATTTCTATTAGAAAATCGTTTTTCGCATGTGTTAGACACGGTTCAATATAAAATAAATGTAATTAAAGATGCTTTTCCTACGATTGAGATAAATGAAAAAGTAGATTCTATTTCTGAAGGTGTAAAACTATTTACTGGGATTGCGGCAGATGATTATGGATTAAAATCATTGCAATTTGTTTACAAGATTATTCGTGAAAATGGACAACACAAAGAAGTGAAAATTCCAGTACAACAGGTAATAGGGTCTCAAATAAACATCAATTTTGCGGTTGATTTCAAACGGGAGGAAATTCAATTAAAAGACAAGATTGAATATTATTTCGTTGTCCATGATAATGATGGTGTAAATGGAAGTAAAGCTGCTAAAAGTCAGTTATTCACGTATGAACTTCCTAGTTTGGAAGAATTGAATGATTCCAGACAAGAAGATCAAAATCAAACCAAAGAAGAACTTGATCAATTATTAAAAAAGACCAAAGAATTTCAAAAGAATATCACGCAGTTAAAAAAAGAAACCTTAAATGCTAAATCGTCTGATTGGAATAAATTAAACAAAGTTCAACAGTTAAAAGAAGAACAGTCTAGTTTATTAGAGTCCTTAGAAAAGATTCAAAATGAAATGGAGAAAAGTGTAGAGGAAAAAAATCAACTCTCACCTATGGATCAAGAGTTATTAGAAAAACAAGATATGATTGAAAAGCTCTTGGAGGAGCTTATGGATGATGAATTAAAAAAATTATTAGATGATTTAGAAAAGCTATTAGAACAAAACGATAAAGAACAAATCAAGGAAAAAATGGATGAGTTAAATCAATCCAGTGAGGACATGAAGAAGCAACTTGACCGAAGCCTTGAGATGCTAAAGAAAATGCAGCTAAACGAACGTATTGATGATGTAGAAAAGGAATTAAAAGAGCTAGCAAAGGAACAAGATGAACTTCGCGAAGAATTAAATAAAGATCAATCAAAGGAAGAATTAGCAAAGAAACAAGAGGAGTTAAATAAAAAATTTAATGAGTTAAAAAAAGACCTCCAAAAATTAAATGAATTAAATAAAGAATTGGACAAACCAATGGATCTAGGAAACCTGGATGATTTACAAAACCAAGTAAGCGATGATTTACAGGAAGCGAAAGATGGTTTAGAACAAGGAAAGGAGAAAAAAGCAGGAGAAAAACAAAAGTCCGCATCTGAAGGAATGAATTCAATAGCAAACCAACTAAACGCGAAGCAAGAGCAAGCAAACAAGAAAGAGCAGGAAGAGGACATGAAATCTCTACGAAATATTTTAGAGAGTTTGATGACTTTAAGTTTCGATCAAGAAGCCTTAATGAATAAATTCAATAAAATAACGACTCAGGACCCTATTTATAGAAAATTAGGAAGACGCCAACAACGAATAATCGATGAAACGAAAATTATTAAAGATAGTTTATTAGCGTTAGCAAAACGCCAACCAAAAATAGCTTCTTTTATTGACCGAGAATTAAACGCGATAGAATCTAACCATCAATTATCCGTGGAGGACATAGATGATCATAGAAAAAAAGAATTAAATAAACACCAACAATTGGTGATGACTTCCTATAACAATCTTGCCCTTCTGTTGAATGAGGCACTGCAAAGTATGCAAAGTCAAATGCAATCAGAAATGTCGGGGTCAGGCAGTTGCAACAATCCGGGTAAAGGAAAACCTAAACCGGGACAATCTATGTCAACAGGAGACATGAAAGAAATGCTCAAGAAACAATTGGAACAAATGCAAAAAGGCCCAAATCCAGGTGGCGACAAACCTGGTGACAAGCCAGGAAACAAACCCGGGAGTCAGCCTGGATCAAGCCCTGGCGGTTCAGGTCAAAACATGTTGGGTTTGGGAAATAAGGAAATGGCTAAAATGGCGGCTGAACAAACAGCCATTCGCCAGCGATTAGAACAATTACGCAATGAAATGAATAAGAGTGGAAAAGGATTAGGCAATCAATTAAACCCGCTTATTAAAGAATTGGAAGAACAGGAGAAAAACATCATTAATAAGAACAGCAACAAAGACCTGGTGAATCGCCAAAGAGAGATACTAACGAGGCTTTTGGAAAGTGAAAAAGCATTGATGGAAAGAGGTTATGAAGAAAAGAGAGAATCTAAATCAGGAAAAGATGAAGATTCTGGTAACAAAATTCGTTTTGATGAGTATAACAAAACCAAATTAAAGGAAATGGAATTATTGAAGAGCGCCGACCCCTCTCTTAGGTTGTACTATAAGGAAAAGGCTAATCAATACTTCAACTTGAACGAATGACTTTTTCCTGTAATACTCGATATGAAAGAAGGATTTAACATTATTGAAGAACTAACACTGCCTGCTGACTTCCAGTCTTTGGTGGATGTAGAGAATTTAGTGGATAGGGTTTGTCAAACCATTGGTGTCCAAGAGGACGCTTACGGAAATGTGTTAATAGCTGTTACTGAGGCAGTTAACAACGCAATTAGTCATGGAAATGAAGAAAAACCAGACTTATCAATCGCTGTAGCCGTTGGTGATGCCCCTTCATCTTTTTGTTTTAACATAAAAGACGAGGGAAAAGGTTTTGATTACCATAATTTACCGGACCCCACAGCACCAGAAAATATTTTGAAAGAAAACGGAAGAGGAATCTTTTTAATGAAAAACCTTTCAGATGAAGTTGAATTCAACGAGTCTGGAAATGAGGTGACCATTTATTTTGGAAAATGATTTCGATTAGTTTAATTGATGTTAAAAAGCCGGCGTTTTTAAAGTTGCGCAAATTAAAGAGTTATTTAAAAGATATAATTGTTTCTGAAGGATTCCACCCAGGCGACCTGTCGCTTGTTTTATGTACAGACGAGTATTTATTGAAGGTGAATCAAGATTTTTTACAACACGATTATTATACCGACATCATCACTTTTGATTATTGTAAAGGTGTTAAAATTCACGGGGACCTGATGATTTCACT
The DNA here is from genome assembly GCA_903860985.1 of uncultured Flavobacteriales bacterium. Classification (GTDB taxonomy): domain Bacteria; phylum Bacteroidota; class Bacteroidia; order Flavobacteriales_D; family Crocinitomicaceae; genus UBA952. The sequence goes on from CAIOSO010000008.1 coordinate 4,148, forward strand.
AGACAGGGTATTAGAAAATAGCGCGATCCAAAAAACAAGTTTTGAGGAAGAGCTGTTTCGCGTGGTTTTTCACGGTACACTTCACTTGTGCGGGTATAAGGACAAGGTGAAAAAGGATATTTTACTAATGAGATCCAAGGAGGCTCAATACCTGAATAGACATGTTTCACGTGAAACACTTTAATCAGATATAAAAAACTTAAATGTGTTTCACGTGAAACAAAGCAAATGTTAGATAAATACGATGTTATAGTAGTTGGTGCGGGTCACGCTGGTTGCGAGGCCGCAAATGCCGCCGCAAAAATGGGAAGCAAGGTTTTGTTGTTAACTATGAATATGAATACGATTGCTCAAATGAGTTGCAATCCGGCGATGGGCGGTGTAGCCAAAGGACAAATTGTCCGTGAAATAGATGCGCTTGGTGGCGGGTCGGGGATTGTTAGTGATAAAAGCGCCATACAGTTTCGGATGCTGAACATATCAAAAGGACCAGCAATGTGGTCGCCCAGAACCCAAAATGATAGAGCTTTGTTTTCTTGGGAATGGAGAATGCTCTTGGAACAGAATCTAAATGTGGATTTTTGGCAGGACATGTGCACAGGTGTTTTGGTAGAACAAGGAAAGATTGTGGGCGTTAAAACCGCTATGGACATTAATATATTTGCAGATGCTGTGGTATTAACTAATGGCACCTTTTTAAATGGCTTGATTCACTTAGGTGAAAAACAATTTGGTGGTGGGCGCGCCGCGGAAAAAGCCTCTACTGGAATTACAGAAAACCTCATTGAGTTGGGCTTTGAGTCTGGCAGGATGAAAACAGGCACCCCACCGAGGGTAGATGGACGATCTTTGGATTACTCCAAAATGGAGATTCAGCCAGGGGATGAAAGCCCTTCTAAATTTAGTTATGCCAATACGAACGCCCTAACAAAGCAAATACCTTGCTATATTACCTATACAAATACAGCAACACACGACCTTTTAAGAACAGGGTTTGATCGGTCGCCGATGTTTAACGGCGCGATTAAAAGCACTGGACCAAGGTATTGTCCCAGTATTGAAGATAAAATAAATCGTTTTGCTGACCGTGATAGACATCAGATTTTTGTTGAACCAGAGGGGTGGGAAACAGTAGAGATTTATGTGAATGGATTCAGCACCTCTCTTCCAGAGGACATACAATTAGCGGCTCTAAAGACGATTCCCGGTTTTGAAAACGTGAAAATGTTTCGTCCTGGCTACGCCATAGAATACGATTACTTCCCACCCACTCAATTGAAACACACCCTAGAAACAAAGCTTGTGGACGGCTTGTATTTTGCCGGACAAATTAACGGCACAACAGGCTATGAAGAAGCGGCGTGTCAAGGCTTGATGGCAGGAATAAACGCACATTTAAAAGTAAACGAAAAAGAACCCTTTATTCTGTCAAGAAGCGATGCGTATATAGGTGTCCTAATTGATGACTTGATCACCAAGGGAACAGATGAGCCGTATCGGATGTTTACGAGTAGGGCTGAGTTTAGAATCTTATTGAGACAAGATAACGCAGATGAAAGACTCACACCGCTTGGACACGCTATTGGGTTGGCGGATGACAAGCGCTTGGAATTGGTTCAATACAATATCAGACAAACAAATTGGTTGAAAAAGGAGTTGCGTAAAATTGGTGTAACACCAGAACAAGCAAACCCAACCTTGTTAGAAAAAGAATCTGCGCCAATCAATCAACAGGTGAAAATAACAAGTTTGTTAACACGCCCTCACATAGGGCTTGAAGATTTATTGCGTGTTTGTCCTGAGGCAAGAACGGCCGCCAACATCGCTTCTGAAATTAATCCTGATATACTTGTACAAACAGAAATACAATTAAAATACGAGGGGTACATTGAACGGGAAAAAGAACAAGCAAATAAATTAGCGAGATTGGAAGATCTCATCATCCCTGAAACGGTAGATTATGATCAAATGAAAAGCGTTTCACTGGAAGCAAAGGAGAAACTAAGAAAGATTAAGCCACGAACAATCGGACAAGCCGCGCGGGTTTCTGGGGTCTCTCCTAGTGATATTTCAGTGATCTTGATACATCTTGGGCGGTAAAAGCGCTGTTAAACGGTTTTTAACGCTGTTTAGGCGATGAAAACACTAAAGAACCAGGGCGCCACCAAGAAACGTTGTTAAAAACGATATATGTAGGTCTTTTTTTCGTGTTTTTAACAAAAAACCACTCATTTACATTCTGACATAAAAAACGAAGAGTTCTAAATGGTTCATTCCGAATGATTACTTTTGGTGAAATCTACAGAACAATGAAAGGAGAGGTTTATTTTATAGATACGGTTCATCCCATCTTGGAAGAACGACTCACGAAATTTGGTTTTACTTGCGTGGATTTAACAAAAGTTGCTAGCGCTGAATTATTACCAAGAATTTTCACTGCTGTAGGTTTAGTCATTCGGTCTAGAATCACCCTGTCTAAAGAAGTGTTGTCACAACTTCCTGATATTCAGTTTGTTGCACGCTCAGGCTCAGGCTTAGAGAACATAGATGTCTCTTATTGTCAAGAAAAAGGAATACACTTGTTCAATTCACCAGAGGGAAATAAGAATGCTGTGGCAGAACACGCCCTAGGCATGATTTTGTCTTTGTTTAACCACATAACTATTTCCGATCAGGAAATTCGCAATGGGATATGGGATAGAGAAGGAAATCGAGGAGTGGAGTTAGATGGAAAAACAATTGGTATTATAGGATTTGGGAATAATGGTGCTGCTTTTGCGAAAAAACTAAGTGGTTTTGATGTGAAGTTAATGGCATTCGATAAATATAAAACGGGTTTCGGTGATCGTTTTGTTCAGGAATGTACCCTGGACGCGATACTAGAACAGGCAGATGTCATTAGTTTCCATATTCCTCAAAATAAAGAAACAACACATTTTTTCAATCAGGCCTTTTTACAACGTTGTCAGAAGTCAATTTATTTATTGAATGTATCTAGAGGAAAAATCGTGGACACTAAAGCGCTAGTGGGCGGACTTAAAACAGGAAAAATTAAGGGGGCGTGTCTGGATGTGTTGGAGTTCGAGCGGTCCAGTTTTGAATCGTTTTTTGAACAGCAGCCAAGCGAAGAGCTAGCTTATTTATTGAGCGCAAAAAATGTGCTCCTAAGCCCTCATGTTGCCGGTTGGACAACAGAAAGTTATTTTAAACTGAGCAATGTCTTAGCTGAAAAAATCCTCGGTTATTATACCAACAAGGATTAATCATTCCAGTCATCAAGGAACTTGTCTAATTCTCTTCGGTCTTTTTTTGTGGGTTTTCCATCTGTTTCCCGATACGCTTTTTGTGCAAGTTGGTATTCTTTATGCTTCGCAATTTCTTCTTCGCGCGTTAGGTCTTCGATGTAGTCGACAATAAGCGCAGCGCCCAAGCGCTTGTCTAAAAGCTGTTTGATTTTAAATTCAAAAACCGCGCTGTTTTTCTGAATTCCAATAAGGTCTCCAACTTTCAGTTCTTTGGACGGCTTGGTCGATTGACCATTCAATTGAAAACGCCCTTTCGTGATGAGTTCACTCGCTTGAGAGCGAGTTTTTGCGAGACGAACACACCATACGTATTTGTCAAATCGGATTTTCATTCCTTACTTTTTTGGGTAAACTGGCATACACGAGTTCATAGGAATGGTCAATTAATTCCACTAATAACTGATCCGAAACATCTACATTCAAATACACAGAGTTCCAGTGCGTTTTATTCATGTGATAACCTGGTTGTATTCCTTGATTAGACTCACGTAATTCAATCGCTTTTTCAGGATCACATTTGAGGTTAATAGCTTCAAAGACATCAACATCAAGCAAGGCAAACATTTTTCCAAAGACTTTAAATACTAATGTACTTTTGTCAAAAGGGAAGCCTTCTGTGACGCCAGGCTTCTCAAGGCAATGATTTCTTAAATCATCCAGAAACATAAAGCTTAATGAATGGCAGGTGCCTGATCGTAATGCCCAAGGTTATACAACATCTTTGTGTGGTCAGCCAAGGCTCCTAGAAACGTCTCGTAAGAGTAATAAGGAAGGTTAAACTCATGCGCTGTCGATTTAACGATTTCAGCTAGTTTACTATAGTGAACATGGCAAATATTTGGAAACAAGTGATGTTCAACTTGAAAGTTCAACCCCCCAACGTACCAGGAGAAGAACTTCGCTTTCGGCGCAAAATCTGCTGTGTTGTATAATTGACTAACCGCCCAGTCCGCCTCGATGTTGCCCGACTCGTCTGGCATTGGATAGTTAGAGGTGGGAACCACGTGTGCTGGTTGGAAAATAATGGAAAGTATGAATCCAGCGATAAAATGCATCGTGATGAAACCAAGAAGAGTAAGGTACCAGGAAGCTGGGCTAAACCAGAATGGACAAACAATAAACAGCCCGACATAGATGATTTTGAACAAAATAATGAAGGTCATGTGGCGCGCATACGTCGTTCCTTGTGTTTTGATTAAGTCCTTTTTATTATAGCGTTTCGCTTGTTTAAAGTCTTTTGTGGAAAACCACATCATGGTCATTATGCCATAAAAAAACCAAGCATACAAGTGTTGAAATTTGTGTGCGGGATATCTCTTTTTGTGTGGAGTAAATCTTAGAAGTTTAGCTGGTGGATCAATGTCTTCGTCTAGGTGAGTAACATTTGTGTACGTGTGGTGCAAGACATTGTGTTGAATTTTCCAGTTGACAGCACTCCCACCGAGTAAAATCAGAACATTTCCAATTGCTTTATTAATCGTTTCATTGCGTGAATACGCTCCGTGATTTGCATCATGCATAATCGAAAGCCCACATCCAGCCATACCTATTCCCATTCCAATCCAACAAAGGAAATACACCCATGAGCTCAATCCAGCAACAAATAAAAAGCCAAAAGGAACTAAATAAATGGCTAACATCGCGATTGTTTTAATCACCATAGTGGCGTTGGCGTGACGAGAAATATTGTTTTCCTTGAAGTACTTATTTACTCTAGATCTTAATGTTTTGTAGAATTCTACGTTTGTTTCTTTTGAAAAAGACACGGTTTGATGATTCATACGAATAGTTTAGGGTACAAAGTTAACGATAAAGTTTTTACTTTACCCGTAACAATTTTAGAGACAAAGTGTTTAGCGCACACTCCAATTACCCAGAATTTAAATCAAACCCTGAAGTGAACAGAATTTATAATAGTGAGATTTTGCAGCAAGCAAACCTTCATGGCTGCCTTTTTCAACGATTTCACCCTTCGACAAAACAATGATTTCGTCTGCATTTTTGATGGTGCTTAAACGGTGCGCAATAACAAAAGAAGTTCTTCCTTGCATCAGTGTTTCCAATGCATCTTGTACGAGTTTTTCAGATTCTGTGTCTAAAGCCGAAGTTGCCTCATCAAGTATAAGTACAGCAGGATCTTTATACACCGCCCGGGCAATGTTCAATCGTTGTTTTTGTCCACCAGACAATTTGTTGCCTCGTTCGCCAATCACCGTTTCATAACCTTGTTCTAGCTCAGAAATAAACGAATGAGCATTCGCAACCTTTGCCGCATGTAACACTTTTTCCATGTTGGGATTGTCATCCCCAAAAGCAATATTTTCTCTAACGGTCACATTGAATAAAATAGATTCTTGTGAAACGATACCGGTAATATCTCGTAAATCATGGATTTTAAGGTCGCGAAGGTCCTTCCCATCAATTAAAATTCGTCCTTCTGATACGTCATAAAAACGAGAAAGTAAATCCATTAATGTTGATTTACCGCTTCCAGACTCGCCAACGATTGCCACCGCAGAACCCTTCTTTACTTCCCAACAAACATTTTTAAGCACCGGCTCCTGTTGGTATTTGAATCCAACACGGTCAAAAACGATAGAATCCTTCAATCCACTTAAAGAAAGCGCGTTTTCTTTCTCTAAGATTTTTTCATCGCTATGCAGTATTTCATTGATTCGATCTAATGAAACCTTCCCCTTGTTGATCACCGCAATCCCACTAGAAACAGCTTGAATCGGACGAAGTAATTGCGAGAAAACAACAATGAACGTAATGAATAATTCTCCTGTTAATGCATGTCCACCATGATTCCCCTCAAGTATTTGTTTACCACCAAACCAAACCAAACACATCATAACACCGGCTCCTATTGTTTCATTTAGCAAGGAAGACACGTCTTTTTTACGAATGGTCTTCGTGGTTAATTTTTGGTGACGCAGATTCAGCCCCTGAAAGACACCGGACATAAAGTTGAGCGCATTAAAAGATTTAATAATTCTTACCCCACTCAAACTTTCGTCAAAAGAGGAGGTTAATAACCCAAGCTGTTCTTGTCCTTGCTTCGCTGTGCGCTTTAAACTTTTTCCAACCGTTGAAATGACAAAAGCGGAAATCGGCAACAAGAAAAACGACACAACCGTCAACTCAGCACTTATAAACATGAGGGTTCCAACATGTATCAATATGGATATAGGGTCCCTAAATACTAATTCTAAGGTACACACTACGGCGTTTTCTACCTCCCCGACATCATGGCCCATTCTGGTTAAAAGATCTCCTTTTCTTTCGTTTGCGTGGAAACCCAACGGGAGACGAATCGCTTTTTCATAAAGTAGGTTGCGAATGTCTCTCACCACTCTTGCTCTCAATTCGGATTGGAACCATACCGCAAAATACCGAGACACATTTTTAAAGAAAAAAGCCCCAAAAACCATTAAACAAACAGTGATTAATGCGCGTTTTGGGTCAGAAACCACCATTTGATGCATTTCATAATTGTAAAGGTCTACCCAGTAAGACGGGAGTTTTCCCAGGCTCCCGGAATAATGCGGCTGAAGAACCGCTGTTTTTAACTCTTTCGAGCTAAAGATCAACTGTAAAAAGGGAATAAATAAAACAAGGGAGAGCAGATTAAAAAGCGTAAACAGTAAATTCCCGATGATGGTCAGTAAAGCCAATAAACGGTATTTAAAAGCAAAGCGAAAAATTTCCCTAAAGGTTCTCATAGAGCAAAGATAAGCAATCCTTTTTCTCCACGCGCAACAAGCCAATCTCCGGTAATAATTTGCGTACTTTTGTTCTTCTAGCATACTTATGAGCGAGCAGATAAAATTGAGTGTTTCGATTGTCATTCCAAATTATAATGGACAGCATTTATTGGTTGATACGATCACCTGCGCTTACAATGCCCTAGATACTAGCGGAATTATTGACTACGAAATAATCGTTTCAGACGATGCATCCACAGATGATTCTTTTCACCAAGTGACAAATGCTTTCCCAGAAATAGTCTATGTAAAAAACGAAGGAAACACAGGTTTTGCTGGAAACATGAACCGGGGCATACGTCGAGCCACGAAGGAATTGGTTTGTTTTTTAAATTCGGATGTGCACTTAAGCGGCGGGTACTTCAGTTCACAACTGCCGCTTTTCCAAGACGAACAAACATTTGGAGTAATGGGTGCCATTTTCGATAAAGAAACAAATGAGCCTCAAGATGGAGCAAAAAGCCCACGAATCGGTTTGTTGAAAATAGAAAGCAATAAAAATATTATTTCTTCCACAGTGGTTCTTCCAACCTTATTCTTGTCAGGTGCAAACGCCTTAGTTCGAAGAAAAGAGCTACTGGAATTAGGTGGGTTTTGTGAATTGTTTAATCCCTACTATTCTGAAGATGTCGATCTTGGACTTCGAGCATGGCGAAATGGGTGGAGCTTGTATTTTCAGCCGATGGCAAAGTGTCATCACGCGCAGTCATCAACAATTAAAAAACTATCAACTAACAAGGTAAAAATCATTGCTAAGCGGAACAAACACTACCTACATTTTTTACATCTTCCGTCTGGTGTAAACCACTTATATCTTGTGAAAGCTTCCGTTAATTCATTTGTACAACTTCTACTTGGAAAGCCCCTGTATCTCCAAGCCCTGTTGTTGGTTTTTAAAGAGCTAAAGCCCTTACAACTCGAGCGAAAAAATAGACTACATCAATCGCTGAAAAAAAAAGCGCTAAGTATTTTTCAGGTGAAAGAAGCCATAGACGGCAAAGTTCCACTCAAATAACGTAGTTCCTGCTTAATTTCATAACTTTGGACCATGAGTTCAATACGACAAAATAAAATCGAAGCTGTTATTCAAGCTGAATTATCTACCTTTTTTCAACGCAATGCAGCTGAAATCTGCTTGGGCTCAATGGTTACGGTTACCGTGGTAAGAGTCACATCAGACCTATCATTAGCTCGTTGCTTCCTAAGTGTTTTTGCCGGTCCAGATAAAAATGTGGTGTTGGAAAACATTCGCGCTAATCAAGGAAAAATTAGGCGAGAAGTTGGAAATCGCTTGAAAAACCTTCGTAAAATTCCAGATTTGGTTTTTCATATAGATGATTCGTTGGATTACGCCATGAAAATCGATGAGTTACTGAAAAAGAAGTGATCAACACGCCATTATACATAGCAAAAAGATATTTATGGTCGAAAGGAAAGCGAAACATCGTGACCTTAATCAGTCGAATATCTCTTTTTGGTGTATTAATTATCACGGCGGCTCTTGTTGTGTTATTGTCCGCATTTAACGGGATAGAGAAAATGATCGAACAACTGTACAGTGAGTTCGACCCCCCGATTACCATTCAACATGTGCAGCGAAAGACATTTTTCGAAAACGAAATCGACCTGCGCCGCTTTAAAGCCATTCCCGGAATAAAGAATGTTTCTCGACAAGTCGAGGAAGTCATCGTTCTTAGGCACGAGCAAAAGTGGATAAACGCGAAACTTTATGGCGTGGAAAAATCTTTTCTATCCGATTGCCATATCAAAAAACACTTGTTAGGTGGAATCGGACAAAACACGTTTTCTGATGGGCGCTTTGCGTTCGTGGGAGCGGAATTAATGCAAAACCTAAAAATACGTATTGGCTCAGAAACCGCGGATGAGTTACTCATTTATGCACCAAAACGCAACGTTAAAATACGCTTAGGCAAAGCCCCCTTCCATTCTGAAAGACTACCAATTGATGGCGCGGTCAATTTTAACCAAGAAGTAAATGCCACTGCGCTTATGTGGGATTTTGAATCAGCATCGAACTTATTGGGTTATGATCGAGAAATAAGCAAATTATACCTTACACTGAAACCAGGCTACGATGCGCAAGAAGTTAAAGCGAAAATCCAACAAGCCATAGGGAAAACCCAATTCTCGGTCCGAACCAATTTAGAAAAAAACGAGTTGATTTTTAGAACCAGTAAATCAGAGCGACTCGTTGTTTTTATCATCCTATTATTTGTTTTCATTCTTGCCGCATTTAATCTCGTTGCATCATTAACAATGTTATATGTAGAGAAAAAAGACAGCGTGAAACTATTAAGCGCGATCGGCATGACTAAAAACGACTTATTTCGCATCTTTTTTTACGAAGGATTATTGATTTCAGGAGTCGGAATTTTCTTTGGTTTGATGGTAGGTTACCTTGTTTGTATTCTTCAGTTGAAAAGCGAAATACTCATTATACCCGGAGCCAATATTCCCTTTCCAATTGTTTGTTCTTTAACCGATTTTATCTTGATTTTGTCCTCGGTTTCAGCCCTTAGCTTCCTTTTTTCTTATTTCCCTGTCCGGCTTATCGTTAAAAGCGCATAAAACAATTTTTTTGATTGCTCGGAAATTCAAATAAAATCGTGTATATTTGCGCCCGAATTCAAAAAGCTTATAATGTCATCAGTAAAAGGAAAAATCTCACAAGTTATCGGTCCAGTTGTGGACGTTAGATTTGAGCGCGGAACAGTGTTGCCAAACATTTATGACGCGTTGGAAGTACGTCGAACAGACGGAACGCGCGTTGTGTTAGAAGTTCAATCACACGTTGGTGAAAATGCCATTCGTGCGATCTCAATGGACTCAACAGATGGGTTTACAAGAGGAATGGAAGTAATCGCAACAGGTATTCCAATCAAAGTTCCAATCGGAGATAAAATCAAAGGACGTTTGTTTAACGTTGTTGGTGAAGCAATCGACGGAATCAATGAAGTAGATAATTCCGATGGTTTGCCAATTCACCGCGAGGCACCGAAATTTGACCAGTTGTCAACGGCAACAGAAATTCTTTTCACAGGGATTAAGGTAATCGACTTGATTGAGCCTTATGCTAAAGGAGGAAAAATTGGTTTATTTGGTGGAGCAGGTGTTGGTAAAACAGTATTGATTCAAGAATTAATTAATAACATCGCGAAAGGACACGGAGGATTATCTGTTTTCGCAGGTGTTGGTGAGCGTACCCGTGAAGGGAATGACTTACTTCGTGAGATGTTAGAGTCCGGAATCATCAAATACGGTGATGACTTCATGCATTCCATGGAAGCAGGTGGTTGGGATTTAACAAAAATCGACTTAGAAGAAATGAAAGAATCCAAAGCGACATTCGTATTTGGACAAATGAATGAGCCTCCTGGAGCAAGAGCACGTGTTGCTTTGTCAGGATTGACCATTGCAGAATATTTTAGAGATGGTGATGGTGAAGGACAAGGAAAAGATATCCTTTTCTTCGTTGATAACATCTTCCGTTTTACACAAGCAGGATCTGAAGTTTCCGCATTGTTAGGGCGCATGCCTTCAGCAGTAGGTTACCAACCAACATTAGCAACGGAGATGGGAGCTATGCAAGAGCGTATTACTTCCACGAAAAACGGATCAATTACATCTGTTCAAGCGGTGTACGTGCCTGCGGATGACCTTACCGATCCAGCGCCAGCGAATACATTCGCCCATTTGGATGCAACAACGGTATTGTCTCGTAAAATTGCGGAGTTAGGAATTTACCCAGCGGTTGATCCATTAGATTCCACTTCACGTATTTTGACAGCTGAAATCGTTGGTGATGAGCATTACAACTGTGCGGAGCGCGTGAAAATCACTTTACAACGTTACAAAGAATTACAAGATATCATTGCGATCTTGGGTATGGATGAGTTGTCTGAAGAAGATAAATTAATCGTTCACAGAGCACGTCGTGTACAACGTTTCTTGTCTCAACCTTTCCACGTTGCGGAGCAATTTACAGGGCTTCCAGGTGTATTAGTTGATATCCAAGACACAATCAAAGCGTTTAACGATATTCTTGACGGTAAATTTGACCAATATCCAGAGGCTGCTTTCAACTTGAAAGGTGGAATCGAAGATGTGATCGCTGCAGGAGAAAAAATGTTAGCTGAAGCTTAATATCCTTTAGATATGAAATTACAAATTATCACTCCAGAAACAAGTCTTTTTAAAGGAGATGCGTCTAGTGTTACACTTCCAGGATTAGATGGTGTGTTTCAAGTGTTGAATAATCACGCGCCGATCATTTCTTCATTGAAAAGCGGAGAGGTCATTTTCGATTTAAATGGAAATGAATCTCAGGCAGAAATGAGTAGTCTAGTGAATCAAACTGGATCAAAATGGAGCGTATTCATTAAAGGCGGAGTAGCAGAATTAAATAATAATCGTTTGATTATTCTCGCAGAATAATTGGCGTAAATCAGTTTGATAAAGGGATGTGGTTAACCAGTCCCTTTTTTTTTGAGAAATAGTTTGTGCGTTTTTGCATACAGAACACAAGATTCTTTGATTACCTTCGTTAAGAACATGAACATGACGAATTTATTGACCCAATTAGAACAAACAAACATCCCTAAGCATGTTGCTTTCATTATGGATGGCAATGGTCGTTGGGCAAAAAATCAAGGACAACATCGTTTGTTTGGACACGCCGAAGGTGTTTTATCGGTGAAAGAAATCATTAAAACAGCTAGAGAAATAGGCGTTCAGTACTTAACCATGTATGCTTTTTCAACCGAAAACTGGAACCGTCCAGCTGAAGAGGTTGCCGGATTAATGGACTTGCTTGTCCAGGCAATTACGAATGAAACAGACGAAATGCATGAAAATGGCGTCCGTCTAATGACCATTGGCGACATTACCGCGCTCCCAGAATCTTGCGTAAAGTCCCTAAATGACGCGGCCGAAAAAACACTAGAAAACACGAATCTAACCTTAGTTTTAGCACTAAACTATAGCGCCCGCTCTGAAATAACGAACGCCTGCCGAAGTTTGGCCGCCGAAGTTCAAAAGGGAATCATTTCCACTAGTCAAATCTCCGAGGATTTAATCACTGAAAAATTAAATACCTCAGGAATACCTGATCCGGAATTATTGATTCGCACGAGTGGAGAATGTCGCATTAGTAACTTTTTGCTTTGGCAATTGTCTTATACAGAACTATACTTTACGCCTGTTCATTGGCCTGATTTTCGAAAAGACGAATTTTTGAAAGCGATCATTGCTTATCAACAAAGAGAAAGAAGATTTGGAAAGACCTCTGAACAATTAAATGACACGAAATGAGATACGTCGTTATATTTTTACTTTTTTCGTTTATGGCATATGGGCAAAATGGCCCAACCACTCTAGGAGGCCTAGATTTTGATTATGCATCTCCGAAAGAATATGAAATAGGCCCAATTCGGGTAATTGGAGCAGATAACTACGATCACCAAGGAATAAAAATGATTGCCGGACTACGTCAAGGACAAATGATCACCTTGCCAAGTCAGCAAATCAATAAAGCGATCCAAAATTTGTGGAGCGAAGGACTTTTTTCCAACATTTCCATTTATGCAGAAAAAGAACTTGCAGGGGTAATTTACCTAGTCATCGAACTTTCTCCACGTCCTAAATTGTCTAAGTTTAAATTTGACGGAATCACAAAGCGCGAAGCCGACAAAGTAAGGGAGGAAATATCCCTTTATGCCGGGAAAACAATTACTGAAAACCTCATTTTTCAAACCAAAAGTAAAATCAGAGGGTATTTTCGTGAAAAAGGGTTTTATCATGCCAACGTGAGCATAGCGCGTACAAAAGACACACTCATTAATGATTCAGAAATTTTCGCCATTACCATCGACAAAGGACCCAAGATAGGAATCAAGGAAATCGAGATTATTGGAAGTACGCAAGTTCCTTTGTGGAAGTTGAAAATGGCGATGAAGGACACGAAACAAAAAGGAGTACTTCGTGTTTTTAAACGATCAAAATTTACGGAATCAAGTTATCAAACAGATAAAACGGCCTTAATGGCAAAATTCAATAAAGTTGGACTGCGTGATGCGCAAATAATCCACGATACCGTTTATCTTTTGGACGACAAAAATTTAAAAATTCAAATTCAGATTAATGAAGGCGAAAAGTATTATTTTGGTGAAGTTGAATGGATTGGCAACACGAAATACCGCTCGAGTTTTTTAGATACTGTTTTAGGGATTCATAAAGGTGATTTATACAACAAAGATCTTTTTACGCAACGACTTTTTGGTGGCCCAGATGGACGCGACGTCTCCGCTTTGTATATGAACAAAGGCTATTTGTTTTTTCAAGTAATTCCTGTTGAAACAAACGTGACAAACAATCACATCAATCACCAAATTCGAATCATCGAAGGTAAAATCGCTACCAATGGAACAATTACCATTCGGGGAAACACCAAAACGAACGACCACGTAATCTTACGTGAAGTTAGGACAAAACCAGGGGATGTGTTTAACAAGGAAGACATCATGAGGACGCAGCGTGAATTATCTCAATTGGGCTTTTTCAATGATCAAGGATTCCAAGTGAATCCGATGCCAAATCCAGCGAAAGGAACGGTGGACATTGAGTATGTCGTAGAGGAAAAGTCAAGCGATCAAATTGAACTGTCTGGTGGATATGGTGGTGCAGGACCATCAACTCCCGGACGAATTATCGGAACGGTTGGATTGTCATTTAATAATTTTTCGACCAAAAATTTCTTTAAGAAAGAAGCTTGGTCACCGCTGCCAGGTGGTGATGGCCAACGATTATCCATTCGTGCACAGTCAAATGGACGTTATTACCAAGGTTATAACTTTTCCTTCACCGAACCATGGTTAGGTGGAAAGAAACCAAATTCTTTGTCCTTCTGGATAAACAGGACAGCGTTGTCTACTACCGGTTTTTTACGATCTGATCCTAAATATACAGGGCTTTCCATCACCGGAACCGGAGTAGGTCTTGGTCGCCGTAAAAAATGGCCGGATGATTATTTCACCGCTTATTATGAATTGAGCTACCAGTACTATGATGTGATGAAAGACACACGCTTCCCGCTCTTTAATGAGGGATATGCGAACGATATCGCATTGAAATATGTCCTTCAAAGAAGCTCGGTTAGTGCGCCAATTTACCCACAAAGCGGTTCCAATTTTACCCTTACTGCGAAAGCGACATTGCCTTATTCTTACTTCAGAGATGATGCAGACTACGCATCTATGACAGACCGAGAGCGTTACCTATTTCTTGAATATTACCGCTTTAAGTTTACAGGCGAATGGTTCCTGCCATTAACTGCAGATAAAAAACTCGTCCTTATGCCACGCTTTGGATTTGGTTACATTGGAATGTACAACAAAGCAAAAGGACTAACGCCTTTCGACCGTTATTCTATGGGAGGAAGTGGTTTATCAGGAGTGAACCAACTTGGTGGACGTGAAATTATTGCACTTCGAGGGTATGATGATCAAAGTATTTCGGCAAATGGAGGAGATCCAATTATTGCAAAATATACCCTGGAACTTCGCTACCCAATTTCCTTAAATCCACAAGCGACATTCTATGCTTTAACCTTCCTAGAAGCGGGAAATACATACCCAACATTTGACAAATTCAACCCCTTTAATGTTAAGCGTTCTGCGGGAGTGGGTATTCGTGTCTTTTTGCCTATGTTCGGTATGCTAGGGCTAGATTATGGCTTTGGCTTCGATAAATTAGACAGTTGGTCAAACGCAGCGGGATCAAAATCTGGTTCAGACGCTTCCATCATGAGTAAAGGATTTTACCCAAAACTGAGCTTTACCATAGGAATGAACCTTGGGGAATTATAAAATATTACAATAATTGTTTAACTTCGCCGTTCTTTAGAAACAATTTTTTATATGTCAAAGTATTGTTTTCTTTTCATCTTGTTTTTTGGCATGCGATTTGCCAATGCGCAATCGTATGCGTTTATTGATTCTGATTACATCTTGAAAAATGTGCCGGAATACGTAGAAGCAAAAGAACGCCTCGATAAAATGGCTGAGCGTTGGACCAAGGAAATTGAAGAGCGTTACGAGGTGATTAAAACGAAAAAGTCAAGTTTTGACCGCGAAGAAGTACTTCTTCCAAAAGAGGAAAAAGAAAAACGCAAAAGTGAAATTGAAAAATTAGAGAAAGATGTCATCGATTTGCAAACACAGCATTTTGGTTCGGAAGGCGACTATTTTCAAAAACGACAAGAATTAGTAAAGCCTATTCAAGATAGGGTCTTTACAGCAATGAAAAAAGTGGCAAAGAGAGAAGGATATTCCTTCGTTTTTGATAAAGCAAATCAAAGTAATTTGGTTTATGCAGAGAAGGAATTCGACATGAGCGATTCTGTTCTTGAAGAAATGGGTATAACAAAGTAACACACATAAAGAATGAAAAATTTATTATTAGGATTGGTTTTATTTATTGGATTTGGAGCAGCAGCTCAATCGAAAGTAGCACACGTGGATTCACAAAAATTATTGGACACAATGCCTTCTCGCAAAGCAGCAATTGCACAGTTGGATCAAATTCAGAAATCCGGAGTAACGGAGCTGGAAGAAATGCAAAAAGCATTTGAATCTGCGTATAAAATTTTCATGGAGAAAGGAAACGACATGCCTCCTATGATTAAGGAGAACGAGCAAAACAAATTAATGCGCATGCAACAAAACCTGGAAACACGTCAAACAGAATTAGAACAAGAATTGAAAACGTATAGCGAGCAATTAAACCAACCGATTTTAGAACGTGTTCAAAAAGCAATTGAGCTAGTTTCAGAGCGCAAAAAATTGAACTATGTTTTGGATCAATCGTCTATGACAATGTATTACAAAGGGGGGATGGATATTACAAATGAAGTAATTACTGAATTGTTGATTTTAGACGCAGCGGCAACTAAAAAATAAGCAGTATAAATATTATACGAAAAGGCAATCCATGTGATTGCCTTTTTTGTTTAGTTTTGAATCATGAACAAAAGAGCGCCTATTGGTATTTTTGACTCTGGTTACGGTGGATTAACCGTATTTGATGAGGTGCAAAAAATTCTTCCAACACACGATTTATTGTACTTTGGTGATAACGCAAGAGCGCCTTATGGAAATCGTTCTTTCGATGTGGTGTATGAATTTACACTAGAAGCCGTCCAATTTTTGTTTGATCAAGGATGTCCTTTAGTTGTGCTTGCCTGCAACACGGCATCTGCTAAAGCACTTCGAACCATTCAACAGCAAGACTTGCCTAACTTGGCTCCGGATAAACGCGTGCTAGGCGTTATTCGTCCAAGCACAGAGGAAATAGGGTTTTTGAGTAAAAATCGGCACGTAGGGGTTTTAGGCACGACCGGAACCATCCAAAGTGAATCCTATAGCATCGAGCTGAAAAAATTGGCGCCAGATATTTTGGTTTCTCAACACGCTTGTCCAATGTGGGTCCCGCTCATTGAAAATGAAAAACACCAACATCCAGCCGGAATTCAATTTATCGAGGAGGATGTAAAGGAATTACTGAAAAAAGACCCGCTCATAGACACGATAATATTAGCTTGTACACATTACCCGGTAATTAAGCAAAAGATTCAGGAAATCGCAGGAAAACACATCCAAGTGGTATCGCAAGGACCAATAGTGGCTGAAAAACTAAATCAATATTTAGTAGCTCACCCTGAAATCGATCAAAAACTATCAAAAAATGCTGTACGTGAATTTTACAGTTCGGAATCCGTAGAGGTCTTTAATGAGAAAGCAGCGCGTTTTTTGGGCTATCCTGTACAGTCCAAACACCATGGTTTTTAAGGGACTTGCCTGCTTAAGCGGTCCATAATCTGCGTGTTTAAAGCCTTAAATATTTCAGGTTTACTTGCGTAATAAGCATAACTATCAACGAAGTTCTTTTTGCTTACACCACGTTTTTTAAATACAGATTCTAGTGATTTATCTAGCGACTCCTTATATACACCAGGAACACCATATTTACTTTGATAGTGACTTTCAATTAAAAGCACCTCTTCTAAAACCAGACTCATTTTACCTTCTTCAATTAACCCCACTGGCTTACTTCCCATGTTTTCTTGACACGCACTAACGAGAATGAGTATAAAAATTAAAAAGTAGTTCATTAAGCGATATTAAAAAGTAGTCTGTCGCCCATTATTCCATCCAAAATCTCCCCTTTGGAATAGGCTAGTCGTCCATTAATAAAGGTGCTGTCTATCTCGTGATTAAAGGTG
Organism: uncultured Flavobacteriales bacterium; assembly: GCA_903860985.1. Lineage (GTDB taxonomy): Bacteria > Bacteroidota > Bacteroidia > Flavobacteriales_D > Crocinitomicaceae > UBA952. The sequence continues at coordinate 21,517 of CAIOSO010000008.1, forward strand.
TGTCCTTCAAAAGGAGACCAAGCACATTTGGACAAACAGTTTTCTTTAAAGACAGCCGTTTTTCTGTTGGGATCAACAAGCACGATATCTGCATGATACCCTTCGCGAATAAATCCCCTTCCTTGAATACGGAAAAGAATGGCGGGAGCATGAGCCATTTTTTCTACCATACGCTCAATACTGATTTTTCCTTCTTGCACTTTTTCTAACATGGCAATTAATGCGTGCTGAACAAGCGGACCTCCGGAGGGGGCGCTCATATACGTATTGGATTTTTCTTCCAGTGTATGAGGTGCATGATCTGTCGCAATGACGTCAATGCGATTGTCTAGTACCGCTTTCCAGATACCTTCTCGGTCAGCAGCTGTTTTCACCGCAGGATTCCATTTGATAAAGTTTCCTTTTTCAGCGTAATCTTGATCTGAAAACCAGAGGTGGTGAATACAGGCTTCCGCAGTAATGTGTTTTTTCTCCAAGGGAAGCGAATTGTCAAATAAATGTGTTTCTCGTTCTGTGGAGATATGTAAAATATGTAGCCTTGATTGGTATTTCTTTGCCAAAGAAACCGCCAATGACGACGAAAGAAAACAAGCTTCCTCACTGCGAATCAATGGATGCGCCTCAATGGGAATGTCTTCACCATACAGTTCCTTAAAACGCGCCATGTTGGTTCTAACGGTTAATTCATCTTCACAATGCGTGGCAATAAGCATCGAAACGCGTGAAAAGAGGCTTTCTAAGACCGCTTCTTTGTCCACCAACATATTTCCTGTTGACGAACCCATAAAGATCTTTATACCACAAATATTTTGGTGGTTTGTTTTTAATACTTCCTCTAGGTTATCATTGGAAGCCCCCATAAAAAAGGAGTAATTTGCCAAAGATGTTTCGGCAGCGATTTGATATTTATCTGCAAGTAATTCTTGTGTCAAGGCATTAGGCACCGTATTCGGCATCTCCATGAATGAAGTGATTCCTCCAGCAACAGCTGCTCGCGATTCTGAATAGATGGTTCCTTTGTGTGTTAATCCTGGCTCTCTGAAATGAACTTGGTCATCAATGCATCCTGGTAGAACATATTTTCCCTCCGCATTGATTTCAACAACACCCGCGGGTAGGTCAATGTTTGTAGCAATTTTTTGGATGCGACCGTTTAAAATCAACACATCTCCCACAAATTGCTTTCCTTCATTTACAATTGTTCCGGCTTTGATCAAATAATTATTCATAAATCCATTTTTCGCATTTTCCACACACCAAAGAATGCTTCTTTAAATATGCCCGTGGACATTTTTGATTCTCCAACAACTCGATCAATAAACGTAATGGGGATTTCCTTCACCACAAAACCATGCTTTAATGCTGCGAATTTCATGCATATTTGAAAGGCATAACCTTTAAATATGACCTGATCTAATTTGATTTTCTTTAATACTTCAGCTCGATAGCACTTGAATCCTGCGGTTGTGTCCTTAATGCCAATCCATAGAATCAAGCGAACGTAAACACTGGCAAAATAACTCATTAAGATGCGTTTCATAGGCCAATTTTTCACGCGTCCTCCACGACAGTACCTTGAACCGACAGCAACATCTACGCCTGATTCACATTCGGCCAATAGACGCTCAAGGTCTTTCGGATTATGCGAAAAATCGCAGTCCATCTCAAAAACATACTCATAGCCGTGTGCTAACGCCCATTTAAACCCATGTATATAAGCGGTTCCAAGCCCTAATTTTCCACTTCTTTTCTCTAAATGTATGCGCTCCGGGAATTGAGATTGCAACTGCTCAACGACAGCTGCTGTCCCATCTGGGGATTGATCGTCAATAAACAAGATGTCAAATGCACTTTCTAACACCATAATAGCATTTGCCATTGGACCGACATTGTCGAGCTCATTGTATGTTGGAATAATAACGATTGATTTAGCGGCCATATGGATGTAACGAAATTAAGGAACAATTATCAATTCGAAAAAGATGTCCAAGATTATCTTGTGAATAAGCAAAAAAAAACCGCCACTAGGGCGGTTTAAGTCATGTGTTGAAGTCTTCAACAATGATTTTATGCTTCTTCTTCTTCCTCGTCATCAACCTCAGCACCTTTAACAGCACCACGAGCCATTTTAACAGAAACAACAACCGCAGTTGCAGGATCCAATAAAGTAACACCTGGAATTTCAATGCTGTTCACACGGATGGATTGACCAATGCGCAATGAAGATATATCTAATGTAATTGCATCTGGAAGGTCTTTCGCTAATCCAACGCATTGTAATGAACGGAATACGGTCATTAATTTACCACCGGCCAATACTCCACGAGATGATCCTGTTAACCTAACTGGAAGTTTAACGCGAACAGTTTTCGTGTCGCTCAACTCCAAAAAGTCAACGTGTTGAATGGTGTCTTTCGTTGGATGCTGTTGCAACTCACGAATGATTGCCATCGCTTTTTTCCCATCGATATCCAAGGCCACTTGGAACACTTCTGGTGAATAAACAATTTTGTCCATTTCAGTTCGCTTTACTGAGAAGTGAGTTTGCTCACCTTGGCCGTAAAGCACACAAGGAACTTGACCAGCATTTCTTAGGCTGGCAGCATCCTTTTTCCCTACGTTCGTTCTAAGCGAACCGCTCAAATGTGCTGTTTTCATGTATATATTAATTAAGAGATTACAAAATGAGAACTAATGGACTCGTTGTTTACCAAACGTTTAATCACGTCTCCAAACAATTCAGCAACAGTAATCACACGAATTTTGTCACTCTTTTGTGACATTGGTATTGTGTCTGTTACAATCAGTTCGGTTAATTGAGAGTTTTGAATGCGTTCATATGCTGGACCACTCAGCACTGCGTGTGTACAAAATGCGCGAACACTTAAAGCGCCTTTTTCAATCAATAAGTCTGCAGCGGTGGTTAGTGTGCCTGCGGTATCACACATGTCATCAATGATAATTACATCTTTTCCATCAACGTCACCGATGACAGTCATTTCTGCAACTTCATTTGGTCTTTTACGGTGTTTGTGACACAGCGCGAGCCCACAGTTTAATTTTTTCGCGTAGGAATTAGCGCGTTTCGCACCACCGGCGTCCGGAGCAGCGACTACTAAATTGGAAGTGTCAAGTTTTTCTATTTCTCCAAAAAACAACGTGGAGGCATACAAATGATCAACGGGAACTTCAAAAAATCCTTGTATTTGATCCGCGTGTAAGTCCATGGTCATGATTCGATCTACACCTGCGGCCATCAACATGTTGGCAACAAGTTTTGCTCCAATGGCAACACGTGGTTTGTCTTTTCTATCTTGACGAGCAAATCCGAAATATGGAATTACAGTGATGATTTTTCGAGCAGAAGCACGGCGTGCAGCATCTACCAAAAGCAACAATTCGAATAAATTTTCAGTTGGCGGCATCGTAGACTGTACAATAAAAACATCTTGTCCACGAACAGTTTCTTCAAATGATGGTTGAAATTCCCCATCACTGAAAACACTCACTTTTACGTCCCCAAGTTTAACGCCAAAACTTTCCGCTACTTTCGTAGCAAGGACCTCTGATGATCTACCTGCAAATATTTTTACTCCCACGTCTTTCGAAAAATTGAACGCAAAGGTAGAGAAAATAAAACTTTCTACAAAATAGGGCCTTACGCTGTATAGAAGGTCTTTCGAATACCACGTGATTGTTGCTTAATTGCGTTAATTTTGTACATAGATTATGAAGTCAAAAAACCCCCAAAAAAAAAAGCTGTTTAAACGCTTATTGTTCTTTGCGAAACCTTACCGCAAGTATTTGTCTATCGCCATCATATCTGTTATTTTATTGTCCATTCCAGGCCCATTGCGCCCTTTGTTAATTGGGAGAATGGTGGACAAATACATTGTGCAATCACAAAACCCAGGCATGTTGTTGTGGTGGTCCATGTTACTATTGGGCGTAATGGTTCTTGAAGGGATTCTTCAACTTATCTCCTCATATTTTTCCAATTTATTGGCTCAATCTGTCATTCGTGACTTAAGAAAGAAAATCATTCAGCATTTCCTCCGCTTACGGATGTCCTATTTTGATAAAAACCCTGTCGGCGCAATGGTCACGCGCGTTGTCTCTGACATGGAGGCGATAACCGAGGTTTTTTCATCTGGAATCATGGAAATTATTTCGGACTTGTTTTCCTTGGTATTCATTTTATTTCTGATGTTTATGAATAATTGGGAATTAGCCTGGATGACACTGGTTCCCATCCCGTTTTTACTCCTAGCAACACGAATCTTCGCTAGATCAATGAAAGATTCTTTTCAAAAAGAACGCGTGGCTGTTACCAGGTTAAACACCTTCGTGCAAGAGCGATTGAGCGGAATAAGCGTGGTGCAATTATTCAACCGAGAAAGAGAAGAGTATAAGCGCTTTGAAAAGATTAATGAGGGACATAAACAAGCACACATTCAAGCGGTATGGGCAAACTCCATCTTCTTCCCGATTGTAGAAATATTGAGTTCCCTTTCCATCGCATTTTTGTTGGTTTGGGGAGCGCTTCATGTTTCGGGTAAGTCCGCCGCTGAAATTCGTTCTATGTACGGCGAGGTCTTTGCGTTCACATTGTGGATTAATCAATTGTATCGTCCAATTAGACAACTAGCGGATAAATTCAATATACTTCAACGCGGAACCGTTCGTGCGGAACGGGTTTTTGATGTATTGGATGAACAAGCGGACTTGCAGGAAAGCGGATCTATAACCGATGTTGATTTCGCACAATCGGTGCATTTTGAAAACGTTTCTTTTTCTTACGTCAAGGACAGCCTGGTTTTAAAGAACGTGAATTTGACTATAAATCATGGGGAAACAGTCGCATTTGTTGGCGCAACAGGGGCGGGAAAAACATCCATCGTAAACTTATTAGGCCGATTTTATGAACACGATTCTGGGGTCATCCGCATCGGGAATGTTCCAATACAAGAGATAAAGTTATCGGAATTAAGGAAGAACATCGCTATTGTTTTACAAGATGTTTTTCTTTTTTCGGGTACGATATTCTCGAACATTACACTTGGCGACATGCAATTTACGAACGATGATGTTGTTTCTGCCGCAAAGGCTGTTGGCGCTCATGAATTCATCATGAATTTGCCGGGAAATTATCAGCATGAAATTGGCGAAAGAGGAGGCGTGCTGTCTGTTGGACAACGTCAACTTATCGCATTCATTCGCGCGTATATTTATGCGCCACAAATATTAATTCTTGACGAAGCAACATCAAGTGTGGATAGTGAAAGCGAGCAATTGATTCAACGCGCAACCGAACAAATCACAAAAGGAAGAACCTCTATTGTGATTGCCCATCGCTTATCAACCATTCAAAAAGCGGATCGAATCGTGGTAATGGAGAAAGGTGAATTGGTGGAAATAGGTAGTCACCAGGAATTGTTGCAGTTGGAAAACGGGTATTATAGGCGCTTGTACGACATGCAATTTTTTAATCAGAACGAAGAACATGAAGCGATTTAAAATAGGCGGTGTGCCGGAACACTTTAATCTTCCTTGGCGAAATGCCATTGAGACCGGTGTCTTTCAAGCGATTGGTGTGGAGTTACATTGGTCTGACATGACCGGCGGAACAGGCCAAATGATTAAGGGGCTTCAAGCAGGGTCAATTGATATTGCCGTTCTATTGACAGAGGGAATAACACGTGCCATTTTGCAAGGCTTAGACGCGAAAATTTTAACTGTATATGTTGCGAGTCCTTTACGTTGGGGGCTACATGTTCCAGCCGATCATTCGATCAAAAAAGTAAGTGATTTAAACGGGAAAACATTTGCAATCTCGCGAGAAGGCTCGGGGTCCCACCTCATGACATATGTTAAAGCTCAGGAAGAAAAATGGGATTTAAATGCATTAAACTTCAATGTTGTGGGCGATGTTTACGGAGGTATTTGGGCATTAAACAATGGAGAGGCACAAGGATTTCTCTGGGAGAAATTTACCACATCCCCTTTTGTTGATCAAGGGAAATGCGATTTATTAGATGAGGTTCTCACGCCATGGCCTTGTTTTGTTATTGCGGTGCGCTCAGAATTACTAGAGACGAATAAATCGTTATTGCAAGAAGTGGTTTCCATCGTACAGAAAGAGTCTCACAAGCTGAAACACCTCCCAAATTCCGCTGAGCAATTTGCCTGGAGGTATGCTTTGCCGCTGCATCAAGTGGAGCAGTGGTTAAATGAAACAGAATGGAATTATGGCGATGAATTGAACCCTGAAGCATTTGCAAAGGTTGTCTCAGAACTATTGACATTGGGGCTAATCTCACAAGAGCAATCGATAGAATGGGAAGAAAAATTATTTTAAATGCGCCACGCCTCTTTGTTTTTATACAGATAGGTTCTTAAAATCAAGGTATTATCGTTCAAATCCCGTGTTTGATAACTACCTTCTCGCCAATGTTCATTTCGCATCTCGGGTTTGTGAAAATCTCCTAAATTTCACAAAAAAAGCCATGAACATACTTTTACCTTTAGCTATTGGGAGTTCTTTTTGGGTTGCTGTTTTAACCGTTCTTGGAATGGTTGCTGTTTTTGCTGTTTTGTTTTTTTCTGAGCGAAAAAAATAAACGGCTTAGTTAAAACTGGAAATAGCCTTTATCAATTCTTTATCAAAGGGGTTGAGTACTCGGTAATATCCTTCTTCCGTCCAGTTTTGGCTCGCAATCTCAGCTTTCAGCATTCTTTTGATGAGGTTTTTACTCACCGTTAATCCGACAGGGTCTTTTTGAACGCTAAAATCTTTTTGAGCAAAAGTCAAGAAGCGCGTTAATAATTGATCGCTAACGTCAAATGCTTGTACAAACTGTGCTGAACTCGTCCATTTCAATCTGTTCTCCTGCATAAAATCAAACGCAAATGCTCTCGCTGCCCCGCTCCATTGCAATTCAGTTAGGTAAAAGGAAGTTCCTGTCGTGTCTCCCGGAACGAAAACATCAGGCATAATTCCACCGCCGCCATAGACTGTTCGTCCATGTTTGGTTTTGAACTTCAATGAATCGACGAATATGGAACTATCTGGTTTGAAGTATTCGTTTCTTGTGATGCGCTCCTCATCCCTCATGTAATTATCGTAGCCCCCTTTGTATGAGCGCTGAATACAGCGTCCAGAAGGCGTATAATAGCGCGCAATGGTTAAACGAAGATTGCTCCCGTCTCTCAACACTTCGTCCTTCTGAATCAATCCTTTTCCATAAGAGCGGCGTCCAACAATCATTCCTCTGTCGTTATCCTGAATGGCGCCGGCCAATATTTCACTTGCGGAAGCAGAGTGCGCATTGATCAGCACCACTAATTTCGTCTTTTCAAGATGTCCACCAGCTGTAGAATAATACGTGTGCTCCCCCTCATTTTTCCCTTTGGACATTAAAATCATGTTGTTCTTAGCCAAGAAAGCATCTGCTATATCGATGGCGGAGGACATGACACCGCCTGGATTGTTTCGTAAATCCAAGACCATTTTTGTCATTCCTTGATTCAGTAATTTGGTGCTTTCTATGTAAAATTCTTCTGCGGTTACTTGAGAAAATTCACTGATGAGGAGGTATCCAGTTTGCTTGTCGAGCATGTATGCGCAAGGAATGGAAGAAATAGGAATGATTCCACGAACTAAGTTTGCGCCTACTTTCTTCTTTCCGCGAACAAAGATTAAACGTAGGGTAGTTCCTGGTTTTCCTTTTAAGGTTGCTAGTACTTTGTCGTTCGTAATTCCTTTTCCACAGATTTTCTTCCCGTTGACACTGACAATCTTATCTCCAGCTTTCATTCCCGCTTGTTGTGAAGGAGACTGATCGATAATGTTGGTCACACAAATGGTATCGCGCAAGAGCAAAAATCGAATACCAACACCTCCGAATTTCCCTTCTATGGATTCGTTGACTGATTTCATGTCTTTTGCAGAGATATAATTGCTGTGTGGATCTAATTTATGAAGCATGTCTGATATCGTTGCTTCGAATATGGCATCCTTGTCAACTTTATCCACATAGTTTTTATCGAGTAAGCGAAGAACATCTTCCAATTTTTGAATGTCTCCAGAGGCTTTTTTATCAACACCCTCAAGTAGCATTCCGCCAAAAACACCACAGGCTAAAACGAGTGATAAAATGATTGGCAGGATAGCGTTATTTTTTCCTTTTTCAGACATGTTCACAATTTTCTATTTGAACTACTTCTAATCCTGCATTTTTAAGAAAGTCAATACCGGAAGTGTCCTTATATGCCTCTAGGAAGACCAGGCGTTTAATCCCCGACTGCAAGACTAATTTACTACAATCTTTACATGGAGAATGGGTTAAATACAAAGTGGCATCTTTGCAATTGTTCGATGATCTCGCAACTTTTAGAATGGCATTTGCCTCCGCGTGTAAAACATACCAATGCGTTTCGCCCACTTCATTTTCACAGCTATTATCAAATCCGCCCGGCGTTCCATTGTATCCATCGGAAATAATGATGGAATCTTTCACAATGATGGCGCCCACTTTTTTTCGTGCGCAATGAGATAGTTCTGCCCAACTTAAAGCGAGTCTTAAATACGCTTTGTCGTATCTGGATTGTTTAGCGGAATGACTCATTGTATGTATTTAGAAATCGTTAGCATGCATAATTTGTCCACCTAAATAACCTGTCCATGCAAATACAGCAAAGCTTACAAAGCTAATGAGAAGGATAATCCAAGAGATTTTTTTCTCGGATGAAAGGTTCTTTTTTCCAGCGTATAATCCGACAAGAGAAGCAATAAATAGTAAGATTATGAACCACAAAGCTTTTTCAGCGAATTCTTCGTGTTGTTCGATAACGTATTCACTGATGCCTTTGATGTGTTCAACGGTTTCCTCTGCTTCGTGTCCGGTTTTGAAGGTGATGTATCCACCGATACTCGATATGAGCATTAAAATAAAAGCCGCGATGCGCGTTTGAACGGTGTTTGAAAGTAAGCCAATGAGTAAAACAATTCCAGCGAAAAGCGTACCGATGATGGCAAGGTGATTGGTGATGAGGTGTAAATGAGTTTGGTCCATTTTGTAAAATTTAAAGTTTGAACTGAAAGTTACACTTTTTTTACGTGGAATTGTTACATGTAGTAAGGAGAAATCATCCAATATACCACAACACCTGTTACGGCAACGTACAACCAAATAGGAAACGCGAATCGGGTATATCTTTTATGTTTTGCGTAATTTCCTTCTAATGCGAATAAGTAAGTAAACAGTACCACCGGAATAACAGCAACGCTTAAGAGAATGTGTGAAATTAAAATGAAGTAATATACGGCTATGTATGAACCTTGGTACGCCGTACTATCTGAAGTCATGTGGTATGCAACGTAGCACAGCAAAAACAAAAGACTAATAGCTAAACACACTTGAATGGTACGCTGATGAAGCTTCATGTTGCCTTTTTTAATGAACACTAAGGCGAGTATTAACAAAATAGCAGTTATGCCATTCAACGAAGCGTAAAAAGGCGGTAAACACGATAAATCGACGCCTTCTATTTTAATTCCAAATAATGCTGCAACAGCAATAGGAATAATAATGGATACAGCAACGACAAGTTTTCTGTATTTAGAAGATGGAAGGTTGTTATTTGACATGGTATTCATATGTTAAAATGTTGAAAATATCTGTTTTAAGTCGTTTGTATTCTTTCGCGTTTACGCTCAAGTCCATATTGGTCACTGCATAAACACCGCGAACATGTCCCGCTTTGTCTACCAGAGTAAACGAGCCAGAATGCGCATATCCACCTTCGGCTTCATCATCTCTTCCTGCAAAGGTCAAAAAGTTTTCGATTCCTAAACGGTGTGTTTCAGCTTCATTTCCTGTGAGGAAATCCCAGTTATTCGCTGTGATTCCGTGGTCGCGTATGTATTTCCTTAAAACGAATGGAAGGTCATGTTTTGGATTAATACTAAAGGAAAGAAATTGAATGTGTTTTTGATACTTTTTGGTATCCTGATTTAATTTGTTGAATTGCACATTCATAATCGGACAAATCGTTGGACACGTAGCAAAGAAGAATTCAACAAGCCAAATGCGGTTTTTGTACGTTTCATTGGTGACCTTAAGGCTATCTTGATTTAAAAAAGAGAAGCTGGGGATTGACGGATAAATCGTGTCAACCCTTTCTATACCATTCACTGTTTGGTACGATAAATCTACATTTCCAAGTATGGGCAGTTTCGGCGGAATGTCATTTCCGCAAGAAAGGAGTAGAATGAAGAGTCCAAAAATGAAGGAAGTTTTAGCCATTTTTTGCCCGATCTTTATCATATTGCTTTTGAAGCAGGGCAAGGTGTTCTTTCATTCGGCGAATCATGCCCTCTTCGTCTCCTTTTAAAACCATTCGAAGGTGATTTTGTTTATCCAATAGAAGCATAAGGGAAGAATAGCTAACACCGCCAAAATATTGTTTTCCTCTTCTGTAAAGACTTTGGTTGTTGTGCTTGATGTCATAAACTTTGGCCGGGTCTCCTTTGGCTACAATCCAAATGGATGGATCGTAGTCTTCAATATCATCTTGAAGCATCTCACGGATATTCTTGATTTGTTGGTCGCTTGCGGGACGCCCAAATTCATCCGTCGCGAAGGAAATAAGTCGAACTTGTTTCAGCTTTTTGCGCTTGTTTTTACGAATGTGCTGAAAAAGAATTTGATTAAAGTGCCAAAGAGAGATGCCGCATTCCTTTGGACAAGTCGTTTGAATGGTTGTTACAACAATGAGGTCTCCTTTATAATCACTTAACTTTTTACTTCGGTAAACACCATTTTCAAACACCTCGAAGGAAGGGGACTGAATTAAACCGTAATCATCAAGCTGTTTAAACTTATGTTCACAGCGACGCGTGGATATAAGAATAAGGAAAAGCGCTGGGCCAAAAACCAACACCAAGGCTAAAATCGATTTTGCACGACTTCTGGGCTGTTGGGATTGAGGCATGTGTTAGAAACCGAAAGATCTCAATGCAGATGAAACCTCTGTCGCTTCCCATAACCCAATGAAGATTAAGTAAAGGATAAAGATTCCGTAGGGAATCAAAATAACGTTTCTAAGGGCTTTTTTCTCGTCACCTAGGTGCATGAATACCATAACAATGTATGCGGCTTTAACAAGTGTCATTATGATAAATGACCATTTCACATATGCCCAAGCATCGCTGCTTTGTTTAATCAATGCGCCTAATAGCACTTCAACCGTTGTAATAATGGTTAATAAAACAGTTACTTGAAGGATTTTCTTGCGAATCGACTTTCCTTTCGTCTCGTCGTGGTGATTGTGTAATGAATATTCAATTAAATCATCTCTTTCCATGAGAATATATTTTAGTGTGATTAAATCAGATCAAATAAAAGAATGTGAAGACAAATACCCAAACTAAATCGACAAAGTGCCAGTAAAGCCCAGTTTTTTCAACCATTTCATAATGCCCGCGCTTGTGGTATGTTCCCGCAAGAACACCCAACAAAATGATAATATTAATCATGACGCCAGAGAATACGTGGAAACCATGGAATCCAGTAATAAAGAAGAAGAACTGAGCGTATTGCTGAGGCCCGTATTCGTTTTGTTTCAGGTTTGCACCATATACCACACGATTTGCTTCACCGCTGTAAAGTGCTTCGTAATACATTTTCTCTGCCGCAGCGCCAGTAATTGCTGGTGCACCAATTTTGTTCTTAGCCCCAGATTTCTTGAAAATTAATTTCATTTCATGGTCTTTTGCCTTATTGATTTTAGCAACAGTACCATCAGCGAAATGGATCATGCCATCTTTCAGATGTCCGGCTTCAGCCGCATGATGAAATTCGTGCAATAAATCTTCTTTCATGACTTCGCCTACCTTGTGGTGCGCGCCAGCTTCAACGACAGTAAAGTTTTTTATTTCACCAAAATGCCCTTTAACAATTGCTTGAGAACCATCCGCCAATTCAATTTTTCCAAATTCAGAACCGTGAATAAAGTGAGACCATTCCCATGCTTGAGATCCCACAAAGAAAAATCCACCGATGATCGTCGCGATCATCCAATTGGTTACTCCTTTGCGATCCATTCGATGTCCAGCTTCAACAGCCAATACCATGGTCACCGAAGAAACGATCAAAATAAAGGTCATTAAAGCCACATAAAGTAGTGGATATCCATGGCCTAAGAAAGGCATAGAGTTGAAGGTTTCCTCGCCAATCGGCCATGCATCTTGCGCGTCGTGACGCGTAAAACCATATGCAATGAGCAATCCACTAAATGTCAGGGCATCTGACACAAGGAAAAACCACATCATTAATTTACCATAGCTTGTTTGAAAAGGTGATTCTTTTCCACCCCAAAGGGTTTTGGCGTCTAGTTGCGTTGTATGTCCAGCCATTCTAACTAATTTTCTGCAAGTTTAGTGAATAAATATGAAAAATAAGAGCAAAGCTACCCATAAAAGACCTAAAAAATGCCAGAATAATGCACTCAATCGCAAGGATAAATGGTTCTCTGCATTGAAATCACCTCGAAATGAAGCAGTTGAAACTTTTAACAAGTAAATTAAAGCGATGAGCACATGTAGCAAGTGTATGAAAGTAATCAGGTACAAATACTGTGAAGCTGAATCAGCGGACTCCATTGCCTTTACCTGAAGATGAGGTTTAATACTTTCTCCTTTGTACCAAAGTTTTCGGTCTTTATAATCGAGTAAATGCTTTTTGTAATAGATTGTAAAGTCTTTTCCGTATTCCCCTCTAGCAAAGAAGTCCCCGCGTCCGTCTAGGATGTTCACCGCAAGTTGACTCAAGCGAATTTCATCGGTAAATAATAGTTGTGTTGTATCATTCGCGAACAAAAGCCCGTTTTTGATGAGAAGCGGTTGCTGATTGAAATATATTTCAAAACGCCCGTCTGGTTTGCTTATACGAAGCGCTTTGTTTTGTTTCACTGCTTTAAATTGCGCCATGAAATTTTGGAAAGTTTTGAAATCATTGGGACTCATCTCTCTTCCTTCATACACAAATTTATTTCCATCTACATCGATGAACTTGTCCTTGTACTTCACTTCGAAATAATCACCATAACGTCCATCAGTGACCACTAGGCTATTCACGGCATGAAACCCATTGCGAACTAGTTCACCGTATCCTTTGAACTGACAATAGATGAATCCAGCACCAAAAATGAGGGTTGCCGCCATCCACATCTTGATTTTTCCTTGCTGGTTCTTTTTTGCACTTCGAATGGCAAGCATAAACGCCAAACTGCTGAAGGCAATACTCGCCGTACTGAACCAAAAGAAAGTAGGCATAGGATATTTTAACCAAAAGGAATCTCCCATGGATACGTAGTACCCAGAGGTAAATCCTGCAAATAACATGATGACGCTGAAAATCCCAACATAAACTAAGTTTTTCTTCATCTTTTCCTTCACTTCCGGACTGATTTCGTTGGCGAAATTTCTTTTTTCAGTCGGTTTTTCTTCGTTTTCGGTGCTCATGGCGTGGTATATTTAAGAAATGAATGTTTGATTAAATGGTTCGATCAAAAACATAAACAAATTGTATGATCGGTAAATAAACAAATGAGGCGAACATAAGTTTACGTGCATCTGAAACTTCTAGACTATGGTATAGTTTGTAGGCGTAAAGGAAGAATCCTATTCCTAGAACACTTGCAATGATGAGTGAGTAAATTCCAGTCCAGCCCAATAACCAAGGAACTAGACTAAAAGGAATCAGTGCTAATGCATAGACCATGATTTGAAAAGCAGAATGTTTGGATCTTCCCGTTTTTGAAGGCAGAAGTGAAAATCCTGCTTTGAGGTAGTCATCATATAATACCCAAGCGATTGCCCAAAAATGCGGAAATTGCCACGTAAATTGGACAAAAAACAGGACGCCTGGCTCAAATCCAAACGCATTGGTATGTGCAATAGCGCCCAAAAGGGGAGGAATAGCGCCAGGAAAAGCACCAACGAAGACAGCCCAGGGAGTTTTTTGCTTGAGGGGAGTGTAAACGAAAACATAGGTGATGAATGCAAGTAAGCCGAGTAGCGCACTTTTCCAATTGATCATGGCCAATAAGATGGTTCCAATGATAAGGGAGCACGTACAAATGATGTATGCTTCACGAACAGACATTTGTCCAGTTGGTAATGGCCGGCGATTGGTGCGGTTCATGAATTTATCCAAGTCCCGCTCCCATATTTGATTCGCACCATTTGATGCCGCTGTAACAAGGGTTCCGCCAAGCATGAGATAAAAAATGACTAAGCCGTCTTTTCCGCCAGCAAACAAGTACCCAGACAAGGCAGATAAAATTACGAGAAAGGACAACCTAAACTTCGTAAAAACTAAATACGTTTTAAATGTGGATGGAGCTTGAATAGTCTCTTGAGTCATGGTGCAAAATTACGAATTAAGCTTGTTCTTCTACAACATTTTTACAAGGACTTTTCTTGGAAAAAATCATTCCGTTTCATCTGGCGTATAGTATTCATTTTGAATGAAATAATCAATCATTGCCTCTTTCATCAAGTGTTGTTCTTCTTGGTGTCCAAGCGCCGGAATTAATTGATTCAATTTAAAGTGAGGCCACTGGTCTTTATCCCGGCCTTCAAATTCGTAATAGCCATAAGGCTCGAGCAAGGTGCAGATAGCAACGTGCATTAATTCTGTCTTCTCTTGTTTACTGAAATTTTTGTAGCCAATACCTAGCTCGTTGACACCAATTAAAAATAGCAACGATGGCACATCGAGTCCTGGCCCAAAATCTTTTTCAAGGCTTTTTTTAACTTGTTGAAATTTTAATTCGATGTCGTGATCCATGGGACAAAAGTACGCAAACAAGAAGCTTATCTGACCAAATAAGCAAACTTTTTGGACAAAAAAAAGAGGGGACAAGCCCCTCTTTTCTACATCAATTATTTTGGTGATTATTGAACGATCACACGAGATGTTGTTGTTCCGTTTTCAGAACGAACGATTACTGTATACATTCCTTGAACAAGGTCTGCAACATTTACATTCATTTCGGTAGTAGATCCAGTTACTTTACGCACTGATTTTCCACTCAAGTCAACTAACTCAACTTCTGTAATTACTTCAGAAGAAACAATGTTGAAAGATGTTTGCGCTGGATTTGGCATTAATGTCAATGATGCAGCTGCATTTTCTTCCAATCCACTGATACAAGCAACGCAACTTTCGTAACATACTACTCCTAAATCAGCAACACCAGCAACAGTGTAAACACGATTAGTGAATCCACCAGTTGTGATTGTACAAGATTCTCCTCCAGCAAATTGCTCAGAAGCATTCCATCCGTCTAATGTGAATTTGTATTCAATTGTTCCGTTCGGTAATGGTAAAGTTACATCCCAGATGCCATCTAAATTTGCATCCGTCATTGGATTTGTTGTTCCGTTCCATCCGTTGAATGTTCCGTTGATGAATACGCCTGTAAATGCTGCTCCTGTATAGTTAGCCATGTCTACTTTGAAGGTAACATTTGCCGTACAAACGGAACAGCTTTCATAACATACAGCACCTAAGTCCGCATCATTCACAACGGTGTAAGAACGATTGGTAAATCCTCCGTTTGTTACTGTACATGTTTCTCCTCCAGCGAATTGCTCAGAGTTGGCCCAGTTGTCTAAAGAGAATTTGTATTCAATTGCTCCTGCATTAATTGGCAAAGTTGTTTCCCAAATACCATCTAAGTTAGCATCGGTCATTGGGTTTGCGTTACCACTCCAGCTGTTGAAAGTACCACTCACGTAAACATTTGTGAATGCTGGTCCAGTGTAGTTATTCATGTTCACTTTGAACGTGATTAATGGCGTAGCTGCTTGTACAATTTGCGTTTTTTGGTAAACAAATTGCCAGTAACCAGGACCAAAATTGATGGTTGCCGTCATCGTGTTACCACCATTTGAAAACTCAACATGGTACGCAATAGATGATGCGGCATTAGCTGGACTAGTAATTTCAGCGCCATTAATTACTTTTGCTAAACCAATATGAGCCCCTAAACCAACAACGTTTAATGTTCCTGTTGCAGCATCGAAATTCCAAGTAGCAGGATTTGACCCGTTATGAGGTGCTACTGGTGTGCCACAACCATCAGGCGAAACGCCTTGCCATCCTTCTAACCACGTGCTTCCATTCATGTAATTGTTAAATGTTCCGTTCGGATCAAAACGAACTGAATCGTCAAACAAACATGCACGAGTTGTGATGTCTCCTGTTGAATTTGACCACCAAGAAATGTCTCCTACGGTTGGACCTACTCCTAATGCCCCTGCTTGTGGCGCTAGTTTCCAATTCCCTTCAATTTGGGCATTTAAGCCGAAAAAAGGAAGAAATAATAAAATGTAAAGTTTTTTCATGTTTCAAATAAATTAGGTTTATAATTCAAAAATAGTTCATTTCCAGTGGAAATCGGAAACTAATATAGTAAAAAATACAATAAGCACAAAAACCTTAAAGTATTTTTGCTAAAACAAAAATAAATCAAAAATGTTTTCGACGTGTTATTTCTTTTTGCAGCTTACCTTTCTGGATAAATCAGCGATACTGATGGTAAACACCCCATCCTCCATGATAAATGCTCCATTTGAACCGAAAAATTGAAAATCTGTTTTGTTCAAGTAAAATGTTTTTTTGACTTCAGTAAAGGCTGGAATTTCCATTTTATAAAAGCGTTTTAACGATTTTCCCGAAGGAATCATACTTGCATAGTCATCACTCACATACAGTTGAATGACTTCTTTACAAGAAATAGCACTTTCGTTTTTTACGCGAACGCTAACCGCGATGCTATCTTTGTCTGAAAAGATTTCTTGACTCACAGTTAAGTCCGAATAACGAATGTTTGAGTAGCTGAGTCCATAACCAAAGTCCCATTCTGGATTGTATGCACTGAAATCACCTGATTTGGATCTGTCTACACTTTTTGGGTGATCATAAAATTCAATTACTCCATCGAATTTTGGATAAGTGTAAGGAAGTTTCCCGCTAAAATTTACGTCACCAAACATTAATTGCACCAAAGCTTCCGCACCATAATTTCCGGGCAAGTATGCTTGAATGATTCCATCCGCCTGAGGCACAATGTCGTGAATGATACGAGGACGGCCTTCCAGAAGAACAATAATTACTTTTTTGTTTTGTTCGTATGCTAATTTGGCCAGTTCACGTTGTTCGATGTCAAGATTTAAGGATAAGATGTCCCCGGGCTTTTCTGTTGCTGGTAGTTCACCTAAGCATAGTACAACAACATCTGCTTGCTTTAGTTTTTCTTTATAGTCTGGTAAATTGACAAAACGAGTTTTTTCAAAACCTTCGTTGCTGTAAAGTTCAGCTCCTTGGGAAAACAAACAATTTTCTTTTCCTAATTTTTTCTCAAATGCTTCTCGAACGGTTAAACAACCACTTGTGTTGTAAGCTGTATCTACACCCTGCCAGGTATGTGTCCAAGCACCGTTCAGGTAAATGAGGTTGTTGGATGTTGGTCCAGCAATCAACACTTTTTGATTTTTCGACAATGGCAAAATTCCATTTTCGTTTTTCAATAGTGTAATGGACTCTAGCGCTGAATTGAGAGACGCTTGTTGAAATTCTGCGGATCCAAATTTAGGATAGTTTTCAAACGTTGGTACGGGTCTTTCAAATAGCCCTAATCTAGATTTGACAAGTAAAATTCTGCGAACTGCGTCATCCAATCGCTCCATGGAAATTTTACCTGTTTTCACGGCATTCACCATGATGTTACAGTATTCTTGGTACTGTGGACTTAATGGAACCATGCTCATATCAACTCCTGCATTGAATGCTTGTACATACGCATCTGCTAGACTTGGCGAGGTGGAATGTACGGTATGCAACATGATAAAATCTTCCCAATCGGAAACAGCAAATCCTTTAAATCCCCATTCTCCTTTAAGTGTTTCGGTAATCAAGTGGTGGTTGATGTGTCCGGGAACTCCGTTGACAGCTCCGCTATTAATCATGACCGTTAATGCACCATGCTCCACAGCTGCTTTAAAGGAGGGCAAAAAAAGTTCTTTCATGTATTTTTCAGGTATCCAAGCTGGCGTTCGGTCACGACCACTGTTCGCTGCACTATATCCAACAAAATGTTTCATGCAAGCGGCTACATGATATTCGTCAGGATTCGTTCCGCCTTGATATCCATCAATAATAGCAGATCCCATTTGTGAAATGAGGTAGGGGTCCTCCCCAAGTGTTTCAAAAGTACGAGACCAAAGCGGTTGTCTGCCAAGATCGAGTACGGGTGAAAAATTCCAAGGAATACCAGATGCGCGTGTTTCGTATGCAGTGATTTCACCAAAGGTTTTCGCTAATTCTGGATTCCAAGTTGCCGCTAAGCCAATTTCTTGAGGAAATAATGTAGCCCCAACGGTATAATTAACCCCGTGAATGGCGTCAATTCCATATATAACAGGAACCTTCGTTTTGCCTGTGACGTAAGAATGTTGAATAGCTGGAATAATCCCTTTCCATTCCTCTAAGCTTAGGGTGTGTGCACCAACATTTAAAACGGAGCCTACATGGTATTTTAGGATGGCTTCATTAAGTTTTGCAGTATCTATCACGCAGGGAGCACTTACAGCGCCGTTGGCATCTGTTTGCGAGATAACATCTAAGGTAATTTGACACGTTTGTCCAATTTTTTCTTCGATTGACATTTGTGCAATGCGCGCATTCAAGGTCTTATCTTCGTTTGTGTTAGAGCTGGATGAAATGGTTTGTACGCTTTTGCATGATAACAAAAGCAAAAGCAACCCACTGCTAAGGTAAATGAGTTTTTTCATGGTATTAAGAATAAAAGTTCTGATCTTTTTATTGGAATACACGAACGTAATCCACGTACATTTTCTGTGGATAAACAGTTGTGGCATCAGGATTCCCCGGCCAATTGCCACCTACGGCAACATTGAAAATCAAAAAGAATTTATTTTGAAATGCGCTAAGTGTAGCGGGAGTCGTGTTTAAGGTGTTATATGGGATATCATCCATTAACCATGTAATGTTATTTTGTGTCCAAACAATGGAGAATACGTGAAACTCATCAGAGAATTTTCCGGATGGTAAAACGGTATTTCCGCCTTGTTGCGCATGATTTCCGTTATCACTCCAATGTCCAGTTCCGTAAACGGTGCGATCATTTGCTCCAGCACCACCAATTAATTCCATGATGTCGATTTCCCCACATGAAGGCCATCCGACAGTTGAAATATTGTCTCCAAGCATCCACAATGCTGGCCAAATCCCTTGTCCGTAAGGAATTGCTGCACGTAGATCAATGCGACCGTATTTCCAAGACTTTATACCCTGTGTTTTTAAACGAGTGGAGGTATACAAAGAGGAGTTATATGCCTGGTTTTTCGCAGTGATTTCTAAATATCCACTATTTACTGCATAGTTTTGATTCGTGTAATATTGAAGTTCATTATTTCCCCAACCGCCACTACCAGTTCCAATGTCAAAAGTCCAATCGGATGAAAGCCCAGTTCCATTGAATTCGTCACTCCAAACGAGAGAATAATTGGCATAGCTCAAAGGTGTGTTGTAACCTGTAGTTGGCGCGCCAGAAGTGCTGCCCCCGGTTAAATTAATGATTACTGTATCTATTTTTTGAATGTAATCCGCATAAGTGGTATGTGCTTTTGTTTTCACTAAATAACTTCCATTGCTCAAGTAGGTGTAGCTTGCTTGTCCATCATTTGTCTCAATCACCGTTGAATCGTTGTTGTGAAAAAAAGTAACGGTATAGAAATTAGCTCCTTCTGCAGAAGCTTGTACATGAACAAGTCCAGATGTTACATCCACAGCTGTTACTAAATTGGTTGGTTTCACAACAGCTGGCGGAGTTGTTTTATCGCATCCAGCAAGTCCAGCAAAAATGAATATTAAAAGGTTTTGAATGCTCATAATTAGTAGTTTAGCTTATTCAGTTTTGAGGCGCAAATACCAATTTAATCCGCCTGCGTGGTGTTTATATTGTAAAGATAGGGTAGAGTCAGTGATATCCAATATGCGATACGTTTGAACTCCGGTGTAGAATCCGATAAATGCATTGTTTGAAATGGTGATGGTGGTATCGACGGCCTCTAATAAAGTCCATGATTCGTCCATTTGATCAGTAAACGGCGCTGTAAAATCACCAAGATTTTGAAAAGAGCCGGGGAAATTGGCAGCAAGCGAATTGTGAACGTATACGTTGCCATTATTGATCATGTCAAATTTGAACCCATTCAAGTGAAAAACGTATTTATCGTCATAAATTCCTGCACCTGCTTTATCCAAGGGCCCTGCAGACCACCATTCTGGGATATTTCCAAGCGCACTGATTGGATCTGGACCAACCCCCATGTGTCCGTCGGCAGTGGAATCGATTACCCAAGTTTTGTATCCGGGCCCATTCACTCCTCCGGTTAACATGATGAAAATAGGGTTGTTTAATAAACCTAGGTTATCTTGAGCTATGGTTATTTGCTGAGAAGTACTTCTGCTTCCTCCCGATGCAAATACCGTTAATTTCACGGTATATGTTCCTGCGTAAGGGTATGGTGAACTCACGGTTGCACCTTTGGCCTTCGTTCCATTTCCAAAATCCCAAAGACATTGAAGAGAAGGATTATTGGCGGTAAACTCAATGATGTTTGCATTACCCGCTGAAGCGGTATAGGTAAATGCGGCATCTGCAGCTGTAGGTGCAGGACCTAATTGCGGATTATCTTTTTTACAAGCAAAAAGCAATGTTAAAATGCTTGCTGAAAATAGTAGTTTCATTTTCATAACTCTAAATATTAATAACCTGGGTTTTGTGACCAATTACCACCTGTTAAATCGATTTCAACTTGCGGAATTGGGAATAATTCATGTTTGCCTGTAACAAAGCCATCGATGTAGGTTGCGGCTTGCCCTGTTCTAACCAAGTCAAAGAAGCGCAATCCTTCACCTGATAATTCATAACGACGTTCTCTATAGATTACATCAATCGAATTCACAGGAATTCCGGGTACGCCAGCCCTACCTCTAACTTGATTTACCAGCTGCTGTGCCGTTGATGTGTGTCCAAGTTTGTAGTGAGCTTCAGCAGCCATTAAAAGTACGTCAGCGTAGCGCATCACGCGGTAATTCACTGGACTCGTTAAATCGTTGTCTGGCAGTCCAATTTCACCTTGACGTTTGATGTATTTATTGTTGTAGTATCCTGTGTGTCCACCAGCGCCAATTGCATAGGTAATGGAAGCAGGATTCGGTTGAGAAGCAATAAATGCGTCGATGTCTAATACGGTAGCGGCACGACGAACATCGATGGAGCTAAATGCATCGTACAATTCTTGCGTTGGCAAGTTGTAGCTGTTTCCATCTCCGTATACAGGACCATTGTACTGACGAATTCCTTGGAATCCAACAGCTGCATTTCCTTCTAGGCAAATCAAACATCCGTAACTCCCACCTTCTAAACCTGTGTACTGTACATCGAATACTGATTCACTGTTGTTTTCATTGGCAACAGAAAACAAATCAATGACACTTGGAGCAAGACTGTAACTTCCAGAGGCAATAACTTCGTCAAACGTTTCTGCTGCTTCCGTAAATTTATTTTGGTAGAGGTACACCTTGCCAAGGAAAGATAAAGCAGCCCCTTTCGTTGCTCTTCCTTTCTGACTAGCAACTGGATTCAATACCAAAGAAGCTTCTTGCAAATCTTTCTCGATTTGCGCATATACTTCTGATTTTGGTGTACGAGCGATTTGAAGCGCTTCTTCAATACCGATGCGTTTGTCAATGATTAAAGGAACGTCTCCGAAGAATTTTACTAATTCAAAGTAGTAGTAAGCACGAAGGAACTTCGCTTCTGCAATGATGTGTGCTTTGCCTGGAAAATCGATGTTGTCCTTGTGTTCAAGGATATAGTTTGCTCGGGTTAAACCCGTGTAATTCCAACGAAAAACGTTTCTTAGCTCACTATTGACACCACCATGAGTCATATTATCGATTTGGTGTAATCCAGGAGAATCATTCACACTTTCTCCACCTGCGATGGCATTGTCAGAAGCGATTTCTCCAATCCACATTGTCAAGAACGACGCTTGTAACAGGTCATATGCACCTGTTAATGCGCGGTCGTAATCCTCAGGAGTCTGAAAGTAATTCTCCACATCTTGTGTGTATGGAGGGTCAACAGAAAGGAACTTGTCACAAGCTGTTTGTGATAGGGATAGGATAATTAATCCTGTAAGCACAAGTGATTTTTGAAATAGTCTCATTGTTTAGAATTTTAATTGAACACCACCCATGAATGTTTTTGCTTGCGGATAGAATCCGTAGTCAACTCCTGCAGCAAGCGCACCTGAAGAACCTAGGTCCGGGTCGAATCCTTGGTAACGAGTCAGTGTAAATAAGTTATTTGCAGATACATAGATTCGGAATGAATCCACTTTAATTTTCTTTAATTTGATTGCTGAGAAGCTATAGCCGAGCTGAACGTTTTTCAAACGAGCAAAGGACCCATCTTCTACGTAATATGAAGAGAACAAGTTATTATGAGTAGACTCAGTAGTTACACGTGGATTCACATTCGTTGAACCTTCTCCTGTCCAACGATCAACCATATAACCTAATTGATTTGCGTAAGGTTGCTGGCGCTCGTAGTTACGGATGATTTCTTGTCCAATTGCTGAATAAACCATTCCCGAAAGGTCGAATGCTTTGTATCGAACATTGAATGAGAATCCGAAGGTGAAGTCTGGAATAGCAGAACCTAAGTAGGTTTTGTCACTGTCGTCAGAAAAACTGATTTTTCCATCGCCGTTTTGATCAACAAAAATTAAGTCTCCTGGTTTTGCCCCGTCTTGCAACGGTGAAGCATCAATTTGTGCTTGATTTTGGAAAACACCAGCGGTTTGGTATCCATAGAAATAACCGATTTCGTATCCTTGTTGAAAACGTGTAGCAACATCACCTCCGACACTAAATCCAGCACCTGGAATGTAGTCTACTCCATCTGGCACTTTCGTTACTTTATTCGTGATGGTTGTCACATTAAAATTCAAATCAGTTGAGAAATCTTTTTTCTTGCGTAAATGATAAGCAAACTCTAATTCAACTCCTTTGTTAGAAACATTTCCTGCGTTGATCACCGGGGGATATCCACCTGGACCATAAGAACCAATGATGGCTGTTACGTCTGGTTGGAAAAGTAAATCAAATGTATTTTTGATAAAATAATTGGTTGTAAAGTCGAGTTTTTTCCAGAAGGTAAAGTCTGCGCCAATGTTCAATTGACGTGTTGTTTCCCATTTCAAGTCTGGATTTGATGGACGACCAATTGCTACTCCTTGCGTGATTAAATCGTCGAATACATATACTCCTTCTCCGTTTAATAATCCGCGGTAAGCAAAGTTAGGAATCTGGTCATTTCCAGAAACACCGTAGCTTATGCGAAGTTTCGCGTAGTCGATGAATTTCACTTTAAAGAATGATTCTTCGGACAGCAACCAACCTGCAGAGGCTGTTGGAAAGATTCCGTAGCGACTATTTGCTCCGAATTTGCTTGATCCGTCACGTCTTAAAATTCCCGAGAACATGTATTTTTCTTTAAAGCTATACTCAGCACGTAAGAAAGAGGAAACCAAGCGTTCTGTAAACTGCCATGACCCAACGTTGTTTAAGTACCCGCCTTGCGCTGTATTTGCTGAAATGTCTGCGTAATCTACTGAATTGTTCGGAATTCCATAAGCCGTTCCGTTTAATGAATTGCCTTTTCTTTGGAAGATAGAAACCCCTGCAGTTCCTTTGATTTTATGTACTTCTGAGAATGTTTTTTCGTAGTTTAAAAAACTCTCGTACGTTAGGTCAACGAATGTCGATCGTTCTTCATAAACAGCCGCCCCACGGTTGATTTCTACCCCTGGTGCAAGTTCAACAGTCGGAGATTCAAGGTTGTCGTTAATTGCAGTGTTGGCATATTTTCCATCACCGTACCAAACGAGCGGGGAAAATACTTTTCCGTCAACGAATGCTACATTGTAGTTGAAACGATTGGTAAAGGATAAATGATCATTGAATGCGTATACAAACTCCTCTTTTCCAACAATTTTATTGGCTGTATTCCAATTGTACTGATTTTGCATTTGTGCAATTGGATTGATAATGTCACTTACTTGTTCCATGTAGGAGAATTGTCCATTTGGTTTGCGAATTGGAACATTCGGGAAAGCGTTAATGGTGTTGTAAAGTACTGATCCGATGCCGTTTTCTGGCAAGGTGCTACGCGCATCGTTTGAGTAAAGTAATACCGAATTTAACTTCAGTTTTGCCGACATGTCCGTGCTGAAGTTCAAACGTGCATTGTAACGTGAGAAATTCGATTTAGGCCCACCAACGATACCATCTTGATTAAAGTATCCGAGAGCAATGGAGTAACGTGTATTCATGGTCCCTCCACTGATGCTTAAGTTATGACTTTGAATCGGTGCTGTTTGGAAAACAGAGTCTTGCCAGGGCGTTCCAAGACCTAAATTGGTATTGTTGAACGGCATGTCTTGTCCGCCCATGGCAAACATTTCATTTTTTATCACTGCATATTCCTGCGCACTCAACAAATCAAGTTTTCTGGAAGTCTGCTGCTGTCCCCAATAAGCGCTATATTCTACTTGAGGCTTGCTATTAATGTTTCCTTTTTTCGTTTCAACGATGATGACACCATTTGCTGCACGAACTCCGTAAATACCTGCTGTAGCGTCTTTTAGTACGTTGATTGATTTGATGTCAGATGGATTTAATGCATTCAATCCTTCGGAATCATACACAACTCCATCTACTAAGATTAATGGGTCATTATCGCCAAATGTGGATAAACCACGAATGCGAATGCTTGAGGAACCACCGGGTGAACCTGAATTCGTAGCGATGTTTACACCGGCAACTTGTCCTTGTAGGGCTTGATCAACGCGTGCAACGCTCATTTTTTCAATGTTCTCTCCGTTTACTCTTGAAGTTGCTCCTGTTACTTCTTTGCTTTTCGCAGTTCCATATCCAACCACAACCTCCTGTTGATTATTAACGATTTCCACCAGAACGATATCTAGATTGCTTTTACCGTTAAGAGCAATTTCTTGTTTTTCGTAACCAGTCAAGGTAAATAAGAGAGTAGAATTGTTTATATCGCTTACTTTTAAGCGGTAAAAACCTGTTCCGTCAGTGGTTACACCGGTTGGAACCCCCTTGACTTGAACCTTTACAAAGGGTAATCCCACGCTTTGTTCACTTCTTACAAAACCAGAGACGGATATTTCTTGCGAAAATGCGAGCCCACTAATTCCAATAAAAAGCAGTTGAATGAATAGTTTTTTTATCATTTTAGCTTAGTTAGTTTCGTAAATATAAAAAGATTATCAATTATTGTAAAAAGAACAATAACTTTTTTTCAAATCGGTCTTCAAGAAAAAAGAGGCCGGAGCCTCTTTTACTAAGTATTTAACCATTGACTATGCAAAATGTTCGCTAGTACAGTGTAAATATATAAATAATTGTACATTATACAATAAGTATTTCATTTTATTTTTCACATTTTGAATGTGTAGCGATTTTGTTCTATTCCTTCTGCGTATGCCATCATATCAAAAGAAAAAAGTTTAGCTGGACGATGTTTTACGTTTTGTTGTTTTTCGTCGTGTGCAATAAGGGGGATGTTTTTTATTTTCTTTCGGAAGTTTGCTTTGTCAAATGCTTGATCAAAGGCGAATTCAAACAATTGTTGAAATTCATTTAGTGTAAATCGTTCCGGAAGGATATCAAAACAAATGGGTTCGTTTTGTAGTTTTAATTTCAGCATTTCATACGTACTGGATAGTATGTGATTGTGGTCAAATGCTAGATCCGGCATGTTTTTCAATGAAACCCACTGAACATCACCAGCCCAAGAGGATGCTTTTACCTCAAAGTCCTCAATGCGTAAAAGAGCAAAGTAGGAAATGGTGATCACGCGTCCTTGTGGATGTCTATTAGGCTTTCCAAAGGTCTGCGACTGATGCATCGCTATGTTATTGAGTCCTGTTAACTCGAATAAAACACGTTCGGCCGCTTGTTCCAAATCCTCATCAGGATAAATCAAATCTCCAGGAATGGCCCAAAGATTCTCGAATGGCTGCATGGCTCTTTTAATCAATAGGGCTTTAATCTCACCTTCTGAATACCCAAAGAGAATACAATCCACGGAAAATGCAGATGTGAAAAAGTCATTAAAATCAATGCGATACATGCTCAAAATACAGGGGATTAATGTCCAGAAACTTTTTCAGTGGAGAAAATATCAACGCCTCTTCTCTGAAGAATTTTACTTACGATCCAGGCAAAGAAAACAAGGTAAGCAAAACAAATAACTCCCAGCCAATATGATTGTTGAATTCCTAGTAAGTTGTCGTTGGCTAATGCGCCTTGAAGGACGGAAATGAATCCACCTCCCATGATCATCATGATAAGCAAACTTGACGCTGTATTGGTGTTTTCACCCATTCCGGCTATGGATAAGGTGAAGATACATGGCCATAAGGTGCTACAAAATATTCCAACGGAAATAAACGCAAAAACACTGATCATTCCGGAGCTAAAAATCCCGATGGCTAGTGCGATAGCGCCTAAACTGGAGTAGATCATAATTTGTTTTACAGGATTTCCTGCGCTTAAATAGTCAGCAACGATTAAAAGGACAACAATGCCTAAATAAGGATATAATTCATTGATGTTGTTTCCACCGATGATGTTTGCTCCAGCGAATATTCCAAATGCAACAAACGGAAGGACAACACCCAACAAGGTTTTCATGGATTTACTTAAATCAAAAACACCTGCAGCGGAAGTCCAACGTCCAATCATTAAACTTGCCCAATACAAGGAAACAAAAGGAGCCACAGCGCCTTCGGCTGTTCCAAGTTTTTGTTTCATGAATTCAGGTAAATTACTCACTGTAGCTACTTCTACTCCTACATAAAGAAAGATGGCAAGCATTCCTAATAGTACTTGTGGATGACGAAGTGTTTCCATGATTTTTCCAGCTCCTTCTGAAGAGGAACCTTCGATGCGATCAGGAACGGAAGAAAATTTAAAGAACAATGCCGCCACAACAAACGCGATTCCCAAGCAGATGTATGGAGTTTGTACTGCCGTTAAATTCAGCGTTGATTCTCCTGAAGAAACCCCTCCGAAAATTGCGAAGGAAACGATCACTGGCCCGATAGTCGTTCCAACGTTGTTAATTCCACCAGCCATGCTCAAACGAATGTTCCCTTTGGATGGATCGCCCATTTGGATCGCAAGAGGATTGGCAGCAATTTGCTGTAAGGCGAACCCAAGTCCAACAATGAATAATCCAGAAATCAACATGACAAATGAAGCGTTATTGGAAGCAGGAATAAACAACAAGGTTCCAACGGCAGAAATGATTAGTCCAAGCGCAAGTCCGTTTCTGTAGCCGATTTTATTCAAGATATCTTTTTTCAGTAGCGCAGATATGGCAAAATAGAGGATAGATCCTACGGTATACGCGACATAAAACGCGAATGAAATCAATTGTGATTCAAATTGAGTCAGGTTTAAGGCTTTTTTGAAAACGGGAATTAATATGTCGTTACTCGCTGCAACAAATCCCCAGAAAAAGAATATAGTGATGAGTGTGCCAAAGGCACTAAAGTTCGTTTTTTTCACAAATGGCGGTTTAAATTATTGTCCAAATTACAATAATTAGAAAAACAGACTGAGTTTTTCCAATAATTTTCGAACGAAAATATAAATTAAATGCGAAAAAAGAACGGAATAGGTCTTGAAAAGTGAATTAACTCACTTTTTGATTGGAAGAAGATTTGTCTTGGAATTTCGTCAAGGATTTTACTGCTTTTACAATCGCAGGAGCATCAAATCCACAGTCAGACCATAATTCTTCTTGTGTTCCATGATGAACGTATTCATCTGGAATTCCAAGTCGAACAACTTCTGCTTGGTATTTTTGATCCACCATGAACTCGATGACAGCTGACCCGAATCCACCCATTAAACATCCATCTTCGATGGTAATAACGTGTTTGAATTTCGAGAAAACCTCGTGTAACATGACTTCATCAATTGGCTTGACAAAACGCATGTCATAATGAGCAACAGAAATACCGCTTTCTTTTAATTCTTGGATGGCTTCTTGGGCGAAATTACCTGGATGCCCGATGGTTAATATAGCTACATCCTCACCAATGCTTACTTTTCTTCCTTCACCGATGCGTATTTCTTTCAACGGTGTTTTCCAATCAGTCATCACACCGTTTCCACGCGGATAACGAATAGAGAATGGACCTTGATCTTTCAATTGTGCGGTATACATCAAATTGCGCAGCTCTTCTTCATTCATTGGAGCCGAAACAACCATGTTAGGAATGCAACGCATGTACGCTAAATCGTAAGCTCCATGGTGAGTTGCTCCATCTGCGCCTACAAGTCCTCCGCGGTCTAAACAAAAGACAACGTTTAAGTTTTGCAAAGCGACATCGTGTAATACTTGGTCGAATGCGCGTTGCATGAACGATGAATAGATGTTACAAAATGGAACCAAACCTTGTGTAGCCAATCCTGCACTAAAAGTAACAGCATGTTGCTCGGCAATACCTACGTCAAAACTACGCTCAGGCATAGCTGCCATCATGATGTTTAATGAACTTCCAGAAGGCATAGCAGGTGTAACACCCATGATTTTTTCGTTTTTCTCCGCTAACTCAACAATGGTATGTCCAAATACATCTTGGTATTTCGGTGGTTGTGGAGATTTCGGGATAATTTTGACAATTTCTCCAGTCTCTTTGTTGAATACACCTGGCGCATGCCATTTGGTTGGATTTCCTTCTTCAGAAAACTTGTATCCCGCACCTTTACGCGTTATGCAATGTAGTATTTTAGGACCAGGGATGTCTTTTAAATCAGCCATGACTTTCGCTAATCCTACCACGTCGTGGCCATCAACTGGACCAAAATACCTAAAGTTCAACGATTCAAATAAGTTGCTTTGATTCAATAATGTTCCTTTCAATGCATGCGAAACCTTTGAAGCAATGGTTTGAGCATCAGGACCGAACTTCGAGATTTTCCCCAATAATTTCCAAACTTCTTCTTTGACCTTGTTGTAGGTGTGGGAAGTCGTGATATCCGTTAAATATTCTTTGAGCGCACCGACATTCGGGTCGATGGACATGCAGTTGTCGTTTAGGACAACCAATAAATTTGCGTCTTTTTCGAATCCAGCGTGGTTCATTCCTTCGAATGCCAATCCGGCTGTCATCGCGCCATCACCAATAACCGCCACATGTTGACGTTTTGTTTCGCCTTTGTATCGGCTTGCTACGGCCATTCCTAATGCAGCAGAAATAGAGGTGGATGAATGCCCAACTCCAAAGGTGTCGTATTCGCTTTCTGATCTTTTTGGAAAACCAGAAATCCCTCCTTTTAATCGGTTTGTGTGAAATTGCTCGCGTCTTCCTGTAAGGATTTTATGTCCATATGCTTGGTGTCCAACGTCCCATACTAATTGATCATTAGGCGTATCAAATACATAGTGCAGAGCAACGGAAAGTTCAACGACACCTAAACTTGCTCCGAAATGACTATTTCCGATTTCAGAGATGACATCAACGATGTACTGACGTAATTCGTCTGCGACTTGTGGAAGTTGTTCTTCCGTAAATTTTTCACGCAAGTCGTTTGGAGTATTGATTTGCTCCAAAAAGGGTCCTGCTTGATAGTTATGAAATGCCATTTAACAAAATTAATCTGATTCGGTGATTAATCAACAATCAATCGAATAAAAAGTTTAAAGACTTCGTTTTTTAGAAAAGGAGGATCGTTCCATTTTAAAAATAAAAAGCACATAAATCAGTAAAAGCGTATTTTGGAGGATGAATTGAACGAAATAACGCTCCAAATGAATCCTTGATCCAATGAAATAAAGGAGTAAAGCCAAGCCTATGTATAATGCGAACTTCTTGATGTTATACGGAATCGGGTAGTGTTTTTGTCCAAGGAAATACGAAATCACCATTTGCACAGCGTAAACAACAAATGTCGCCCAAGCGCTCGCCATGTATCCGTATTTGGGAATAAAAATAATGTTGATTCCAATCGTTAAGGAAGCGCCAATGATGGCGATGTATGCTCCGTATTGGGTTTTCCCGCTTAATTTATACCAGATACTTTGATTGTAGTAAATACCAAGAAACACATTTGCCAAAAGGAGAATAGGAACAACGGGTAATCCGGCCCAGTAACTTTCATTTTGAATGAAGTGTTTAAATAAGTCGATATTTAAGCTGACAAATAAGAAAACAAGGCAAACCGTTGCGACGAACAGATTCATGACCTTCACATAAATGACATTGCGGTCCTCGTTTTTCATTTGGTTGAAAAAAAATGGCTCCGCAGCATATCGGTACGCTTGCAATAAGATGGTGACTAACATGGCTAATTTATAGCAGGCACTGTAAATTCCCACCTCTGCTTCTGCGGTATGGAGCGTACTCAATTCTGCTGGATTATAAATGATTTGTTTTAAGAGAATTCTATCAATGGTTTCATTGATAATCCCCGCAAAACTGCCAATCACAAGTGGAAAAGAATAAAATACCATGAGCTTAATTTCGGCCCAATTAATGATTAACCCACGAAGCTTAAAGAAATCATAGAGCATCAGAGGCTTCACCAAGGAGGCACATAAATTCGCTAAAAGGATGAAAAGAACACCTTCTTCTGGTCGCTCTGGATCGAAAAGATAGAGCATGAGAAACAAATTCAATCCAACATTGACCAATATGGACGTGATTTGAATACTCACAAAGCGCAGGGATTTCTCTTCTACCCGTAGTTTTGCTAAAGGGATCGCTGAAATCGCATCGACGCAGACAATTATCCCCAATAATATGATGTATTCGTTGTGCCCCTCATAGAGCATAAACGATGCAATGTCGTTATTAAAGAACAATAAAATGGCAAAAAAGAGGACATTGAGTCCCAATACGGTAACCAAGGAATTCAAATAGGTCTGTTCTTTGTTTTCACTGGTTTGAATGAAGCGAAAGAAAGCTGTTTCCATGCCGAAAGTGAGGATGACAATCAAAAATGCGACCCATGCGTATAATTCGGAGACAACGCCGTAATGTGCGGGATCTGTAAAAACACTCGTGTATAAAGGAACGAGCAAATAATTCAACAGACGACCAACGATGGAGGAAAGTCCATAGACGGCGGTTTGACTAATTAATTTGCGAATGGGATTACTCATTTAGCCTCTAAAATTCGCTTTGCGTTTTTCTAAAAATGCGGTGGTGCCTTCGACGAATTCCTTCGTTCCGAAACACTGCGCAAAAGATTCAATTTCTGTTTCGTATCCGTTCACCCCATCTTGGAATCCAGCATTTACGGATCGAATCGCTGCTGCTATGGCCATCGGAGAATTTGCCAATATTTTTTGTGCGATTTCCTCACATTTGTTCATTAATTCTGCTAGTTCTACCACATGGTTTACCAAGCCCCATTGTAATGCTTCGTCCGCTTTCAACATTCCGGCTGTGAAGATGATTTCATTGGCTTTTCCTTTTCCAATTAACTGCGGAAGTCTTTGTGTGCCTCCATACCCTGGAATCACCCCCAACGATACTTCCGGCAAACCCATACGCGCGTTGCTGGATGCTACGCGAAGGTGTGCTGACATGGCTAATTCAAGTCCACCACCAAGAGCAAAACCGTTTACAGCAGCGATGACCGGTGTACTTAGGTTTTCAATGAAATCAAATAACGTGGTTTGACCAGTTACCGCCAATTCTCCTCCTTGTGAAATCGTAAAATCGGCAAATTCTTTGATGTCCGCTCCAGCAACAAATGCTTTTTCTCCCGAACCTGTTAAAATGATTGTTCCAACAGATGCATCTTGATTAAAAGAATCTAAGGCAGTATGCAATTCAGCAATGGTGTCTTTGTTCAGAGCGTTTAACTGATTTGGACGATTAATCGTAATGTAACCAATGTGGTTTTTTACTTCGGCAAGGATGAATTGATACATAGCTTGAATTTATTTGCTAAAATAGCGAGAAAATTTCGTTCGGTTTCTAGTGCGGAATACTGATTCTAAAAGTTGTTCCTTTCTCTAGTTCTGATGCAACGACAAACACGCGTCCTTT
Organism: uncultured Flavobacteriales bacterium; assembly: GCA_903860985.1. Lineage (GTDB taxonomy): Bacteria > Bacteroidota > Bacteroidia > Flavobacteriales_D > Crocinitomicaceae > UBA952. Next base: position 53,786 of record CAIOSO010000008.1, read on the forward strand.
GTGGTACTCTTCAACAATGCGCTTCACTAAGGTGAGCCCAAGTCCCCATCCACGTTTTTTAGTGGAGTATCCAGGCTGAAAAATGGATTTGATTTGTTTCGGAGTCAGACCTTTTCCGGTATCAGTGATGTCCACATGCACCCATTCAGCCACTTCTTTAATTTGAACCGTTAATTTACCAACGCCTCCCATGGCATCAACGGCATTTTTACAAATGTTTTCGACCACCCATTCCATTAAAGATCGGTTGTGAAGAACAATCATTGGACGCTGTCCATCTACCGTGAATTCGATGTCAATTTTATCGGAAAGCCTTGCTTTTAAGTAGTTCAGGTTGTTCTCAATCGTAAAGACAAAGTCTTCTTCTACAAGTTTCGCGCCTGATCCGATCTTCGAGAAACGATCTGTTATCTTCTCTAATCGCTGCAAGTCCTTCTGCATCTCTCTAGGAACCATTGGATCTACATCTTCATTTTCAAGGTGACTTACCCAAGCCATGAGTGAAGATAGGGGAGTCCCGAGTTGGTGAGCCGTTTCTTTCGCAAGTCCTGCCCAAACTTGATTCTGTTCGGCTTTCCGATAGGTGGAAAATAACAAGTAACCTATGATAACGATTAATCCAACCACACCAAATTGGATATATGGTAGCCAAATGAGCTGTTTAACTTCCGGACTATCACTGAAATAAAGGACTTTCTCTCCTTCACCGAAATTGATCCGAATCGGTTCGTTTTGACCTATGAGGTTGGCAATCGTTTTGTCAAGATAGAGAGGGCTTAATTCCTTCTTCGATAAATTACTCGAAATCACCTTTTGCTCTTTTACATCGTAAAACAATACGGGAATGAGGCTGGATTGATTTCCTAAATCTTGATTGAAGGAAGTGATTAGCGAGTCGCTTTGTTTCTGCAAACTCAAATATTCTTGCGATTCGCCGTAGATAAAGGACATATACATATCACCAAAGACATTTATTTTAAACTCATGGCCTTCACGCTTCCATTTTTTGGCAAGTGCTAGGATTTCAACTTCACTATTTTCTGCGTTAAATAAAGTGTCTAAGTTTCTGAATTGAGCGAGTGTTCCATCATCGTTTAGGAGGATGACAGGAATGTCCTTATTGGACTCAATGATGTTTAAGGTAAAAGCTAAATCTTGGTTAAGTGATAAATCAGATGGATTCAACAACGTTTTTTGAGCTTCCACGACCAATTCAATCTTCTCTCGCTCTTTTTCTCTTAGCGACTTAAAGATTCGCGCATTCAATTCCACTAATTCCACCTTCTTTTTTAAGGCACTTGCCCATTCCTTTGCTTTTGAACGGTCGCGTTCAGCGATTTTTTGAATCATTTGATTAGACACAAACAAAGAAGCTCCAATAATCAGGAGTGAAACGAAAATCAGTACAACTTTCCAGCGTTGTTTGGCAGAATATAGGTCCATCGGAGACGAATTTAAGGAGATTTCGCTACTCTAACGTACGCTTTTTAAACTTAGTATGCGGGATTCAATGATTTCGCAAATACGTTGGTGGCCAAATTGGTGTTGAAAGTCACGATCAATAACGGTGTTTTTGCTAATGGTTTCCAAAGACATCATGGCTTGTGACAAGGAAATGAAATCACCTGGCTCAAATAGAATTCCCAATGGGAACGTATTCAACAATTCTTTAGAACCCCCAGCATTACTTGCCAGAACGGGAGTATGATGGGCCATTGACTCAATCGTACTCATACCAAAGGTTTCGTAATCAGAAGCCATAATCAGCGCATCGATCGCACGGTAAAATGGACCTGTTTCCTGCTGGAAACCACAAAAATGGACTTGATTCTCCAATTTCTTTCCCTGGATGAGTTCTTTAAGTTCCGCCAAATAGGAATCTGGCGAATCAGGTGTCTCTTCGCCTACGATGAGTAATTGATAGTCTGAATTTTGGAGTTGATGAAGGGCTAAAATGGCCAATTCGATGCGTTTTTTCCGGTCAATTCTTCCAATCATTCCGAAAAGTACTTTGTCAACAGGAAGTTTCAGTTGCTTACGTGCCTCACTTTTACTCAAAGCGGAAATTTGACTGAAGTCCAAAGCGGATGGAATAACACATACCTTGTTTGGCTGAATACGCGTCGAAGAAAGCACTTTTTTCTTCATATATTCAAGCGAACAGATCCAAGAACTCAAAAAGGAGTATCGGATAGTGCGGTAGAGTTGTTGTTTTTGTTCATGGAACATCAGCTCCATAAAAAAATGGACATGGATCCGTTTAAACGATAAAAAAGCAATGCTCGCACCTAGGCTGATGTCCGACGTATTGCGAATCATTAATGCCGTAACTCCTCGTTTTTTAAGACTCAGTAATATCATCAAAGCGCTTAAAAACGCATAATGTCGAACCGGTTTTCGAATGCTGATGAAAGAAAGTTGGGCGTCCAATGCCGCTTTTTCAAGAGGTGATTTTTTTGTGCATACGAGCGTAATCTCGTGTCCTCTCGCTTGCATCCAAAGGGCATTTCGAAGATGATTCATCTCCAGTCCACCCCAACCGCGGGAGGTGCATAAATAAGCTAGGTGTAATTTTGTTGTCAAAACGTAATTTCGTGGACGAATATAGATAAAACGATTAATTTTGTCCGATGATAAAAAATCTTTTTAAAAATCCACTCGCCGTATTCGCATTGACATTTGTCCTTTTCGCGGTTCCCTTATTTTTCTTCAACATCAGTATTTTTGATGGAGAAATCATCGTGAAGCAAGGCGCAGAAGATATCGCTTTACCCATCAAGCTCAGTTTATCCTATTTTATTGGAGTGGGAATAAACCCGGAGGACCTCAAAGACATCGAAGGATTTCATTTGGTATCAAAAGGATATTTTCTAGCTGCCTGTTTGTTAATCGGATTTCCATTATTAATGGCGTATCGATCATACATCGCAAATAGGGTAGGGTCAAAATAAATCGACTATACCTCTTTAATATTCGACCTATA
>CAIOSO010000009.1 GCA_903860985.1 uncultured Flavobacteriales bacterium
CTGATGATCAAGAATGTACAAATTGTGATTTAATTGAAAAATTATCTAAAGCAAATGCGAATGTAAATATCAATTTGCAATTACCTGATAACAATTCAAATGGAACACGCAAACAAAATGGTGATTCAAAAGATGGTGGAGATGCAAAAACAAAGGAATCTCCTGTGAATAAAAAAGCGGCAAGTCCAAGTAATAATCAACCCAAAATAGGAAAGAAATTAGTTAAAATGAACTAATATTTTAACATAACCATTTAAATTACCTTATTATGAAAAATATATTATTAATTACATTGTCTTTAGTAATGACAGTTCTATACTCATGCGCACCTGCGAAAGTATTAAATAATTATGCGACTACCACAGAGGAGATTTTCAAACTAGATAAAGGGATGTCCGTGTCTGATGTGAATAGTGCGTTAAAGTCCGAACCAAAAGATATTTATTCAAACACCGTTGGATTTACGAAAGTGTTGGTTTATAAATACCGTTTGGGTTATCAGAAAGTACCTACAAATCTTCGAAATAACGAACAGTATTTAAGAGGAGGCGTTCCGGTTTACAAAGATGAATCTAATTTGTACGTCGTTTTTGATTCAAAAACCAACGAGATGCTATACTTTATTACAGATAGTGGTCGTAAAATGGGTAAAAATGAATTGAATGATGCCTTAAAGGTAAAATTGAAATCAGTAAAATAATTTAAAGCCCCGAAAGGGGCTTTTTCATTTAAAAATAAAAGAAATGATAATAAAAATAATCATAGTGAATTGTATGCTTTTCGGAATGATTGGAATCGCATCAAGTCAGGATTTTTCTTGGGGATTAAATTCAAGTTTGGGTATATCTAAAAGTTTTACAGGTTATAGTTCACTTAGTTCTACTTCTTATTATCCTTTTGAAACTGCTTATGGCCAAACAGATTACTTTAGTTCTGATAATATGAAAGCAAAGAATTTTTCAATTGGATTAAACGCCCAATATAGATTGTTGAAAAGGATGTCTATTGTAATTGAACTTAATTATTACAGAAATGTTTTGTCAGATAGCTCAATGCAAATGAATTTTGTTGCTGACTATTTAAATTCTTATTATACTGCAACTGCATATTTCACAAACAGTATTACACGAAGTAGCATTCAGCCAATTTTGCTTTTAGATTTTAATTTAACCGATAATTTTCATTTGTATGGTGGATTGGGTATAGATGTTTGGTCAAATTATAAATCAAAGTTTGAACTAAAGTCCATGGAAAGATATGGCGCGGAGATTAACGATATTCCTCTTTATACGGATGAACAAGAATTGAATAATTTACAGAATAATTCATTTAACAATACCTTATCAATGAGATACTCAAGTATTTCTAAGGTCTATGGGTTTTACTACCAAATGAATAACATTAAAATAGGCTATAGGCATTATGGTGTTGGTCTTGAAAAAGGTTTGCATCAACTTACTTTAGGATACGATATCGGTCGATATCGATATCAATAAAAAGAAATAGCTAAGGAGGGTTCGCCCTCCTTTTTTTATTCCTCCTCCTGCCGCAACTGCTGTTCGTGCAGATCAAAATAAGTTCCTTTCAAGGAAATTAATTCGTCATGACTGCCCTGCTCGGTGATGGCGCCATCGCTCATCACAATGATTTTTGTTGCATTTCGGATGGTGGAAATTCGGTGGCTGATGATGATTGTGGTTCGATCTTCTTTTCCTTTTTCCAAGTTACTTAAAATGATTTCCTCTGTTTCGGTGTCCACGGCTGATAAACAATCGTCTAAAATCAACAACTTCGGTTTTTTTAACAAGGCTCGAGCGATACTAATGCGCTGTTTTTGTCCACCACTTAAATTGACACCGCGTTCACCAAGTAAGGTTTCAAATCCATCTGGGAATCCCTGTATGTTATGATATACATGCGTCATTTCGCAAGCAGCAATCAGTTCTTCTTCGCTGCAAGTGCGATCATTTACTCCGAATTGTAAATTCTCTCGGATGGTATCGGAAAACAAGAAAACGTCCTGCGGGACAATTCCCGTTTGCTCACGAAGTGCGTGAAGATTGATGTCCGTCAAAGGTGTTCCATCAAATAGAATTCCCCCACTCTGTGGATCGTATTGCCGCATCAATAAGGAGCTGATCGTCGATTTCCCACTTCCGGTATGTCCAACAATGGCAAGCGTTTCTCCTTTTTCAACTCGGAAGGAAACATTTGAAACGGCCTTGATGTTCGTTATTGGATATTGAAACGTAAGGTTATTGAATTCAATGCTTCCATCGAACTGATAGGGGCTGTTTACGGAGTTAACAATGGTTGGCTTCGTCCATAAAAACTCATTGATGCGTTTCTGGGATGCCGCTGCACGTTGAATGATACTGGAAACCCATCCCAAACTGGCAAATGGCCATGTTAAGCTGTTGACGAACATGATAAACGCTACGATACTTCCAATGGAAATACGTTCTGCTTTGGGTCCAGTGAAGGATAATATGCCACCATAATAAACCGCAATCAAAATACTGATGCCGATTAAAAACATAATGGTTGGAATGAAAAACGCATTCACGAGCACCAAACGCATGCTTTGTTTTTTGTAATTCTCGGCGCTTTCACTTAATTTCTTCTCTGTTTCCTTTTCTCGGTTATATGCCTTAATGATTCGGATGCCCGAAAATGTTTCTTGTGCTATGGTGGAGAGGATGGATTGTTCCTTTTGTACTAAAGCGCTCATGGCGTTCATCTTGGAGGAGACACGGTAGATTAATACCGACATAATCGGCAAGGGAATGAGTACGTAAAACGTTAAGGATGGACTGATCCGAATCATCTGTGTGACAATTAAGGTGAATGCGATGATCAAATTGATGATGTACATGATTCCAGGCCCGAGGTACATGCGCACCAATCCAACATCCTCCGAAATGCGATTCATTAAATCTCCAGTAGCATTGCGTTTGAAGAATCCCTGGTCAAGCGATTGGTAATGGGAATAGATTTCATTCTTCAGGTCAAACTCAATGTTTCTAGACATTACAATGATGGTTTGACGCATCAAAAACAAGAAGAATCCTTTAGCCACCGATAATAACATGTAGAATCCACCCAATTGAAAGGCGAGCCAAAGGAAATCATTTGGTTTAGCATGTGTTATGTTTGCTTGAAATTGATCAATGGCATCCTTAAAGTAAATAGGCATTTGTACACCATAAAAGTTACTCACAACGGTGAAAAGAATTCCTAGAAGAAGACGCCATTTATATTTTAGGAAATATTTATTTAAGTATTGAAGAGACTTCATGTTTTATTTTCTAATTTTGCCAGCGTTGAATAGCGTTACAAAAGTAACCATTCATCTGATTAGTTAACGAACTCAAGCAAAAACATGTCTGATTTGACAGTTACTTCTTTAACAGATTTGAATTCAAATCCTGTAATCCAACAAATGTCCAACTTGGGACATGAACAAATCCTTTTTTGTAACGATCACGCTACCGGATTAAAAGCCATTATCGCTGTGCACAATACCGTATTAGGTCCTGCCTTAGGTGGAACCCGTATGTGGATGTACAACAACGAAATGGAAGCCTTAAATGATGTACTTCGTTTGTCCCGTGGAATGACCTACAAAAATGCCATTTCAGGTTTGAATCTTGGTGGTGGTAAAGCAGTGATTATTGGGGATTCGAAAACCCAGAAATCGGAAGCGCTTTTCCGTCGATTTGGACAGTTTGTAAACGGTCTTGCCGGAAAATACATCACAGCTGAAGATGTGGGAATTTCTCCTTCGGATATGCAGTGGGTGAGTGAGGAAACAAAGTACGTAGTAGGTTTGCCTGGAAAAAGTGGTGACCCATCTCCTGTGACGGCTTTTGGCGTGTACATGGGAATGAAAGCGGCTGCGAAAATGCAATATGGAACAGACGACCTAAGCGGAAAAACCATCGCCGTGCAAGGTGTTGGACACGTAGGGGAATACCTTGTGGAACACCTATCGAAAGAGCATGCGAATGTATTCATTACCGATATCAATCAAGAAGCTTTGAAACGCGTTTCGGAGAAATATGGTGCAACCATCGTTGAACCAAATGCGATTTACGATGTGGACATGGATATTTATGCTCCGTGTGCGCTTGGTGCTACGGTGAACGATGATACATTAGCGCGTTTGAACTGCTCGATCATTGCTGGAGCAGCAAACAATCAACTAAAAGACGAGAAAATCCATGGATTGGAAGTGATGAAACGAGGAATCGTTTATGCTCCTGATTTTGCCATCAATGCGGGTGGTGTGATTAATTGTTTCTCGGAAGTGGAAGGACTAAGCCTGGATTGGGCACATCAAAAAGCGGAAGAAATTTACGGAACCATCTACAATATTGTGAAACGTTCACAGGACGAAGGTGTTCCGACCTATCAGATTGCGAATAAAATGGCTGAAGAACGTGTTCAGTCCAAAGGAAGTTTGAATCTGTAAAAATCAATAATGCTCAATAGAAGACACTTACGTATTAAAGTACTCCAAATTCTGTACGCTTTCTTTCAAAGTGAAGAGGAAAGTATTTTGAAGGCGGAAAAAGAAATGCTCTCTGCAGTTGAACGCATGTACGACATGTACCTGTTCATGCTGATGACTTTACCAGAGTTGAAGCGTGCGGCGCTAAACAGCATGGATGCGCATAAAAAGAAATTGCGTCCGACAGAAGAAGATTTGAATCCAAAAATGAAGTTCGTGAACAACGTACTGATTGAAGCCATTGAGTCATCTGCTCAACTGACAAAATTGAGTGAAACACGAAAAGTCAATTGGTTAGGAGCGGAATGTCAAGAAATCTTCAGAAAGTTGTATTTGAATGTAATTGAATCAGAAGTGTTTTTCGAACACATGAACAATGATTCGGAGGGATTAGAAGAGGACATGGCGTTTGCACTTCAGTTGTTTAAAGCGGAAATTGCGAATTCAGAGTTAATCCAATATTTTTTCGACGAGAAAAGTATTTATTGGGCGGATGATTTAGATCTGTGTTGTTCCATGGCGATGAAAACCATCAAATCTTGGTCGCCAGGAAAAGCTTTTGATGTCCTGCCCTTATATAAAGAAAACGACGACGAGAAAGAATTTATCGTGAATCTATTGCGCAAAACCATTCAGATGAATGAGGAAAATGAAGCGCTCATCACGGAATTGACACAAAACTGGGAATTAGACCGTATCGCGAAAATGGATATCCTTCTTTTGAAAATGGGCTTGACAGAATTACAAACATGCAGTAGCATTCCAACAAAGGTGAGCTTGAACGAATACATCGAGATCTCTAAGTTTTACAGTACGCCGAAAAGCAACTTGTTTATCAACGGAGTACTAGATAAAGCCATTGCTAAATTGACAAAGGAGAAAAAAATCGTGAAAATTGGACGTGGATTAATGACCTAATACTTTATACATGAAAAAAATAGTTTTATTTATTGGAATTGGTTTCTTGTTTTCTTGTAGTGATGATAAAGGCTTACAAGTTGGACAAAAAACAACCATGGAAGTCGAAACGGTTTTCGATGCGGGAACAGTGGTAAAAGGTGAAGTGATCAACGCCAAGTTTAAGGTGACGAACACAGGTGAATATCCACTTGTGATTGGCGATGTAACGCCATCTTGTTCATGCACGGTGGCTGAAGAACCGGAGGATCCAATCCAACCAGGTGAATCCAGTGAAATTATTGCTCAAGTGAAAACAGATAACTTGAGTTCGAAAAGAATCCAAAAGATGATTACCGTGATGGCGAATACAGAACCATCCGTAACCGTTTTGGAGATAAAAGGAAAAATACGTTAATAAATTAAAAACAACAATTATGGGAGGCGGACAAGGAATGCAAAGTATATTGATGCTTGGACTAATGGTCTTAGTGTTTTATTTTTTCATGATCAGACCACAAATGAAAAAACAGAAGGATTTGAAAAAATTCCGTGAAGGATTAAAAGCTGGAGATAAAATCGTTTCGATCGGTGGAATCCACGGTAAAATTTTAGAGATTTCTGATTCAACTGTGTTGATTCAATCGGAAGGAACGAAATTACGTTTGGAGAAATCAGCGGTTTCTCAAGCAATGGAGGATACACTTCAAGCGAAATAAAACAAACTTGGAACACATGGAAAGGAGGGCGTTTGTCCTCCTTTTTTATTTAACCAATTTTATTTTGAGTACTTTCCCTTTTACGCATGAAACGTACAAGTGCTTTTTATCAGTGCACATGGATAACGCATTCTCTGTGGAAATCTTCTGCCAATTTTGTCCGTGATCAGTTGAGTAATCGATGCCATTTGTTCCACAGGCGTAATATACTCCGTTTGCATAAATGACTGACGAGCGATATCCCGATGGTGGATTCTTCGATGCTTGCCAGCTTTGACCGCCATCCAACGAATAAAAGCAGGTGTTCACCGATTCATTAGGTCTGGTGTAATCGCCACCCACTGCGACCAATTCTTTGCGGTTTCTGTAGGCAAGTGAA
>CAIOSO010000010.1 GCA_903860985.1 uncultured Flavobacteriales bacterium
CGATTCCCTGTTTTGTGTTTGATTTTATCAAACAGGAAAGCATCCAACAATTGCGATACAAGAAAGGCACAAATACTTCCCACTATAATCATTTGCGATTGTCCAAATACTTTGAGGTACGACGCATTGTCCGCTAAGTCTGATCCTGGAATTTCATACGCTGGAATCGCCAAGGAAATACCGACAATGATGAAACAATAAGCGATGAGTCCGGCGGTGATCCAAGAGAGTCTGCGAACTGCTTTTTGACCGTAAAATTCATTCATTAAATCCGTTAGCAAGAAAACGACGGGCCAAGGTAGGATTCCGATAATCGTTGCAAATGGACCAAAATGACTTCCGAAGAGATTGAATTCAATCGGAACTTGAATCAGTTTATTGCTGATCAACTCCGCCGTCACCGCATTTGTGATAAAGAGTCCAGCAAGGATGATGAACAACCAATTTCTTCTTTCGCTCAATTTTTCTGGGTTCACGCTGTTTGTTTTATTCAAAAATAACGATTTTTGCGACGCATTGTTCAGGAATCATCCACCGTAATCTAAGCGTTTTGTTTTGACGTAGCGACGAATGTAGTACTCCGATGTTTTAAAATTGTCAATGCGGACTCCTCCATTGGCAGAGTGAATAAACTTAATGGCAGAGGGCGTGACTTCCACCACCATGGCAACGTGTCCTATAGCGGTGGAATTCACATTGCTTCCTTTGAAAAACATCAAATCACCCGGTTGGATTTCAGATAGTTTGATCGTCTCCCCTAATTCTGCGAGTCCGTAACTGGTGCGAACAAGTGAAAAGCCAAAGTTCCCAAAAATGTAATTGATGAATCCTGAACAGTCGAATCCAGATGGCGTTGTACCACCGTAGCGGTATGGTACGCCCAAGAAAGATTTCGCGTACGAGATGATGGCATCCGCTTTGGGATTGGCCGGTCGAACTTTGATGGTCGTGTCGATGCCCGATGTTAGCAAGCTATCCTTTGTCACCGTTTGAGAAAATCCCGAACGAGTGATCAACAACACAAAAAGAACGAAAAATGTATGTAGAAATCTCTTTTTCATCTTTCGATTGCAAAATTATAACTATTTTCGGAAACTAATTCAAGTAACAAGGTGCCTTTAATTGATATCCAACAACTTAGCAAGCTCTATTATTCCATTGGGGAAGTAGCGGAATTACTCAATGTAAACGCTTCATTACTAAGATTTTGGGAGAAGGAATTTCAATTTGAAATTGCCAAAAAGAACGCCAAAGGAAACCGATTATTTTCAGTTAAAGAAATTGAAAAAATCAACCGCATCTATCATTTTGTCAAAATCGAAGGCTATACCTTGGATGGGGCAAAGAAAGCCCTTAAATCGAAAGTCGTTAACGAAACCAGCGTTGAAAGTAGCAGCAATCACGACGCGGTCATTCTTCGTTTGGAACAAATTAAACGCAGATTGATTCACTTGAAATCAGCACTTCCAACGGAAACTGTTGAAGAAAAAGTTGTGACTGTAATTCCTCCAACTGCACCGCCTTTAGTTCCTCCCGCAGTGAAAAAACCTACTGCACCGAAGTTGACACCGCCATCAACGGACATGCCATCGTTGTTCGATTAGAATACGTAGCCGAAGGATAATTTCGGATAAACATTCGTTTTCCAGTCACCTGTATTCGCATAAGCCCCAAAACGGGTAAACACGCCAATTCCCATACTGGATTTCCCACTCACAAACAATCCATTGAGGAGAAGTCCCGCCTCATGGAAGCCTTTTGACATCGTATTGAAACTCATATTGTGTAGACTTTGATTGGACATCGTTCCGTAACCAAAAGCGTAATGCACGCCAAATTGCGGTTCATTCCATTTGGCTTTCGTGCGTTGTGCATTCCAGATGTAACGTAAAAATACATTCACTTGCTGTTGGTGGTAGAACTCTGTTACGCCAACGGTTTCAAACGTATTGGCAATCGAAATCGAACGGTTGACATAAGAAGCATTCACAGCTTGCTGGTACAACAAAGACGTCGGGACATTGGTCCATGCTGCGCGGACATTCCACGTGAAGCGTCCATTTCCTGGAATGGTGGTCACATGGAACATATTGAATTGGACACGCAGAAAATCCATGGAAGCCAAATCCAAGGAAGGAATGTTCCAAGCCTTTTCTATTTTGATTTGCAGTTTCGGAAACTTCGCTGCTTTAGGGACAAACACATCGCCGAGAATAATCCCTTTTTCACGGATGGCCCATGAAAACAACAGTGAACTCATGAAAGCTGAACAGGACGTTTGCTGCTGAAACTGGTATCCATTGGTGAATTGATTTTGTTGGTAATTCAATTCGAGTGTGAAGTATTTATTCGCGCGGACAATTGTCGAAAGTTGAATTCCTGCTTTCTTTTGGTAGGACATGTTATTCACGAAGAGCATGCGTCCGGCGTCTTGAGAATAGAACATATTTGTTTTGTAGGAAACGTTCCCTCCTACTTCCACCACGTCATTTGCATAGAACAGCTTCAAGTTGGTTTTCGTCGATGGATCCAAATGAAATTCCAAGAATCCACCATATTTGACTTTTTTATCTCCGAAGCCATACGCAACAGAAGCGTTTGCTGTCATCCACGGAAGAAAGCGGTCCGAATTTTCGATTCCCAATCCAATGCGTGTTTTCTCAAAGGCATTCACGGCGAATAATTTAGTTGCGTCGATATTCAGGTATCCGAGTGGGATTTTACCCGAAGAAAGCACTTTCAACAAACGCAAGTAGCGATCTAAATGTTCCTCTTTGGAAAGACTGTCATTTGAAACGTACGTGTTTTTTTCTTTATCCGTCAAGGCATATGGACGCAAACTATCCCACTCTTGGTCTTTGACGCGTTCAGAACCAACGTTTGTTTGCACGGCGATGTTGTTAAACTTCACTTTTTCCAATTCCGGCGGATTAAACTGAACGGATTCCATGTAAGTAGCACCTTTACCCGAAACAAAAGCCGTTTTCCCTTTAGAGATAGTAATGGCAGCGAAAACCATTTGAACCTCGGTCGATAATTTCATAGGAAACCATTTTTTTTGATCGATAAAAGCATACTCTTGTACGATACGAACAGAAGAACCAGTTCCACCATCCTTGTATGGCGCGGCAGTTACTTTTTCAATGGCGTAACAATTGGTGTTGATATACAAGTAACCTGTCATTCCATCAAAGTCCTTTCCCTTGCGTGGACGAAAGAAAATGGTAAACGTCGTGTCGCGTCCATTGATAGTTGTATCCTCCAGCACAAACAAATAGCGATTGATTCCACCGAAGGCAATGGGATTCACAAATTGTTCCCCCAGTAATTCCACTTGATTGTCGTAAAAGTGAAACGACTGCATGGATTGTGCGAACGTAGAGAACATCGGATCCGTAAAACCAGAAACTTTGTATGCCTCGATGATTTCTTTTTCCTTGTAGGGAGGTTCAAAAAAATGTTTGGAAGCCGTTTCAATCAAAAATAAATGCTGGCGACCAAAGAATTGCTTCATACTGTATAGATTCGTATCCGTTGGATCCACAACGGTATCCTCGAGGATTTTCCGCGAAGCGTTGTCTAGGTCAAAGACAAATTTGCTGTATTGTTTGGAGATAAATCCATCGTTTTCGAAGGGATGGTTTTTCATGCGATTGGCAATGACTTGCGCCATGATGCGTTCCGCGGGATTAACTCCCGGTTTCACTACGACTTCTTGCACATTCTGCGCTTTGCTTTTGAGGTAGATTTTGCCGTCGACCACTTGATTCAGCACGATGCTTGTGTCGTAAAATCCAGTTGCACGAATCTTCACCCATTGATTGGAGTCCAAGACGCTAAAATAACCATCGATATCCGTTAAGCGCGGCGTTTCTTTTTCTGGCATGACCTTCCCAAACGAAACGGGATCCTTCATTTGTTGATCAAGCAGTTGGAATTTCTGTGCACTTAATTGAAAAGATGCAATCAATGTGAACAGTAACAATAGGCGCATGCAGTATTTTTCATTAAAAATAAAGAAAATAAATGAAAAATGGAATTACTCATTGTTTCCTTAAACGCAACACGCTTAACTGTTCAAAAAGTTACTCGATGTTTGAAAAACCGAACCATCCTGCGGAATACCGCACCGCTGGGTTGTAAATTTAGCGTTGTATGGTTCCGCAGCAGTGCAACTGCAGCGACGCGAGGTGCATTGCAAATCCAGCGGTGCGAAGTGCGGTGCGAAGTGAATGATTTAACACAGAAAAAACATGCTCATTTGAAAAAATGCGTAATGTTGCAGTATGAAAAAATACGCGCTTATTTTGTGTTCCTTCAGTTTCTTTTCCTGTGAAAAGGATAAAGTCCCAACACCTGTTGTGGTGGGTCCGCCTTGTACCATAAGCGATACCGTTTCCTTTCAAAACGAAGTTTTCCCAATCATCAGCAACTATTGCATTTCGTGCCATAGTTATCCAGGATCCGGAGGCGTTAATTTAGATTCGTATGCGAACATTCAATCCTTTGCCTTATCCGATCAACTCTATCCTACCTTATTGCACAATCCAAATGGCATCATCATGCCGCCGTTACCCGCAATAGGACTCGACTCATGTGAGGTGAAATCCATTAAAAAATGGATCGATCAAGGGGCTTTGAATAATTAGGGGGACTCAGCTTTCAAGCTAACACCTTTTCAGAATCAATCCTTTCGAAATGTTTTCCATATCTTATATGTTATAATCGATTTAAGTAACTATAATATCAGTTAGTCGTCGTAGCAATATTATTTTTAGACCATCGAAAATTAATGTTAATTTCCGATTGAAAATTTGAGTCGATTTAATTTATTTAACATATGAAAATTACACTTTTTCTGTTTTTGACACTCAGTTTCTCATCCTGTAACATCATCCGATTGCTTCAACTGAAGGAAACAAATGATGAGTCAACAATAGAGGTGAATAGATATGTAAAGAACTATAAATATGACTATAGTTTATTTGCAGATGATTCCAAATCTTGGATGCAAAAAACTAAAACCTATGGAATTAATAATGACACCACCAAATACTCCTACATTCAGCTTAGGATTTTCAATCATGATGGAAGTTTGCACTCCGCCTACTCTCAATGCATGGGAGATTTTAACAGCAGAAATTTTGTAGATAGTTTCCCACTCAAAAAAAACGATTATCCTTTTATCAACAAGCAATTGATCTTTAAAAATGAGATGGATTTGCTTCTTCTCAACTCAGAAACGAAAGAACAGATTCTTGTAAAATCAGAAAAACACCACTATACTTACGTCGTTTATTATACCATTTGGACAAGTTATTTTTCGAAACATGTCCTGAAAGAAGTCTCAAAAATTAAAAAGAAACATCCAAATGAGGTCCTGGTTATTTTGGTGAATATGGCAAAAGATATGAAGTAAGGGGTTTACTCATTTCGTCCCAACCATTGTCAAAAATCGCAATGATGGAAATTTTATTCTTTTTAACTGAATAATATACAGAAAGAACTTTGCTTAAAACAGCTCTTCTAATTTTCTTCTTTTTTGACTCTGAATAGATGGTAGGATACAGGATGATTATATTTTCAAAATCAGCTAAAACTTTATAGAAGTTAGTCACTTCTTTTTCTGAAAAATTCGTTTGTAGATATGAGACGATTTCTTTTGCGTTTTCTGAAGATTATGAAGAATATTCAATTATTAGCTTCTTTTTCTCAGCCATTTTTCAATTCTTCCCAAAATTGAGACGATGAAATTACATTTCCGCTTTCAATGTCATCCATTCCATTTCTCAACATTTTCTGTTGATTTTCGGAAAGATCATCCCACCAATCGTCTTTCGATTTTGATTTTTTCAGACCATCAAGAAACTCAATCATATTCTCATCTGAAAGCCTATTAATCCAAGCAATCAAATCTAATTTCGTTTGGTTAAGTTCAGCTGTTGACATTCTTTGTTTGTTTAAAACAAATATAATGAGTTTAATGAATTAATCAAATCATTTACAATCCCGCCCAATGGATTTGCAAATTAAGCGGGGTAAAGTTGTTGTTAAAAGTGCCGCAGCAGTTTTAACACAGAAAAAACATGCTCAGTTAAAAAAATGCGTAATGTTGCAGTATGAAAAAATACGCGCTTATTTTGTGTTCCTTCAGTTTCTTTTCCTGTGAAAAGGATAAAGTCCCAACACCTGTTGTGGTGGGTCCGCCTTGTACCATAATCGATACCGTTTCCTTTCAAAACGAAGTTTTTCCCATCATCAGCAACTATTGCATTTCGTGCCATAGTTATCCAGGATCCGGAGGCGTTAATTTAGATTCGTATGTAAACATTCAATCCTTTGCCTTATCAGATCAACTCTATCCTACCTTATTGCACAATCCAAATGGCATCATCATGCCGCCGTTACCCGCAATTGGACTCGACTCATGTGAAGTGAAATCCATTAAAAAATGGATCGATCAAGGGGCTTTGAATAATTAACCAAAAAACTTCTCGAAATAACTCGCTGCCAACTTCATTCTGGATCCATACCAGGAACACATTTCGCCATCGATGAGGTGAATCTGTGCGGATGGAAAGATGGCTTGGTACTTGGTCACATGTTCTGACTTAAAAGGAAAGGGTTCGGAACTTAAAAAGATGTGGTCAACTGTTGCTGGTTTGACATCGGAAAAAGATGGATAACGGCTCTGTTCACAGGCATTCTGAAAACCGATTTTCGTTAACATGGAATCGATAAAGGTGTTTTTTCCTGCGACAAACGCGGGCTCGTCCCAAATGAAGTAGAGGAAGGTTTTTCCTTGACCTAGATTTTGAATGGACGCAAATGCCTCGATGCTTTCTTCGACCAACAACTCAGCTTCATCTTCTTTTTCAGTCATGACACCGATGGAATGGATCATCGCAAAAGCATCCTCCAGAGTTTCAATGTCACTCATCCAAACGGGAAATTCTTTTTCCAAGGCTTCGATGTCCTCTTTGGTATTTTCTTCTTTGTTGCCAATGATCAAATCGGGATTCAAGGAACGGATCAACTCCAAATTCAACTGTTTTGTCCCGCCGATGCGTTGCTTCACGCGAAACCAAGAAGATGGGTGAACACAGAACTTCGTGATGCCAATGACTTCAGATGCTAATCCAAGAGCGTGGAGCAATTCGGTTTGCGAGGGAACCAAGGAAATGATTCGTTTTGGTTCAAGTGGAACATGTACTTTTCGTCCCATTTGATCCACGAAATTTCTTCCTATCATCAAGAGATTGCTGAAATAACGTCGTAACGAGAAACAATGTGGTACTTTCCGTTTTCCAACTCAACCAATACTGCTGGCGTTTGCTTATTGATCAACTTGCAAATATCTTCGATGTGTGTGGAGTGTTTGACCACTGGAAAAGGTGCGTTCATGATAGATGAAATCGGTGCATCGCGCAAAGCTGGATCCTCCACCAACAATTGATACACATGACTGTCGTCGATTGAACCAACAAATACGCCGTCTTTCATCACTGGAATTTGTGAGATTCCGAAGTTGCGCATTTTCGCAATGGCATGTGAGACCAATTCTTCTGCATACAAGGAGACCAATGGTTTATCTGCATGTTTCGCCACCAAATCCGCAGCTGTTAACATGTGTTCATCCAAGAATCCGCGTTCTCTCATCCAATCGTCATTGAAGATTTTCCCAAGGTAACGGCTTCCATGGTCGTGGAATAAAACCACTACGATGTCGTCAGCTGTCAACTGGTCTTTTAATTGCAATAATCCTTTGATGGCAGATCCTGCGGAGTTCCCAACGAAAATTCCTTCTTCGCGGGCAATTCTTCTCGTGTAAACGGCAGCGTCTTTATCGGTTACTTTTTCGAATAAATCGATCACGTCAAAATCAACGTTTGCTGGCAAAATGTCTTCCCCAATTCCTTCGGTAATGTATGGATAGATTTCGTTTTCATCGAAAATTCCTGTTTCCTTGTACTTTTTGAATACGGAACCATACGTATCAATTCCCCAAATCTTGATGTTTGGATTTTTCTCTTTTAAGTATTTTCCAACGCCTGAAATCGTTCCGCCAGTTCCAACTCCCACCACAAAGTGTGTAATTTTTCCTTCGGTCTGTTCCCAGATTTCTGGTCCTGTGGATTCGTAATGCGCTTGACGGTTCGACAAATTATCGTACTGATTCACGTACCACGAATTTGGGATTTCTTCTGCCAAACGACGTGAAACGGAATAATAGGAACGTGGATCCGTTGGCTCAACCGCCGTCGGACAAACCACTACCTCTGCTCCTACCGCACGAAGAATGTCCATTTTCTCTTTGGATTGTTTGTCGTTTAGTACACAAATCAATTTGTATCCTTTAATGATTGCTGTCAATGCCAATCCCATTCCCGTATTTCCCGAAGTTCCTTCAATAATGGTTCCTCCCGGATGTAACAATCCTGCTTTCTCTGCATCTTCAATCATTTTCACAGCCATGCGGTCCTTCACAGAATTCCCTGGATTCGTCGTTTCGACTTTCGCAAATACTTGCGCGGAAACATCCGCTGTTAATTTGTTGATGCGCACCAATGGCGTATTTCCAATGGTTTCGAGGATGTTATTGTATACTTTCATGCGTTGATTTTGGACAAAGTTAAGTAAATGATTTTAGGCAGTCACGGATTTTTCCTTGACGCAGGGAAAAGCAGAAAAAAAACACCTAATTTTAGTTCATGAAAAATTGCCTTTCTTTCCTTTTGTGTTGCTTGATGTACACAAGCCACGCCCAAGTTTCTAGCATTCTTCCAAGTCCGGTGACGTATGTTCAGCGCGAAGGATCCTTTCAAATCAACCAAGCACTGACGGTAAATCCGTCCGAAATCAATCCATCGCTTTTCGCACAACTGAAAGAACTGGGAACCATTTATCACCAATTGCGCATCGAACCGAATGTCCAAAATGCGATGCTTCAATTTAAAAAATTGGAGAATGTCAAACAGGATTCCTACAGCATAAACGTTGCAGGTGGCATTACGATTTCTTATTCGAGCGATGCTTCTTGTTATTACGCCATGACTTCCCTCATGCAATTGATGAAGCGCAACGAAAATGGACTTTCCCTGCCAATGTGTTTTGTGAAGGATTATCCGAACTTTCAATGGCGCGGACTGCATTTGGATGTTGCCCGTCATTTTTTCACGGTGGAAGAAATCAAACGCTTCATTGATTTGATGTCCTATTACAAGTTCAATACCTTTCATTGGCATTTAACCGACGACCAAGGATGGCGCATCGAAATCAAGAAGTATCCAAAACTGACGGAAATTGGTGCGTGGCGAGATAGCACCGTGGACAATCACTACACCACCGTTCCAAGAACCTACACGAAAGCGCGCTACGGTGGATTTTACACACAAGAACAAATCAAGGATGTTGTTGCCTACGCGGAAGCAAAATACGTAACGATTGTCCCGGAGATTGAAATGCCTGGTCACGCACGCGCTGCATTGGCCGCTTATCCTGAATATTCGTGTACAGGTAAAGCACAAGGCGTCGAAGGACTTTGGGGAATTTTCGATGATATTTTCTGTTCCAAACCTGCATCCATTCAATTCTTAAAAGACATTTTAGATGAAGTGATTCCGTTATTTCCGGGACAATACATCCACATTGGTGGCGATGAAGCACCGAAAACATGCTGGCACAGTTGTCCGAAGTGTCAGGACATCATGAAGGAAAATCACTTAAAGGACGAACACGAATTACAGAGTTACTTCATTCGCCAAATGGATGCATACGTGACAGCGAAAGGAAAAAAAATCATTGGCTGGGATGAAATCCTCGAAGGTGGACTTTCGCCCAACGCGGCGGTGATGTCTTGGCGTGGATTCGATGGCGGATTGGAAGCAGCAAAGCAAGAACATTACGTGGTCATGACACCAGGTTCTCACTGTTATTTCGATCATTACCAAGGAAAAGGGAAAGATGAACCTTTGGCGATTGGCGGCTACACTTCCTTGGAGAAAGTCTTTACGTTTAATCCGATTCCTCCTGATTTAGGTCCGGAAGTTTCCTCTTACATTTTAGGCGGACAAGCGAACATTTGGACAGAGTACATTCCTACTTTTTCCAAAGTAGAATACATGGCGTATCCTCGTGCCATTGCCTTGAGCGAAGCGCTTTGGTGTACCAACAAACCGACGTACGATGTCTTTTTATCCGTACTCGTTCAAGATCACTTTCCGCAATTGGATCGATGGAAAGTCAATTATTCAAAAAGTGCATTAAAAGCTTCTGTGAAAACAATTCGAACGAACACAGGAATCGAATTGAAATCCACTGGACAAAGCATTGAAAATGGAAAACTCAAAGAAACTTCCATTTCCTTTCCTTTCACGCGCAGCAAGAAAAAGACAAAAACGGAAGAAGTGACGATACATCCGGAGGACGAAAACATTCGACAAACGATCCAAATTACCAACCACTTGGCGCTCGGAGCGAATGTTCGCTTTGTGACGGAACCGAGTCCAAAATACAACGGTGGAGAGATCGTTTTAGTCGATGGTCAATTCGGTGCACGTCCGTGGAAAGGACACGAATGGATTGGCTTTGACACGAATGTGATTGTGTTGGAAATTGACCTTGGGAAAACAACGAAGATCCGAGAAGTGAAAGTGAGTTTCCTTCAAGACGAAAACAGTTGGATTCATGCGCCACATCAAGTGGAAATTGAATCCATTTTACCTAAACGCACCGATGGAATCGGAATGGCAGAAGGTCCAAGCTTGGATTCCTATGCCCCAAACTCTGAAATCTGGAACCTCCCTTACAAAGGAAAAACACAAACGATTCGAATAACGATTGCGGGTTCACCAAAAATTCCAATGGGGCTTCCTGGCGAAGGAAGTATGCCTTGGATCTTCATCGATGAAATTCAAATCAATTGAGCCTCACATTCTCATCTTAAGTTAGTAGATTTGAAATGATCATTTTAGCAGGAAGTTTAAGCATGACTTCTGTCCGAATTGGATAGCTATTTTCTTCAAAAAGAAACATTCCATTGACGTCGGATGTTGTACCTTTGCAAAAACTTTTTTTATGGCTACGCGTAATTGGCAAACAATTAAAAAATACGAAGACATTAAATTCGAGTTCTTCGAAGGAATTGGTAAAATCACGATTAATCGTCCACGCGTATACAACGCGTTTCGCCCAGAGACGAATTTCGAAATGTTGGACGCGATGAACATCTGTCGCGAACGTCCAGACATCAACGTGGTTGTGTTCACCGGAGAAGGCGACAAAGCATTCTGTTCAGGTGGCGATCAAAACGTAAAAGGCGTTGGTGGATACATTTCTGAAAATGGTGTTCCTCGTTTAAATGTCTTGGATTTACACAAAGCCATTCGTTCCCTGCCTAAACCAGTTATTGCCATGGTGAATGGATATGCGATTGGCGGTGGACACGTTCTACACGTCGTGTGCGATTTAACGATTGCGTCAGAAAATGCGATTTTTGGTCAAACTGGACCGAAAGTGGGAAGTTTTGACGGTGGATTCGGTTCTTCGTACTTGGCGCGCCACGTCGGACAGAAAAAAGCACGTGAAATTTGGTTCCTTTGTAATCAATACACCGCTGAAGAAGCAGAAAAAATGGGCATGGTCAACAAAGTTGTTCCATTTGACCAATTAGAAGATACCGTTGTTGAATGGTCACAAACGATCATGAAAAGAAGTCCATTGGCAATCCGCATGATCAAACGTGCCATGAATGCCGAATTAGACGGACAACACGGATTAATGGAATTGGCTGGCGATGCTACCCTACTCTATTATTTAACCGAAGAAGCGCAAGAAGGAAAACATGCCTTCTTGGAAAAAAGAGATCCTGATTTTTTACAATACCCAAAATTCCCTTGATATGTCAGTAAGAGACCTACAACCAAACGCATTATGGAACCATTTTGCTGATTTGAATGCCGTTCCTCGTCCTTCGAAAAAAGAAGAACGCGTACGTCAATTCATGATCGATTTTGGAAACTCATTGAACTTGAAAACGGTGGAAGATGCCATCGGAAACGTGTACATCTACAAAGCAGCAACTGCGGGAATGGAAAATCGTCCAACGGTGATTCTTCAAGCGCACTTGGACATGGTTCATCAAAAGAATTCCGACACGACTTTCGACTTCGATCAACAAGGAATCGAAATGATTGTCGATGGTGATTGGGTTCGAGCAAACGGAACAACACTTGGTGCAGATAACGGAATTGGCGTCGCAGCGATCATGGCGATTTTGTCTTCGACAGATATTCCACATCCAGCAGTTGAAGCATTTTTCACGGTGGACGAAGAAAGAGGAATGACGGGAGCCATCAAAATGGATCCAAGCTTTTTGAGTGGATCCATCCTATTGAACATTGACACCGAAGACGACGACGAATTATCCATCGGATGCGCCGGAGGAATCGATACAAATACGACTTACACGTACGGACAAGTTCCAGTCGAAGGAGAAACGTTCACCCTTTCCGTTCGTGGATTGTTGGGCGGACATTCCGGAATGGACATCGACAAAGGACGTGGAAATGCGAACAAATGGATGGCGAGAATCCTTTGGGAAATGAAACAAGTGACAAACATCCAATTGATTTCCTTCGATGGCGGAAGTTTGCGCAATGCCATTCCACGTGAAGCAACTGCTGTGATTGCTAGCAGCGATATTTCTGCTGTAAAATCAGTCTTCGCAGAGATTTCAGCAACGTTGAAAGAAGAATACGTAAGCATTGAACCAAATTGTCAATTTGACCTTCAAGCGACAGCGACAGCAGAACAAGCGATGGCAGAGAACGATTTCACGAAAATCATTTCCTTGCTTTGTTCCGTTCACAATGGCGTTTACCGCATGAGTCCGGACATCGCTGGCTTGGTAGAAACGTCTTCTAGTTTAGCAAGAATCATTATCAAGGACGGAAGTTTTGTTTCACAATCCTTGCAACGAAGCAGTGTTGAATCTACGAAACGCGAAGTATGCATGGTGATGCGTGGTGCCTTCGAAAATGCCGGATGTCACGTAGAACAAACAGGCGATTATCCAGGTTGGAAACCAAATCCAAATTCAGGTATTTTGAATGTGATGGAAAACCTATACCACGAACTTTTCAACGAAAAAGTACAGGTGAAAGCATGTCACGCAGGATTGGAATGTGGGATTTTAGGAAAGCACCTTCCAGGAGTGGACATGATTTCTTTCGGACCAAATATCCGCGCAGCACATTCACCGGATGAAAAAGTACAGATTTCTTCTGTTCAGAAATTCTGGAACTATTATTTAGAAACCTTTAAAAGAATTGCTTGATCTCCACCCATCAAGAAATCAAAATCCTTATTTTTAGCACATGAATTTTCAATTAAATACAATCGAAGAAGCCATTTCAGAAATCCAACAAGGACGCGTAGTCATTGTGGTGGATGACGAAGGACGTGAAAACGAAGGCGACTTCTTAACAGCAGCAAGAAACGCGACACCCGAAGTCATCAATTTCATGGCGACACACGGACGCGGTTTGATCTGCGCTCCCATCAGTGAAGAACGTTGTGATGCTTTAGGATTAGAAATGATGGTACAAAGTAATTCTGCTGCATACGAAACACCCTTTACGGTGAGCATTGATTTAATTGGACACGGATGTACAACAGGGATTTCTGCGAGTGATCGTTCTAAAACGATTTTAGCCTTAATTGACCCGACAATCCGACCAGAAGAATTAGGGAAACCTGGACACATTTTTCCATTAAGAGCACGCAAGGGCGGCGTTTTGCGTCGTGCTGGACACACAGAAGCAGCGGTGGATTTATCCCGTTTAGCTGGATTCGAAGAAGCAGGTGTAATCGTTGAAATCTTGAATGAAGATGGAACGATGGCACGTGTTCCAAGTTTGATTGAAATCGCACAGAAATTCGACTTAAAAATAGTTTCCATCGAGGATTTGATCAAATACCGTGTGGAACATGAGTCTTTGATTGAAGAACAAGTTTCCGTTCACATGCCGACAGAATTTGGTGATTTTCAATTGCGCGCGTTCAAAGACACGAGCAACGACCAAGATCATTTGGTATTGACAAAAGGAACATGGGACAAAGATGAGCCTGTTTTGGTTCGTGTACATTCCTCTTGTTTAACCGGTGATATTTTTGGTTCGTGTCGTTGCGACTGTGGACCTCAATTGCACAAAGCGATGGAAGTCATTGAAAAAGAAGGAAAAGGTGCGATTGTTTACATGAATCAAGAAGGAAGAGGAATCGGACTTTTGAATAAATTGAAAGCGTACAAATTGCAAGAAGAAGGATTAGACACCTACGAAGCAAATGAGAAATTAGGATTCAAAGCAGACGAAAGAGATTACGGAATTGGTGCACAAATCATCCGTTCCATCGGGATTTCCAAAATGCGTTTGATGTCCAACAACCCAAAGAAACGTACCGGATTGATTGGCTACGGATTAGAAATCGTTGAAAATGTTGGCTTGGAAATCGCAAGTAACGTGCACAATCAACATTACTTGGAGACGAAGCGCGATAAAATGGGTCACAACCTAAAACTAGACTAAATGCTAAAGGCAACAGGAATACAAAAAGCGTACGGCGATCTTTCAATCTTGAAAGGCGTTGACTTAACTGTTGCTTCTGGGGAAGTGATTTCCATCGTTGGATCTTCCGGCGCTGGAAAAACAACCTTGCTACAAATATTAGGAACTTTGGATCGTCCAGACCAAGGTGAATTGCTCATTGATGGCATCAATCCATTTACACTTTCTTCCAAAGGATTGGCGGATTTTCGCAATAAATCCATTGGATTCATCTTCCAGTTTCATCAATTGTTACCGGAATTCTCCGCATTGGAAAACGCGATGTTACCTGCGTTGATTGGAGGAAAAAGTAAAAAAGAAGCCGAAGAACGCGCACAGCACTTGTTTCAGAAATTGAACATCGGACACCGTACGACGCACAAACCGTCGGAATTGTCCGGAGGTGAGCAACAACGGGTTGCGGTTTGTCGTTCCTTGATGAATCAACCAGCGGTCATCTTCGCGGATGAACCTTCCGGGAACTTGGACACTAAAAACGCACAGGAATTGCATGAATTGTTTTTCCAATTGCGCGAAGAATTCAAGCAAACCTTCGTGATAGTCACACACAACGAATCCTTCGCTCAAATGGCGGACCGTTCCTTGGTGATGCGTGATGGAAATTTCATCTAAGCGTTGTGAGTCCAAGTGAATTAAAAGAATTCCTCGATTTCAAAGCGTCCTTCTACGAGCAAGGACATTTCTTGGAAGAAGATCCCATTCAACTCCCCCATCGATTTAACCAGAAAGAGGACATTGAAATTGTTGCCTTCCTTGTATCCATGATTGCGTGGGGAAACCGAAAAAGCATTGTCAAAAGTGGCGAACGCATCATCGACATCATGGGAAATTCACCGTATGATTACATCATGTCCTACACGGGCGAGATTCCAACATCGTTTGTCCACCGCACCTTCAACAACGAAGACCTTGGCGGCTTCTTTGCTTGTCTGCACAGACTTTACCAAGACCAAGGACTCGAAGCTGCTTTTTCCAAACAAGAGGCCACAGACGACTTAAAAATGCGTATCACACACTTTCGCGAGGAATTTTTCAAGGGTGAATATTTGTCCAGAACGCACAAACACATTTCCAATCCCGCTTCCGGTTCCGCGGCGAAACGCTTGGTCATGTTCCTCCGATGGATGGTTCGTTCAGCTGATAAAGGCGTAGACTTCGGAATCTGGAAAAGCATTTCTACTTCCGAATTAATGATTCCCCTCGATGTTCACACAGGCAATGTCGCCCGCAAACTCGGACTCCTCACCCGCACACAGAACGACTGGAAAACGAACGAAGAACTCATCGATACCTTCCGTTCCTTTGACGCAAACGATCCAGCGAAATACGATTTCGCCCTATTTGGATTGGGAGCGTATGAGGGGTTTTAATTCAACTCTGGAAACGGAATCAATTCCATGGCATTCGTGTAATCAGAGCCTTCGAGTGGATAAAGAATCAAAAGATTTTCATTGGTGAATTCAAATTCAAATTCACGTTTTTCATCGGGAAAAATCATCGTGACGTAGTGTTTTTCGTGATCAAACTCCATCTTTCCATGCACTCCTTTTCCAGCTGCTAATTTTTGAAGATTCGTGAGTAGGCAGTTTCCGGATTGGTAAAAAATGATGACTTCCTGTTGCAAGGACTGCTTCAAGATTACTGCTCCATCTGGCGATATGGTTTTTTTTACCATCCAAACCTTGCTGTTTCCATCCGTAAATCCTTGTGTGAAATCGACATAGTCCGTGCGGACGCTCCCTGAACATGCGCTCAACAAGGAAACAAGCAGGAGAGAACTAAAAAAGTAACTTTTCGTCATGGAGGATTTTGTTCACTTCAATCGAAACGGAATCAATAAGTTCCGGCTTCACTTTTCCTTTGCAATTGTAAGAATAAAGTTCCTCACAACTGCTGAATTCGTATTTGCCATCTTTCCACTTGAACACACAATGGTAGGCCTCATCATACTCATCTAAACGAAAACGAATCACCAAATCATCGTAGGTCGATGGTCCATTTTTTCTGCGCTCAATCACATTTCCTTTGATGGTATTCGTCAATACAAGTTGACCTTTTTCGCGTTCAAAAATGAGAATACGTCTGGATTTAAAGTTTTCAGGATCATTCGGGTAGGCAGCTCCATTGACCAACAGTAAAAAGGCATTTTTCAGTGAAACGGCATCATTCAACATGAAAAAACGGAAAAACTTTGGTGAACAGGATCCGAGTTGACCGTCGAGAATCGTGGTATCACATATTTTTAATTCCTTCAATAATTTCAACTCATTTCCATCCGTAAAAGTGTTTTGATTGAAGTCTGTGGAAATGTATTCGATGCGGGACGTTTCCTTTTTCGGAGTTTCTATCACCGTTGGCTGATCAGATTTCTGGTTCATGGTTACCATGATAATCACCACAACAAGTGTCACAAAAACAATGAGTAGGCCTTTTTTCGTTTTTAATCGATTCATGCTTCTAAATTACGAATTAAAAATAGTGCTTGAGGCAAGAAACGCTTTTTGAAAAGCATCCATGTCCAATCCGGTTTCAATGTCTCGTTCTGTCATCCACGCTGTCAACTGCTCTGTGGCAAGATTTCCCGTAAGCTCATCTTTCGCCATCGGACAACCGCCAAATCCTTTGATCGCTGTGTCAAAACGACGACATCCACCTTCGTAAGCGGATTCAATCACCGCAGCTGCTTTTTCGCGAACGGTATGAAAATGCGCACCAAACTCGACTTTTGGCAAGGCCGATTGAAGAATGGGAAACAGATTTCGCACATCCCTTGGATCAGCGCAGCCAATCGTGTCCGAAAGTGCTAAAATGGAAACACCAAAGTCTTTGTGTAACCGTTCCGACCAACTCAAAACCAATTCGGGATTCCATTCCTCCCCGTAAGGATTCCCGAATCCCATAGAAAGATATACCACCAATTCCTTTTTTGCTTGTTGCGCAATGGATTGTAATTTTTCCACTTGAAACAAGGAATCTTCGATGGACGTATTCGTATTTCGTTGTTGAAATTGTTCAGAAATGGAAAATGGGTAGCCTAGGTACTGAATTTCATCAAAGGATGCCGCATCGTTAGCTCCCCGCTCATTCGCAACAATCGCCAATAATTTGGAAGAAGTATTCAGGTTTAATCCCTTCAACACGTCGGCTGTATCGCGCATCTGTGGAATGGCTTTCGGAGAAACAAAACTTCCAAAGTCGATGGTGTCGAATCCACAGTTCAACAGTTGATTGATGTACTGCGTTTTTAACTCCGTTGGAATAAATTCATGCAATCCTTGCATCGCATCTCTCGGACACTCGACGATTTTCAAACTAGGCATGTTGTGCTTTTTTGATCAATGCTTGATTGATTTCCTTGATTAATCCTGGTCCTTCGTAGATGAATCCAGAATACAATTGAACCAAGGTCGCTCCTGCATCTAGTTTCTCCATTGCGTCTTTTGCCGTATGAATTCCACCAACGGCAATCATTGGAATGCTTCCCTTTGATTTTGTATGAATGTAGCGAATCACTTCCGTTGAACGTTCCGTTAAGGGTTTACCAGAAACTCCACCAGCGCCCAAAGCTTCCACTTCCGCACTCGGAGTGATTAATCCTTCTCGGCTAATGGTCGTGTTTGTTGCAATGAGTCCAGCGATTTTTGTTTCCTGTACAATTTCGATGATTTCATCCAATTGTTCGTTCGTCAAATCTGGCGCGATTTTCAATAAAATAGGTTTGGGATTAGCTTTCGCTTCGTTTTTTTGCTGCAAGGTTGACAATAATTCCATCAAAGGGGCTTTATCTTGCAAGGCACGTAGGTTTGGCGTATTTGGTGAAGAAACATTTACGGCAAAATAATCAACCTCATCGAACAGGGCATCAAAACAAATCACATAATCATTCAGTGCCTCTTCGTTGGGGGTCCATTTATTTTTTCCAATGTTTCCTCCAATGATGAGTTGGTGATTTTTTCTGGACTTCAAGTGTTTCAAGGCTTCTTGCACACCGTCGTTATTGAATCCCATGCGATTCAAAATTGCTTCGTCTTTTTTCAAACGAAACAATCGTGGGAGGTCGTTGCCTGGTTGAGCCAAGGGAGTGACGGTTCCGATTTCAATGAATCCAAAACCACAACTTTCCATTTCGTTGAAATACTTGGCATTTTTATCAAATCCAGCGGCAAGTCCAACTGGATTAGGGAATTTTAAACCAATGAATTCACGTTCTAAAACCGGATGCTCCAAGTGATACATGGAACGAAAAATCCACTTTGTTGGCGGAAATTTTACGATTATCTTTAAGAGTCCAACAACAAAATAATGAACTTTTTCCGCGTCAAAACGGAATAATATCGAACGAAACAATTGGTACATATACAAATGTAAAAACTAATTTCTACATCGCAGGGAAAGTACCAAAGTTTAGAACCAAATCAATGCCGTAAAAACACCTCCTAGGACATATATCCATGGATTCATAATCCATTTTTGATAGTTCACTCCACCAAGGATGGATTCAAAATCCATTCGTTGTCTAATTTGTTCGGAGCTCGGCTCTTCCCTGTCCAGTAGAA
>CAIOSO010000011.1 GCA_903860985.1 uncultured Flavobacteriales bacterium
CTGGAATTGTGGATCCAGCGATTCGTTCCATTATTTCCGGACAAGTGCAAAGCAACGAACAAGGAGAGCTTCAAGGAATCTTCACTAGCTTGATGAGTTTGGCTGAAATTATTGGTCCACCATTGTTCATGTGGTTTTACTACAATTTCAAATCAAGTGTTCCAAATTCCAACCTCGGACTCGGCACACCATTTCTCGTGGCAGCATTCATCGCGCTGTTAGCTTTCTTGTTGATTTCATGGACGCTGAAAGGATACACGAAAACGGATGAAATTGCAGAAGAGGAGTTGAAGTGATGAATTTGCCGTTAATCCTTTGTTGGTAAAGGAATTCAGTCATTTTCATTCGTATATTTATTCGTATATTTACGTATATATACGTATATTTTTCATTACTCAGTTCGTATATCCAATCGTATATTTACGTATATATACGTATATATTTAAGTTGCAAATGCGTATATTATTCGTATATTTGCGTATAAATACGTATATTTTATGAGCCTGAAAATACATAATTTGCACTTGGATCTTGGCATGAAAATCCTTACTGACCTGAACAAAATAGATCGGTTTGATGCTTCGTGGACTTCCATAGAGAAACGAGAGGGTACATCACTGAAACAACTAAAATCGATAGCAACAGTTCGAAGTGTCGGCGCATCAACCAGAATTGAAGGCTCTAAAATGACCGATGATGAAGTAGCTGTATTGATCGGGAAATTGTCTATTTCTAAACTAGAGGAAAGAGACGAACAGGAGGTGATTGGGTATTTTGAAGCGTTAGATACCATCGCAGAAAACTTTGATGCCATTCAAATTACAGAGGGTCAAATTAAGAACTTGCATAAAATTTTAATGCAGCATGGCGAAAAGGATACGTGGCACAAAGGAAAATATAAGCAAGTCAGCAATGCTGTAGAAGCGAACTTCGTTGACGGCACAAAACAAATTGTTTTTAAAACAGCAGATCCAGGAATAGCGACGGAAGACGCTATGAGACAGTTGTTCGATTGGTATAAATCCGATAAAGAAACAATTCCATTACTCAAAGCAGCTGTTTTTGTGTATGAATTTTTAAGTATACATCCGTTTCAAGATGGGAATGGTCGTTTGAGTAGGTTACTTGGTAGTCTGTTGCTCCTGAAAAATGGGTATTCATGGATTCAATACGTTAGTTTTGAGCATGAAATTGAAAATCGAAAATCTGAGTATTACAGAATACTCATGCAAACACAGCGCGAAAGACCCGGAGAAAATATAACAGAATGGATTACTTTTTTTATCAGCTGTTTGATTCATATTCAAGATCAACTATTATACAAATTAGAAGAAAGTAAAATAGATGTCCCTGTGTCCATTCGCGAAAAGAGCATATTGTTTTACATCCAAAACCATTCAGGTTGTGGATCTGGTGAAATCGCAAAGAAACTTGGACTCGCATTGCCTACTGTGAAAAAGAACCTAGGTGAATTAGTTGAAAAAGGAATCATCACAAAAGAAGGGCAGGGGAAAGCTACAGGATACTATTTGAATTAAACTAATAACAGCTTTTTAAACAACTATTGACTACAACTTAATAATCATCGTTCCATAAATCGATCTTCCTTGCGATGGCAACATTCCTGGACCTGGATATCCGCCACTTCTGCGTGTCGCATAGATCTCATTGAATAGGTTGTTTGCGCCAATTTTCACTTGGTAGTTTTTATTGAATTTGTAACTCACGGATGCATCGTGAATGTCGTATGCACTCAATTGTCCAACTGTGGCGGTTGCATTCGCTAGAACAGTGTTGGCAGCGTCGGTGAAGACAGATCCCGTGTAGGAATATTGGTAATTAAACGATAATCCTTTGTAATCGTAATTTAATCCTGCGCGAAGGATTTGGGACGGAGCATATTCCACTTTTTTTCCTTGAATGGAAAGCGTTGGATCTTGTGCTAAAGCAGGATTGTTCCATGTGACGTATATGGCATCCTGAATGGTTCCACTCACATAGACAGATAGTAATTCGCTCGCTGCAGCGTTTTTAAAGAAAGGATTGAAAAAGGACCATTCCATGTATGCTTCGATTCCTTTGCTCACAACATCACCAATGTTCGTTTTGAAAGGCGCATTGTTCACTACATAGGTTCCGATTTTCCCATTGTAACGCAAATAGAACGCGTTGACATCAAAGGTAATTGGACCTTTTCTATCCATAAATACTCCTTTAGTGCCAAGTTCGGACGTAAATCCAGTCACGTCTTTCATTGCTTGATCAACGACTTCCGTTGTGGAAGAAGGTAATAATTCGGAGTACATCACTGGACGGTAGTTTTGAGTAGCATTCGCGTACAAACTCCATTTCATTCGTTGTTTTGTATACAACTGAAAATTGCTACTTAATCCACCTAGAAGGATGAAGCGGTTCTTTTCTTGGATTTCCATGATTCCACTCGCAAAGTTATTAG
This sequence comes from uncultured Flavobacteriales bacterium, assembly GCA_903860985.1. GTDB lineage: Bacteria > Bacteroidota > Bacteroidia > Flavobacteriales_D > Crocinitomicaceae > UBA952. The sequence goes on from CAIOSO010000011.1 coordinate 2,456, forward strand.
AGCGTCCGGAAAGCTGATTGGTCAAATACTCCGAGCGGAATCCCGGAGTAAGGGAAAGACGCTCGCCAATTTTGAATAGATGTTCACTAAACAAAGCAACATTTTGCGTACCTAACAACAAATCCTTTTGAAACACATTCCCGGAATTATCCGCTTGTACCGATAAATCAAGATTGCTGTTTGTACTTCCGATTCCCTGTTGCAAGCGGTGGATTTCACTGTTACAAAAACGTGCTCCAATAGTCCATGTTTGTAATTGTTGTCCCAGTTTGTACTGTTTTAAGTAACGAACTTCACTGGATTGCGTCAAGTAATGATCGATGTCTACTTGACGTGGATTGTACGACCCTAACAAGGTGTTGAAGGTGTCCAAAGTCGTTAATGATTTCGTGAATCCAACGCTGTTACGGTCGGAAAAGGTGATAGCGGAGTAGAAGTGTATTTTGGAAAGAGGACTAAACGCGTATTCTCCTTGAAGCGATAACGTATTCCATTTTACTTGAAACCAGTTTCTAGCGCGGAAAGAAGTGTCCGGTTTAGCGTGCAATAAGGTATCGAAGATTCCACCTGCTTGTTGACTAACATATCCACTATTGGAATATTCAGCGGAAACCTTTCCTTTTTTGAGTTGATAGCTTACTTTCCCAAAGTAATTCGCAGTGGAATATTGACTGTTTTGTCGGAATCCATCCGCGTTACGGTGGTGAACAAATCCATAGTAAGACCAATTTTTTACATTTCCGCCGAGCGCAGTGAAACTATTGAAAAGTCCGAAAGAACCGATGGTTTGACTATTTTCCAATGAAAAAGGCTGATCGTTTAACTTGTCTTTGAATTGATAGTTGATCATTCCACCGAACTGTGTTCCATATTGCAGTGCGGATGATCCTCGATACACATCCACTTTTGCCACTGCGTCTAGGGTAGGAGTGTAGTACGTTTCCGGATACCCCGATGGATCAGCAGCGATGTCGTAGCCATTTTGACGCATGTTAAATTCCCACGAACGATTTGCGCTCAATCCACGTGTGGAAATACTCGCTTGCAATCCAGAAGCATCGTGTTCACTCACGTAAATTCCAGGTGTGCGCTTAAACAGTTGACGGTAATTATTCGTGCTTAAGTCCAATTGCTGCGCATTCAATGAAATGATTTCCATCTTTTTACCGGAAACAATTTTCATTTGGTAAATGGAGTCAGGGAGTTGTTTGAAGATTTGATACGTTCGCACAAGTACGTCACTTTGTGTACTAATTTTCAACAAACTATCTTGTGAAAACACGAGAGTTGTTAAACTTACAATAACGAGAGATAAAAGGAAGCGCATGATTTACTTTGATTTTTTTGTGCAAAGTTAGCAGCGCAATACGGCGTCATCAATACCACTTTTGAGGTATTTTAGAACGATTCTAAATAACTAAGGAGGAATAAAAAAAAGGATCTTGAGGAACGAAAAATGTTCATCAAAATCCTTTTTAATCGTTTGAAAATGATTTATTTGTCATTCAGCATCACGGGAAGTTTTCCATCTGTTATAATCACTTTTGCATTCGGTGATGTCGAAAGTCCTTTAAGCATTTCGATGTAGTTGTATTTTAACAAAGTTTCCGTTAAGGAGCTATTAATGATGTTTTGTGCTTTTTTTATCCCTTCGGCTTCGATAGAAAGTCTTTCAGCTTCTTTGACTGCCTTTTGAATGACAAACTCCATTTGCAAAGCGGATTGTTCTGCACTTGCTTTGGATTGAATCGCTTGAGTCATCGCAGTTGGTAAACTGATTTCTTTTAACAATACGGCATCAATGACAAATCCTTTATCACCGATATCTGTAACTAATTCATCCACCATAACATGTTCAACTTTTTTACGGTCAACCGCATATAGTTCTTTTGCGTCGTAACGAGCCGAAACTTGTCGAGCGGTGGCAATGAAATTACTTTCTACGATGACTTTTTGGTAGTTCAATCCATAGTTTTGATAAATTGCTTTTGCCATTTGAGGATTCACATGGTACAGTAAAATGATTTCCGTTTTAACGCTCAAACCTTCTTTGGTTGGCAATTCTAATACTTGATACAATTCAACAGTTCGCACGTTGATTTTGATCACTTTTGACACGAAGGGATTAAATACACGTGGTCCCGAATTCAAAGGGTTTTCACGTAATTTTCCAAAGGTTTGTTTGAGTCCAATTTGTCCTGGACGAATGACGGTGCAAGACGCTAAGGCAATTCCAGCAAAGAGTGCAAGGGAGATTTTTTTCATGGTATAAAATTTATTAAATGATGAATGAAGTACTAATTAAAAAGAGATGGGACATACGATTAAAACGAAACATTTTAAACAAGCAGTCCTAAAAGTTAATGTCACAGACATATGACATTAAAAGCTAAAGATTAATAGTAATTTATCCTATATGAGGTAAGAACAATACTGTATGTATTTGGGGATAGGCTGAACATAAAAAAACAATTGACTTCTTGGTTCAATTGGATCAGAACAAGTTTCTAAAATCATTGAAAACGGCCAATGAACGGAAGAAAAAGGAAGATGATCAATTTTCTCAAGATCAGAAAATGAAACTTCATCATCTGAATCAAATGAATCCAAATCAATCAGTACTGATTCGTCATGGCTGCAAGAATGCTGATTGTGTTGTAATTGGGATGAACATTTTGTTGAATTAAGTCCAAAAAAGGAAAATACGCTTAATTCATTCCCGCAAAAATGCAATCGAACAGGACAACTCAATGCAACGCACAAGTAGACAGGAATCAACAAAAGATGTATGAAACGAATCAAATTACATTTTTAACGAATGTAATCTTTTAGTTCATTCAATTCATTGAAATGAAAGAATTTAACAAGTATTTAAGTTTTACTTCAAGGAACGACACGCCATTTTATTGCCCAAATAAGCCATTGGAATATAGGCGAAGAGTAAATCCACCAGAACAAACCAAATGGGTGTTTCAGGCAACATGATCACCATGGATACTCCACCTAAAAGGAAAAGTATTCCAGCCATCATCGAAAAGACAAATTGTTGGCTTTTTAAGAAACGTGTGATCAATAAAGCAGAGAGCAAGGTACCAAGTGCATGTGCAAGAAAAGGAAACAAGAAATGTTCCGGACCCATGTGTGGCATCGCTGCTTGAAGTCCCTCTGCGGTGTTTAATTCAAATCCTTTAGGCGGTGCAATGACCTTGCTGCTGATGTTGATAATCGCTCCATTTAACATCGCTCCAGCAAAAAGCGAAATGAAAATGACGAGTGTTCTTTTTAGAATGTGTAGAAAATTGTTCATGTCAACTAATTTACCCAGCAATCGAAACGCCAATCATGTGTCCAATTCCATAGGTGATGGCAGCAGCGGCTAGTCCAAAAATAACTTGTCGCATTCCAGAGAAAAGAAGGCTTTTTCCAGTAAAAAGTGTGATGGATCCACCGATAAGGAACAATCCAACGGCACTTAAAATGGAACTAAAGAGAATCGCCTTCATTCCACCAATGAAGAAAAATGGAATTACTGGTAAAACAGCTCCTATGGCAAAAAACACAAAAGAGGCGAGGGCCGCTTCCATCGCAGATCCTTTTAAATCTTCGGGATTGATTCCTAATTCTTCTTTCACGAGAATTTGATGTGCGTGGTCTTTATTCGTCATGATTTCCTTTGCCATAGACATCGCTTGTTCTTCTGGAATTCCTTTAGAAATGTAAATTAAGGCCAATTCCTTTTCTTCTCCCTCCGGATTGTGTTCCAATTCTTCCATTTCGAGCTCCATTTGGTTCTCGAACAATTCTTGAGAACTTTTGACGGAAATCCATTCACCTAATGCCATGGACAATGCTCCAGCAAGTAATCCCGCGATTCCAGTTAAAAGCACTTCCTGTTGTCCGCTTGAAGCTCCAGCGATTCCCATCACCAAACTAAAGTTGGATACGAGTCCATCGTTTCCACCAAGAACGGCTGCTCTTAAGGCGTTTCCACCAACGGAGCGATGTCTTTTCTCGAAGCGTGCTAAATTCGTTCCGGATACGTTTTTGTTGTGATTCAAGATGTTGCGAAGAATCGTAACATGTGCTGTGTCTGAAATGGATGATTCAGTATTCGTTGTTTTGCGTGCATTCACCACTGCGGATGAAATGCTTTTTTCGGTATCCAATAAAACGCCTAAAACATAGTCGTAACCAAGAATTTTACCGATACGAGCCAAAGTCTTTGCTCTCCAAGATGGACCTGGAAGTTGATCTATTGGCAGTCCGTTACTGTGTGCAAAAGACTCCGCGTGACTTAATTCAATCGCACTCATTTGTACAAATACTTTCGCCACATTTTCATCTTCTTCATGCTCGGCTAAAAGTGCGTATAGAAAACTTGCGTCAATTTCTGTTTGGATACTTTTTAAATTGATCATAGGATTGTTGACTTGAATAATAGATTGAAATTAGGAATAATTTCCGAAGTTACTCGATTGGACCTGGTTTAAAAATGAGGTTTCGTGCGCGCTTGTAAGGAAGGAAATACTTTAAATCCACCGACAAATATGATCCATTCACATTGCCAAACACAACTTGCGAATCGTTGACATAGCGGTGTTTAGCTACTAAAAGAAAAACGGGGGCCATGGCTACACGAGCAGATCCACCCACATAAAATACGCCGCTTTTCTTTGTTCGCAATTCAAATCCAACACTGGAAATAAAATCAAATGACATCTTTTTGTGGATGTCCACGACGCCTTGATGAAAGAACTCGTGTTTTCCTTGTGGATTGGTGATGATTCCAACACTCGATGGTTTGTTTTGTAGCGCTAGTCCAAGGGAAGCATTTGCAAAAAGCTCCTTCGTTAATTTCACATTGATGACTGCAGAAACAGGGATGTCATATTGAATGAAATTCATGGTGCCAAATGCGGTAATAGCGGAATCTGTTTCGGACATCGTTATTCCAAAGAGACGTTGAACGTAATTGAGTCCAGTTTCGATGGAAATTAATTCACTTAGTCCAAGTCGAACAACTCCTCCAAACGTATAGCCAACTTGCTGTTCAATTGTTGTCGTGAAAGACTCCTTGGTTAAGGTCAACGAATTAGGTCCAATAGCATCCGATGGAATAATCATTCGAGTTTGGAATCCAAAGTAATTTTGAACACCAAACTTGTTTTCTTTCTGTGCGAACAAAGAAAGAGGGAGGAAAAGGATGAGGATAAATATACGCATACGGACAGAACGCTAAAATAGAGAAACTTGGGTAGTTTAAGGTCAATTTATTCTGAAATCCAAGTAGTATTGTATTCAATTGGACGTCGATGCGCCTGTGGCCATTCAATATCTGGATATCCTACATAAAAGATTCCCAAGCACTTATCGCGACTACTTAAACCTAAGAATGAAGTCATTTCTTCGCTGTAGATTACTTTTGGCGTCGACCAGAATCCACCCAATCCGTAGGCAGTGCAACTCAAATGTAAGTTTTGAATTGCGCATGCTACAGCCTCAATCTCTTCAATTTCAGGGATTTTCTCTTCTTCTTGGCGCTTCATACTGACTGCAATCACCACAGAGGAAATCATGGGACGACGAAGCATCTTCGCCAATTTAGCATCGTTTTGCAGTTCTTTTGGTGTCAATTTCAAATACGTTTCACCCAAGAAGGTACTTAATTTCTGTAATCCACCATCGGTAAATACATGAAAACGCCAAGGTTGCGTATTTCCGTGTGTCGGAGCCCATTGCGCATTCGTCAAGAGCAATTCAATTTGATCTTTTTGCACTTTTCGCGTGGAAAATTGCTCAGGATAAATCGTTCGTCGACTTTTAATGAGTTCGTTGATTTCAGATAAATTAAAGCGCATATGGGTATTTTTTGACAAAGATAAGGGATTTCGAGTAGGAGCGAGACACTCGGAAATTGAATTAAGTGTATATTTACTCAAAATCAATCCGGATGAAAAAAGTCTTAATAATTACTAGTGGCCTTGTTGCAGGAATTAGCGTGATGCTTTTATTTGGATATCCATTGAGTCAAGCGCTAGTCACTGGAGTTTTTGCCACCTTTGGTATGTACATAGGACAATACCTAAGTAAACGAAGAGCTGCGAAGAAAATGAATGGCTAGCAAAGAAAAATTCTTTAGGTTTTAAAGCGCCAACTTCGACTTATTCAACCAAATCATTTGAACTTCAGTCGTTTCCTGAAGTCCTTCGGTTAATTTGCATAGATATTCATACAATTACAGTAAACAAAAAAAGCAAACGAAAGTCGTTTGCTTTTTTTTTTAAATGGTACTCATGGGAGTTTTTTTCAATTTTTTGAAAGAATCATTTTATAGTTTTTCTGCCTTGTTTTTTGAAGTCAACCAACTATTATTTAAGGTATAGGCTTTCATGTACATTGCTTTAGCATTTACCTTGTCACCTGCTCCTGCATAGTAATCCCCCATGGAATCATACGCATTTGGATTTTCAGGATAAACTCGAAGGTAAATTTCAAAGTGCATTTTAGCTTTATCCATTTGTCCATCAGCCATATATTTATAACCAAGCATATTATTTACAGAACCATTCTCAGGGAAACGATCCCAAGAAGGAAGAAGAATTTGAATTGCTTTTTTCGCATCTTGTTCCGCGTAAGCTAAATAAACTCTAATAAATCGATCATCAGCAGCATAAATCAAAGCCTGTTCTAAATGATATTTCGTTACTTCAACGTCATGTGTATTATAAGACAGAATGACATGTTTTTCAGCTAAGGTCGCATTCCCAAGTTTAGAAACGGCTTGATTGTATGACTCGTTGAATTTTTCTTGATTATCAGTCATGTAATAGTTTTGCAATTGACCTAAATGTGCCAAAGCCCAAGAACCGTCTAAGGCAACCAAAGAATCGGACATTTTAAGTGCTTTATCGTTTTCAAGATTCATCATTGCTTCACGCATGTCAAAATAGGCATCCTCATGAGATTTTATTGCAACGGTAGGCCAAAGGAAGTTGGATGCCAATACCGAATGATCAGCGGCAATAAAACGAATATATTTCATTTTCCCATCCTCACGTGTAACCACACATGAAAAATTTCGGTCGGTTGTAATTGCGCCAGCAACATACGACTTAGCGTTACCCATGACATTTGCATAATCACCCATCAAAAGAACATCATATATGATGGCTTGAACGGAATCTTCATAAAAATTACTCCCATTATCAATTCCTGGACCTTTATATTGAACAGGTTTATTTTTCCAAACTGGATTAAACCAATAAACAAGATTTTTGCTTAATGCTTCGTAATATCCCTTCACAGCGGCTTCATAACCAACCTGGGATTTTAAATTATTTATAACGAAAGTGCGAACTTCTTTTTCCGTTAGCGCATTTTTTTGACCAAATCCCGTTGCAGTCATCGCTGCAAAAAGACACATAATGACAATTTTCTTCATGTAATTTACTTTAAGTTAGTGTGGAGCTAAAGTACAACTATATTATTCTTAAAATAATTTAGTTATGCACAATAACACTAAACTTTCATCAGATTAAATATTTGATAATCTGTAACTTAAGAAAAACTAATATGTTGGGTGTTTTATTCCGGATTAAAGCGCAAAGTTCGATTTATTCAACCAAATCAATTGAACTTCTGTCGTTTCCTGGAGTCGTTCCGCTAGTTTAAAATAGCGCTCGGATAAAGAGGATAAGAAATCCTGTGCTTTGTTACCCTCGTCGCTCAGTCCTTTCAGTTTATCGATTCCCCAGAATTTCACCAAGTGATCGATGATGTTCGCGTAGTCATGACTCGTATACACGCCAATTTTTTGAGTAATGGAAGCGTAGTTTACGTATTGTTTTTTGTCTGTTCCAAAGTCCATTAAAGAAGCCGGCATGACAATTTTCTTTTTCATCATCTGAACGAAAGCAGCCAATGCACCATTTGGATCGGATTCGAATACTTTACTCATGAAAAACTTATATGCTTTCTCGTGTAAGGCTTCTTCTCCAGCGATGGTATTGCATATTCTCGCGAGTAATTTATCTCCTGACTTAAAGGCGATTTTCCCGGTATTTACGTGAGATATTTTTGTTGCGCGTTCTTGGAATGACGTGTAAATCAAACCGTTGTATGGATCTGCAGCTGTTTGTAAATCGATTCCATTGTGAATCAAACGTTGAATCGTCGTTTCTACTTCGCGCATATCTACGCGTCCACTTAGGTACAAGTATCTATTCAACAAATCACCGTGACGGTTTTCTTCAGCGGTCCACAAACGCGACCAACGTGCCCATGCACCGGTGCTTGCCACATTGCGTTCCACATTGACACCTTCCAGTAAATTGAAAAACGTTTGGTAACTCGGAAGTGCTTCTTCGGTAATCATGTTTCCAACAAGGGAAACCATTACTGTATCAGGAACTTGTGCGATGCTTTCTTGAAGAACACGCACTTGATCTGCAAAATCAGTATCTGCTGCATTCGGAACGAAATCCGTTGGTTGCCAACATTCCTCTGGAAGATTCATTTTGTCCTCAATAAACGCATGTACATCTGGTTCGATTGATTTTAGTACTACCATTTTATGTTCGAATGCCATGCGTTATTGTAATTTGTGAATTTGGGTGCAAAAGTATGCTTAATTATAGAACTATTATGGATTTTCATCATGTAAATACCTATTTATCTAATAAGCAAGGTTTTATTTTTGAGCACCTCCTTTTTCATTTGTTCACGTTCTTGGGAATAGTCATTAGCGAAACTATTAAAACAGTATACCATGAAAATTCTAAAAC
>CAIOSO010000012.1 GCA_903860985.1 uncultured Flavobacteriales bacterium
AAGAAGTGAATCATTTGATCCTTGGTACTCGTCCAGAAATCTGCAGGAACAACAGCGTCTATTCCTTGATCGCCAATAATAGCTAGTTTTCGATCGCTAAACGATACGTAAATGAGTACGCCATTTCGTAAGACAGTGTTGTGCATGCCTAACTTTTCAAATACTTGAACAGAGCGTTTCACTGGATCCGAGCTGCATTTTTTATCGATGTGCACACGGATTTCACCAGAAGTTTGTTGTTCAGCTTTTTGAACCGCTGCTACGATTAGGTCGTTTTCTTCTTTGTTGATCATTCCAATTCGAAATCAGGTGCATCTTGACTTCCTGCATTTGCTTTAAATCCTTCTTTCTTGCCGAATTCTTCGCGGTTCAAGAACATGCTTGCGAAGAAGCTACGGATGTGCGTATTGTACGTTTTCACGGAACCGTTGTATTCGTCACGTGCGTAGTTGATTCGATTTTCTGATCCTTCCACAGCGTTACCGAAATCAACAAATAATTTCGTAGAAGTTAATTGTGGATATGCTTCGTAAGCTAAATTAATGGCCGTATTAATTTTTCTACCCATCAACTCTAAATCATTTGGTGTTTTCGCGTTCACGATTCCAGCTCTTGCTTGTGTCACTTGTGTCAGGATTTCACGTTCGTTTTTCGATCCAGCTTTCACTTGTTTCACCAAAGCAGGAATCAAATCCGCACGACGTTGATATGCTGATTGCACGTTTGACCATTTTTCGTCCACCGTTTCTTGGTAGCCAACGGCATTATTAAAAAGGCTGCGGTAGCCTAAAAAAGAGAAAAGAATAATAGCTCCAATACTCGCTAATACAATGTAAATCGGTTTCATAATCGTTGTTTTTGTTGTTTATTTCGTTTTATATGTCAATTTGTGTTCCAAGATTTTTGATGTGACATTTTGACATTGTGTCTTGGTTTAATCGGTAATAATTGGTCTATAAATTTAAAGGTTATTCCCATCTGCTATCGAGGTCACCACCATTTGCGTCTGTGTAAAAATTAAATGTTACGTCGATTGTCATTTTTTACTTTTGGGTATTTACTGTCGCTATTTATTCCCCCGTATCAAAATCACTTAATTCGCTTCTTAGCTCACAGCAGCAATCGCCGTGTCGTAGTTCGGCTCATCTGCAATTTCACCTACCAATTCGGCATGTTTGACAATTCCGTTGGCATCAATTACCACAACCGCTCTAGCATGCAAGGCCTGTAGAGGTCCATTCGCCATTTCTATTCCGTAGGTTTTTCCAAAAGCTCCTGCAGCAAAATCGGAAGCGTTTACCACATGTTCAATTCCCTCTGCGCCACAAAAACGTTTCTGTGCAAAAGGTAAATCGCGGGAAACACACACCACTTTGGTGTTCTTCATCGCAGCAGCGCGCTGGTTAAACGTGCGAACGGATGTAGCACATGTTGGTGTATCAATACTTGGAAATATATTCAGAATCAAATTTGTTCCCTTGAAATCGTTTAAGGTCAGAGCGGAAAGATCTTCTTTTACCAATGAAAAATCTGGTGCTTTTTGTCCAACCGTTGGAAGCTCGCCCGTTGTTTGAAAAGGATTACCCTTTAGTGTTACTGTTGCCATTGTTTTATTTTTTTAAATGTATGTTAATTTCGTTTAACGTTTTGCAGCTACCCGAATGGCGGGCTTTTCAGCACAAATGTATCTTTAGGGCACGAAACCCAGCCTTTGGGCAGGTGCTGTTAGCGGCTGGCATCAACTGATCTGGGTTTCGTAATCGTGTTATCATTCTATTCATGCTTCTTCCAATAGAGCCAGTATTCATTTTCTATCTCATTGATAAAAATATCGAACGCATAGCTACCCTCTTTCTTTTTCTTTGATTTCGTTCCACATGGTGTCAAATTGAAAGGTCTTTTTTTTCCTTCAATAAGTCCAAATGGTCGGTTTAGCGGAACATCTCCATGCATGGTAATTTCGTCAATACCAGAAAGAAAAACAGTAGAATCCTTACTTAGCTTTCCCAAATAAAAATGGCCAAACAATACTGAATCAAGATCGTAACCGGTTTTATTGAAAACTTTAATCTGTATATTTTGACCGATTGTCAATGAAGGTTTTAGCATTAAAATAGCTAATTGGATTATGAATTTGAATTTTAACATGGCGCTTGGTTTAATATGATTGCACCTAACGGTTTGCAGCTTGGCGTTCGGTTTTTTTTCTTCAAAAAAACTGTCGATAAGGTGCTGTTAGCCGTTCGTGCTATTCCGTCCACGAAGGTTTGTCGGTCAATAATTCTAGTCAGTTTATTCATAGCTCTATCCTGGCAAGTCAATAGTTACTGATCCATTGGTAACATGAGCAAAGTATTTTGGTTGTCCGTGTTGGTCGTTGATAAAGATTTGCGACATTGGAATGAGCATCAATATAAGAGGAATTGCAGATTTGTTGTAGCGAATAATCAAAAATGCAAGAGCAATTCCGCCACCAACTAACCACCATTTGTTATTCCCTTCCTTTGACCACTCGGAAACATTTTTGAAAATGCTGTCCATCGCCTTTTGAGTTTGTTCGTGTCTGTGAACTTCAAATTCAATTGGTGCAATTAGTCCGTTATAGAAACCAATAAACATTTTATCAGAAAGTTTGCGGTTACAAAGCACTAAGCTACGAGGCATTAAAACACTCAAGTCGCCAACTGAAACAGGAGTATCAGAAACAAGTTGGTCTTGTTCGGATGTGTTACATTGAAAAATGTAATTAAACATCTCGTTAATTGGGTTGTCCGAGTGAGTTGGATGAGTATGAAAACAAATTGGCAAAGAATTTTCGGTCTGTCCAGAGTAAGTATCTTTGAGTGCTTGATTTAATTCTTTACTGTCAGGCAGATAACTGTTCTGCGGTGCGTCCGAAACATTTGTAAGAAAAATTGCTCTATCAATTGTCAGATGAGTAACACCATTTATTCGTTTGGGTATTGCTACTAAAACACCCCCTTTTTCTTGGTCTGCTTGATAACTGTCCCGAAGTTGATTAGTTGTGTTGTCTGTAAGATGAACCTTACAAGGCGTTTGAAGATGTAAATATTGTTTTTCATTCTTCGTCCCTTCAATTAGAACTCCGTCCGTCTTTAGTTTCAATATCCATTCTGTCGCTGTCATTTTCCTGATTTTTCTGTTGTTTTTTGCACTATCGTTTTCATGTTTGCACTGTCATCTTAGCATTAACGCTAACTTACTTATACCCCTCATGAATTCTCTGAAGCTCAACATACATCTGTTTGCTATGCCTCATTGATCAATGATTTATAAAAATAGAAAAATAGTTTATAAATCATCGAATGGGGATCGGATTTGTTTATTTTTCGATGTCTTCTTGAATTCTGTCCCCAACTTGAGGTGCTAAAATTGCACCTCAAGTCATTCCACTCATCATTGCTTAACTCAAACATGAAGTCGCTGGGAAATCGTTTGAATTGTTCTTTGTCAGGCACCTCCACATTATGGTATCACAATTTGTGATACCAAGTTTTTCAATTCTTTCTCTGCGAATACCTTCTGCTATTTTTTATACCCCACTTGTTTTCTTTGATTCTGCTGAGCGCTTTGTTTGTCTTTCTGTATAAAGTAATTTAACACTTGTTCAATGCCATCAAAGCGCTGTCCGTGTTTACGTTCCAACTCTTCTAATCGCTCCGCTAGTTCATGATAGGTGAGGCTCCATTGACGCATCATCACAAATGCACGCATGATGGAAATGTTGATTTGAATGGCCAATTTACTTTTTAGTACACTTGATAGCATGGCTATTCCTTGTTCTGTGAAAGCGAATATTACATGTCTGGTACCTCCCCAACTTGACATCACAATTTGTGATGTCAAGTTTTTCATTTCGACTTCTGTCAGTTCAAACATAAAATCTTCCGGAAATCG
>CAIOSO010000013.1 GCA_903860985.1 uncultured Flavobacteriales bacterium
CCTGCCTCTAGTACGAGAGGACCGGGGTGGACATACCTCTGGTGTACCTGTTGTGGCGCCAGCTGCATCGCAGGGTAGCTATGTATGGATGAGATAAGCGCTGAAAGCATCTAAGCACGAAACTCGCCTCAAGATGAGATTTCTTTTAAGGGCCGTGGAAGACTACCACGTTGATAGGCTATAGGTGTAAAGACAGTAATGTCAAAGCCGAGTAGTACTAATAACCCGTAGACTTACTAACTTGTTACTTCTTATTTATTACTACTTCAATCGTCCGATATATCAAAAATATTAGACTTATCTTTTAAGTCAACGTTTTTGGGTGTTTATAGCAGCACGGTCCACCTCTTCCCATTTCGAACAGAGAAGTTAAGCCTGCTTGCGCTGATGGTACTGTCCTTTTGAGGATGGGAGAGTAAGTCGACGCCGATTTTAAAGACCCCGACATTCGTCAGAATCGTCGGGGTTTTTTTATGCCCAAGATTTTCTTGAATGAAGCAACAATAAACGATGGATGGGAGCGTAATCCCGATGCTTCGGGAGACGCCGATTTTAAAGACCCCGACATTCGTCAGAATCGTCGGGGGTAAGTTTATGCCCAAGATTTTGAAACTATCCGCAACTGCACCGCTGGTAATAATACGGCAGTAAAGCACCGCTGGATTTGTAACCTTCGGATGTTCAATGTACATTTTATGCGAATTTATCCCCATAAGTTCCCCTCATAGTTCGCCTATACGATCTCATCCTGCACATTGTATAGGTATAAGTGATTCTAGAGGCGTTTAGTTTACCTAAATTTGAGATGTATTCTGAATAAATGGATCTTAGCAGCTAAGAAATGACGTTAGATTTCATAAACCACCCGAAGGTAATTTATGAAATTATTGAGCTGTTCCAATCAGGAAAATCGCTGGAATTTTTCCAATGTCATAGTGCTTTTCTCGCCAATCTTTAACTGTTTGTGTTCTGATTTGTTCAGTAAGGAGGGTCACATTCGAGGCAATACATAGAGGTGTGTTATCACCCAAATCATTCAACATATCTTCTAAAACATGCATGTTTCGAAATGGTGTGTCCATAAAAATGTGCGTTTTTCCACTTCTCTTGGTGTCCATCTCAAAATCTTTCAATTTTTTAATCCGATCCTTACGCTCTCTTGGTAAATATCCATGAAAAGAAAATTCTTGCCCCGAAAAGCCACTCGCCATTAAAGCAAGTAAAATAGAGGATGGTCCAACCAAAGGAACAATTTTGATCTTTTGAGTATGCGCTAAGGCAACTAATTCTGCTCCGGGATCAGCAACGCCAGGACAACCAGCTTCTGAAATAATGCCGATGTTGTTGCCTTTAATCAAGATCATTAGAATCTTCATTAATTCAGATTCTTTGGTATGTTTGTTAATGATGAAGAATTGTGAATCGTCAATTGGGAAAGTTCGGTCCATTTTCCGAAGTAAGCGCCTAGCTGATTTTATTTCTTCTACAGCAAAATAACGCAAACTTGTCGCGATCTTTTGAACATCTGAAGGCAAGATGTCTGAAACAGACTCTCCTCCTAATGTATTGGGTATTAAATAGATATTACCTAATTGTGCCATTTTTAATTTTGCTTAACACCACATCTGTGGCATGATCTAATAAATGATATACTTCTTGAAAATCCTTTTCTGTCCCATAATATGGATCAGGAACAGCTCGATTCTCCCCTGGAGATAGTTCGTTTAACAGTAAATCTACTTTCAGTTTGTCACTTGGATTTTTCGCCAAACGGATTATATTATCGTAATTCTCTTTGTCCATCGCATAAATCTTGTCAAAAAGCGAGAAATCTGATGCTGTAAATTGTCTAGCGCGGAGTTCGTCAATATTCGTATGATTAGCTTTTGCCGTCTGACGCATTCTCTCATCAGCTTGTTTTCCAACATGATAATTCGCCGTTCCAGCTGAATCGACAAAAACGTCTAGATTATTCTCTATTACCTTGCGACGTAACAATCCATCAGCCATTGGAGACCTACAGATATTGCCTAAACATACCATCAGTATGCGTGTCATGAAGTAAGTTTGATAAGTAAACGTTTCCTTATTGAATCGTAAGTTTTTTCTCCAATTCTTCTAAATAATGACGGAATTGTTTATCCGTTTCAGATAAGTTCACAACTGTTCTACATGCATGCAAAACGGTAGCGTGATCCTTTCCTCCGCAATGCGCGCCAATATTCGCTAAAGATGACTTTGTCATTTTTTTAGAGAAATACATAGAAATTTGTCTTGCTTGAACAACTTCGCGTTTACGTGTTTTTGATTTAAGCATCTCAATTGGTAAATCGAAATAATCACAGACCACTTTTTGAATGTATTCAATGGAAACTTCGCGTGCCGTACTTCGCACGAATTTATCAACCATTTGTTTTGCCAATTCTAATGTAATGGCTTTTTTGTTCAATGAAGCTTGAGCTAAAAGTGTGTTCAGTGCCCCTTCAATTTCTCTTACATTCGTATTGATAGAATACGCGAGGTATTCAACAACTTCACGTGGCAATTCAATACCACTACCATACATTTTCTTTTCTAAAATCGCAATGCGCGTTTCTAAATCTGGCGTCCCTAAATCAGCAGATAAACCCCATTTAAAACGTGAAAGCAAACGTTGTTCCATCCCTTGCATCTCTACAGGTGCTTTGTCAGATGTTAATACAATTTGTTTTCCATTTTGATGCAAGTGATTAAAAATCGAGAAGAATACATCCTGTGTGCGTTCTTTTCCAGCAAAGAATTGTACATCGTCAATGATCAATACATCAATCATTTGATAAAAATGCACAAAGTCGTTCGTGCTTTGATTTTTAATCGCATCAATAAATTGATGCGCGAATTTTTCTGACTGAACATATAGTACAGTCTTATTCGGGAAATTATCTTTGATGGAAATCCCGATTGCATGCGCTAAGTGAGTTTTCCCTAATCCAACGCCACCGTATAATAAAAGCGGATTGAATGCAGTACCTCCTGGTTTATTCGAAACGGCATATCCTGATGCTCTCGCTAGACGGTTGCATTCACCTTCGACAAAATTTTCAAAAGTGAAGTTTGGAATCAAATTGGATTCGATGTTCACTTTTTTCAATCCTGGAATAATGAAAGGATTTCGTATTTGTTTTTCGTTATTGTTTATCGGGAGATTAATAGGAGCATTTTTTAAATTACTCGAATTATTTGCAGGGATTTTAACTGTGTAAGGATTTGAAGTACGAGAGTTGTTTTCCATCACAATGCTATACTCTAAAGTACCTTCCGCACCAAGCTCCTTTTTAACAACCTTTCTTAGTAAAACAATATAGTGTTGTTCCAACCATTCATAAAAGAAATGAGAGGGCACTTGAATGGTCAAAACACTATTCTCTAATTTCGTAGGAATAATTGGTTCGAACCAAGTTTTAAACGCTTGTAATGAAATATTATCCTTTATAACTTTCAAACAGGCATCCCATGCCGCTTCGTGACTTAAATTCATAGTTTTTAACATAATCTTATTTACACTTGCTTTCAATTAGAGCTAGAATTCCCCAATTGTGTTTTGAAATAAAGAGATGACAAATATTTACATAAAAAAGTTAAAAAAAAAATCAAATACCCCTTGATTATTTAATTTATTTTACATGTATTGGATTATTTTTGATAATAGAGAATTAATATTAAATCCATAGCTAATTTACGATTTTTTACTTCTTTTCTCAAAAGAATCTCCTGATTATTTAACTTCGTTCCATGAATGAGAAAAATGTGATCAAAAGGTTTTCAACAAAACTCCGCGTTCGATACAGTGAAACGGATAAAATGGGGTTCTGTTATTACGGAAATTACGCACAATATTTTGAGGTTGCCCGCGTAGAAGCCCTCCGAGAATTGGGAATTGTTTATAAAAACTTAGAGGAAAATGGAATATTATTACCAGTAACTGAATTTAACATTTCCTATAAGCTCCCGGCAAGGTATGATGACCTACTTGAGATAAAGACTACCATCACTAAATTAGAGGGAACGAGAATTACATTTAACTACGAAGTGTTTAATGAAGACAAGAGCAAATTGAATGAAGCAGAGACTACCTTGGTTTTTGTGGATGCAATGACCATGAAACCAATGCCAATTCCTACCTTTGTTTCAAACCTGATCTTACATGAACAGTCCTAATTCATCTTTTTCATTTCATCAGTGGGATTCAACCGTTATCCAAAATAACTATGCTCATCGAATTGGAGAAGAGCGAATAGGAGATTACTTACTCAAGCAATCTCTTTCGGAGTCGGCCTACGTGATTATCGGTATTCGTGAATGTTGTGGACCATTAGCTAACAAGGGTCGATCAGGCGCGCAATTTGCCTTCCCAGCATTTGTGAATGCCTACCTAAATACGCAGGTGCATGAAGATTATCCGAAGCATTCCATTTGCATATTAGGCGAGGTGGTAGAAAGTGATTTCCAAGTGCAACAGGAAGATAAAGTAAATGAATTAGACACTTTTTTAGAGTTGATTTTGAATAAATATGTAGCCTCCAATCAGGTTCCTATTTTCATCGGAGGTGGACATAATAATGCGCTTCCCATTATTCGTTGGTCTGCGAAAAATCAAAAATTAGCGGTCATCAATCTAGATGCTCACGCGGACTTGCGCTCAACAGAAGTTCGACATAGCGGGAATTCTTTTTCAACAGCATTAGGGGAGGGCGCTTTATTGCATTACTCCGTTCTAGGCCTACATGAAGCGTATAACAATGCGCATATTCGTGAAGCATTGAAAAATGATCAAATTTTTCATTCGTTTTATGAATCGTACGTATTTCAGCAGAGGGATTTGTTGAACGATCTGGAAAACATCCTTCGTCATTTTCATACGGATACTCAGGTTGGACTCGAGATCGATATGGATTCCATCGCTTACATGCCAAGCAGTGCGTTGTCTCCAAGTGGCTGGACACTCGATCAAGTTCGTCAGTTTACACACGTATTTGCGAAAATACAAAAGCAAGTGGCTTATTTGAATTTAACAGAAGCTGCACCAATCTCCGAAATGGATATGCTGATGGTGGGAAAAGCCTTGAGTTACCTAGTGCGTGATTTTACTGGAGTTTAATTCCTGCAGTTGCTTTTGATTTTTCAACATTCTCTAAACTAACAACTCCATCGGTCTTGCATCCTTGTGGACTCATTGCTCGACTTACCGAGTAATTGAATTGTAAATACAGTCCGTCCTTTTTGAATTTGCGCGCTAAATTGATTGGATAAATGGTGTGAAAATCGACAATACTCGATTTGCTAAAAACTCCTTCAATGGTAATGTAAACCGGACAAGCCTCATTTTTTGAGATATGTACTTTGCCTAAATAAGACCCTTTTTGTTCAAATTCATCCGCGGTCATTTTGCAAGGATTCGTTTGACATGATAGGTTAATCAATAGGAACACAAGTGTAAAAAAAGGAATTTTCATGTTAGATTTTCATCAAATATAAAAAAAGAGGCCCATAAAGAGCCTCTTTAAAATCAACCTGTAGCAAAGTTAATTCAGTAATTGTGTAGTTCTAACGGGACTTTTATGAAATTGTTTCATGAAAATTAACATTTATCCTTTGATAAAGATCTGAGATCTCAAATTTCGACAAGTGTGAACGGAATATATTTGCCTTCGTATGATCGCAACTTCATCCATTCAAGCATTAGTTCAACTTATTGACGACCCAGACGAGTCGGTCTTTGAACATGTGCGTGACCAATTGTTAAAAATTGGCTCTGAAGCGATCCCTTACTTAGAAAATTCTTGGGAAGCTGATTACTACGGCTTACTTTTTCAAAATCGAATCGAAACAATTATTCACGATATTCAATTCGATGAAGTCAAAGCGCACTTACAAACGTGGGTTCATTCCGCGGAAAAAGACTTACTAGAAGGCGCTATCATCATAGCGAAATACCAGTATCCAGGATTGGATGAACAAAAAATCCATGAATCGATTCAAATGATTCGTCGCGATATTTGGCTAGAATTAAACGATCATCAAACGGCATATGAGCAAGTAAAAATATTCAATAGAATTTTCTTTGGATTGCATCATTTTCATGGTGACAACAAGAATTTCCATTCCTCCGTTAATTCGTACATAAATACGGTACTGGAATCTAAAAAAGGGAATCCATTAAGTCTTTGTTTAATTTATAGCATCGTTGCTCAATCATTGGATCTGCCTATTTATGGAGTCAACTTGCCAAATCACTTTATTTTGGCCTACATGGATGCCAAATATTCTAGTTTTGCGATCAATCAACAAAATGAATTTGGCGTACTGTTTTACATAAATGCCTTCTCCAAAGGAAGTATTTTTGACACCAATGAAATCAAGGACTTTTTAAACGGCTTGAATTTAAATCATCACAGAGAATATTTCGAGCCTTGTTCCAATACATCTGTCATCAAGCGGATGCTTACTAATTTAATCTCCTCCTTTCAACAAGTAGGGAATAGCGAAAAGGTGGAAGAGTTGAAAACATTGCGTGAATTAGTTCCCTAAGCACACCTTATTTTTCGCGATTCTTGCTAATTTTGGATAAAAGAAATTATGTCCTACTCCTACTCCGTTGAAGAACGTTTTTTGCGCTATGTTCAGATAGATACTACTGCGGATCCAAATTCAGCAAGTTTCCCTTCCTCTGAAAAGCAAAAGGACTTAAGTAAAGTCTTGGTGAGTGAATTAAAAGACTTAGGTGTTTCGGATGCTGAGATGGATGAATGGGGTTACGTCTTTGCTACGCTACCTTCAAACTCTGAGCGAATTGACCTTCCAACGATTTGTTTTTGTTCCCATATGGACACGGCGCCTGACTGCAGCGGAACGAATGTGAAGCCAATTGTACATCGCAATTATACAGGAGCTCCAATTATTTTACCCGATGATACAAGTCAAATCATTACGACAGAGAAACACCGCTACCTTGCATCCAAAATTGGCGATGATATTGTCACGGCAAGCGGTTTAACGCTCCTTGGGGCTGATGATAAAGCAGGTGTTGCCATCATCATGGACTTTGCTCAATACATTCAACAAAATCCACAGGTGAAACATGGCCCAATCCGCATCCTGTTCACACCCGATGAAGAAGTGGGGAGAGGTGTCGAGCACCTTGATATGAGCAGATTGAATGCCGATTATGGTTATACATTAGATGGCGGTCCGCTCGGCGACATTGAGGACGAAACCTTTTCGGCAGATGCCGTGAAAATGACCTTTCATGGAATTAGCGCTCACCCAGGATATGCGAAAAATAAAATGGTACATTCCATGAAGTTGGCAGCATCTCTTATTGACGCCTTGCCGAAGGACTCATGGTCGCCAGAAACAACATCCGGTCGAGAAGGATTCGTTCATCCAGTTGCTGTAGAAGGTGGCTTAGAGTCGACAACGGTACAATTCATTATCCGTGATCATGACACATCAAAATTAGCGATATACGAACAGCGTTTGAAGGAAATGTGCGAAGCGGTTGTTTCTGCGAATCCAGGAGCTCACTTCGACTTTGAGGTAACGGAGCAGTATCGAAATATGAATGAAATTTTGAAAGACCTTCCTTTTGTAACGGATTATGCGGTCGAGGCGATGCGTAAAGCAGGCCTTGAACCTAATCGCGCAATTATTCGTGGTGGAACCGATGGGTCTAGGCTGTCTTTTATGGGATTGCCTTGTCCAAACATCTTCACTGGAGAAATGGCCATTCATTCTCGTCAGGAATACGTCAGTATTCAGGACATGCAAAAGGCTGTTGCTACGCTAGTAGAATTATGTCAAATTTGGGAAAAACATCAGTAATGGATCATAAACTGCTGTTAAAGGATATCCGAAATAAAAAGTTTGAAAAAATGTACTTTCTTCATGGGGAAGAGGCATATTTTATTGACTTGATAACTGATGCGATTATCGATCATGCCCTCGAAGAACATGAGAGAGATTTCAATCAAACAATTCTTTACGGAAAGGACACCGAACTTTTATCCTTAATCAGCGAACTAAAGTCCTATCCAATGATGTCGGATAGACGACTTGTTGTTTTGAAGGAAGCCCAAGACTTCAAAAACATGGATGGATTAGAGCAATATGCAGAAGACCCGTCAGCGAATACCATTTTTGTTATTTGTCACAAATACAAGGCCTTTGATGCGCGTAAAAAAGTACTCAAATCCTTTGCGAAAAATGGCGCGATTTTCAAATCCGATAAAGTACGCGAATACCAATTGGCAGATTGGATATTGACGTATGTAAAATCCACCGGATACGGAATCAATTCCAAAGCAAGCATGCTTTTGGCAGAATTTCTTGGGACAGACTTAGGTCGAATAGTCAAAGAATTAGAAAAATTGGCCATTCTACTTCCAGTGGGTACAACCATAGACGAAACGCATATTGAATTAAATATTGGCATATCCAAAGACTATAATGTATTTGAATTTGTCAATGCGATTTCAAGTCGAAATACGGAAAAGGCATTCAAGATCATCCAATATTTTGAATACAATCCGAAAGCAGTGGATTTAACGGTGATCATTGCTAATTTATTTAAGTTTTTCTCTCAAATCATGCGCATCCATTTCTTGCCGAATAAATCGAGGGAAGCCGTCGCCCAATCCATTGGTGTTCACCCATTCGTCGCTGGGGAGTTGTTGCAAGCCAAGAATCAATACGACCCGCGAAAAATTGCTGCTGCTATTGAGTTACTGCATCGTTTCGATTTAAAATCAAAGGGTGTGGGCAATTCAAGCATGACTCAGGGAGAATTATTGAAAGAGTTGACCTACCAAATACTACATTAATGCACCTATTCTACGCACCGGAAATCACCGCTCAATCGAAAGAGTATACGCTGTCAGAAGAAGAGTCGAAACATAGCATTCGCGTACTCAGGTTAAAAGCCGGCTCACAAGTTGAATTACTCAATGGGAAAGGAATTTCTGCGCTTGCCGAAATTGAGGATGATCATCCTAAAAAATGTAGATTACGGATTCTCAGTTCTGAATTTTTTCCACCAGCGAGTCAAGAGATACATTTAGCCTTGGCGCCAACTAAAAACATGGATCGCATGGAGTGGCTCATGGAAAAAGCAACGGAAATAGGCCTAAGTAAACTAACATTTTTAAAGTGTGATCACAATGAACGTGGCCAACTAAAATTGGATCGCTTAGAAAAAATTGCTATTTCTGCCATGAAGCAATCCAAACGCTATTATTTACCGGAAATTTGTGAATTAGTCGCTTTTCATACCTTTGTGCAAACACATCCAAATGGATACATTGGACATTGTTATCCAGCTGCAAAAATCCCTTTGTCCACCATCTCAGAATCGAAGGTGTTTATCATCGGGCCAGAAGGAGATTTCTCAGAAAATGAAGTAAAATTAGCGCTTGAGCATGGGTATCAAGCTGTGAGCCTAAGTGACTTTAGGTTAAGAACGGAAACAGCAGCACTTATTTCGGTGATGAAATTAAGTTTGATTTAAGCTTTTCTTGTGTATTTCTTCACGGTAAAGGCTGCTTCATGTTGCGTGTCTTTTTCCTGATCAAATAGAATCTCACTGTCCCATTTATCTTCTTCAAAGCTTGGGAAAAACGTTTCTGCATCGTAGCGTTCATGAACATGTGTAATGTACATTTCGTTTAGAATGCCTGAATCTAATGCCATGCGGTATATTTCACCGCCACCAATGATGAAAACAATACGTTCGCTTTCTTCTTTGAAGTGCGTAAGACATTCCTCCAAGGAATGAAAGACCAAACAATTGGGTGCGTCAAAGTTTTCGTTTCGCGTTAACACAACATTCAAACGGTTTGGCAGTGGACGATATTTCTCGGGAATACTATCGTAGTTCTTTCGACCCATTACAACTATTTGTCCTTGTGTAGTGTCTTTAAAGAATTTCATGTCCTTTGGCAAGTGCCACATGAGGTCATTGTTCTTTCCAATTCCTCTGTCGGAATCCATGGCAACGATGAGTGCAGTTTTCATTAGATGGCTACCGCTGCTTTAATGTGTGGATGTGGATCGTAATTACACAATTCGAAATCATCGTAGGTAAAATCAAATAAACTTTTCACTTCCGGATTGATTTTCATGGTTGGCAAGGTTCTAAATTCACGTGACAACTGCAAGTGTGCTTGCTCGATGTGATTCGAGTATAAATGTGCGTCCCCTAAGGTATGAACAAAGTCTCCCGCCTCTAAGCCACAAACTTGTGCCATCATCATGGTCAGAAGGGCATAGGAAGCAATGTTGAAAGGAACACCTAAAAAAGTATCTGCACTACGCTGGTACAATTGACAACTTAATTTCCCGTCCGCTACATAAAATTGAAAAAATGCATGACAAGGCGGCAAAGCCATTTTGTCGATTTCTCCCACGTTCCATGCGGAAACGATGATTCTTCGTGAATCAGGATTGTTTTTTATTTGTTCAATGACTTGAGTGATTTGATCGATGTGGCGTCCATCTGCTGCCGGCCAACTTCTCCATTGAGATCCATACACTGGACCCAAATTCCCGTTTTCGTCCGCCCACTCGTCCCAAATGGAAACATTGTTTTCTTTTAGGTATTGAATATTTGTATCACCTTTCAAAAACCATAGTAGCTCGTGTATAATGGAGCGTAAATGCAGTTTTTTAGTAGTTACACAAGGAAACCCTTCTTGCAGGTTGTAGCGCATTTGATAACCAAATACCGAAATTGTACCTGTACCTGTACGGTCCTCTTTTTTAACACCGTGATCAAGAATGTGCTGAAGTAAATCGTGGTATTGTTTCATGTCTTTGAAGATTAGCGCTAAAATAGCCAAAATTTTACTTTTGACGTGAAAGATGCAATCAAATCCGTTCGATTTTGTTTAATTCTTATGTTCCACTAGAAATGTTTATTTTCGTGTATGAAATGGATTATCACCTTCGTTTTTTTATTAGCCGTTGTTGTGGATTCTTCCGCTCAATCTTTGCGAGTAAAACGCAAGTATTGCAAAGAATACCATGGTGAAATACCCAAACATAGTGCTTTACTAGGTCAAGAAATAGTGGAGATATCACCTTCTAAAATGGTATTAATTCTCCGTAAGGACAGCCTATATCTCACTATTGGAACGAGTCATTATAACGGAAACTATTCGGCCGAAAAATCGCTGAATCCAGATGAAATAATTATTGTCATGGAACGAAAAAACGAAGAGATTGAGGAGCGATTTATTCTGAACCTACCGAATAAAAATGTTGTTAGAAAAGGGATTTTCCCACAGCCAGACAGCTATTTGGTTCGTGTGAAAAAATCAAGCAAAAGGGATCCACACTGAAAAAGTGGTGCCTTTACCTAAAATGCTTTTTACATCAATCTTTCCGTGATGTGCTTCAATGATTAATTTCACATAGAAAAGTCCTAAGCCAAATCCTTTTACATCGTGGACATTTCCTGTAGGCACTCGATAGAATTTATCAAAAATCAATTTGAAATTTTCCTTTTTGATTCCTATTCCATTATCGCTGACTTCAATGAACAGCCCATTACGTTCATTGCGCGTATGGATCTGAATGACCGCTTTACCTTCACAGTACTTAATCGCGTTGTCTAATAAATTGTACACAACATTCGTTAAGTGAACGCTATCCGCCTGGATTTGGAATACTTCTGCACTGCAATCCAAGGAAATGACACCGCCAATTTCGGTTTGATTAAATTCGAAATTCTCTTTCACCTCCTGTAATAATTCGTGAACGTTGAATGGTTCTTTGTCTAGAATGACCTGTTCCTTATCGAGTTTTGCAACGTTTAAAACGCGCTCCACTTGATTTTCAAGTCGTTTATTTTCTTTAAATATGATACTGGCATACTTGCGTATTTTCTCTTGATTTTCTTCAGATAAATCCATTCGCATCAGCATTTCACTGGAGAGACTAATCGTAGAAATTGGCGTTTTTAGTTCGTGCGTCATGTTGTTTATGAAGTCCGTTTTCACCTCTGAAAGTTTCTTCTGACGAATAATAATCCCAAGACTAAAAGCGAAGAAAACAATAACGAAAAGAATAATGATCACGAGGTAAACCCACGGAGAAACAAAGGATGCGGCTTCGATTGGCTTTGGTTTAACGTTTGGAAAATAAACCGTAAAATAATGTCCGTCTTTTGTCAGGTTCAAAGATTCAGGGGTAAGACCTGGCAATCCTTTTTTCGAATCCGCATATAAGGAGTCTTTTGTGAATGTAATGAGGTTTCCTAATACGATGGAATCCTTGAAACAATCATAAATCCCATAGACAAAGTCTTGATGAATGTTTTGATGATACAGTTCCTTTTTCAGAAGTGTCTCGAGGTAAAAAGGCTGTAGTTCTTCGGAAAAGTCTACCGTAAACTGATTGCTTTTGATTTGTTTAATGACACCATATAAATCGGTGTGATCCGGCTGATCTGGGGAAATTTGTTCGAGCACTTCTCTTAATGCGCTATGCGCTTGCTGAGAAAATTCGCGTAAGTTTAAGCTATCTTCTTTTTCTTGGATAGCGATGTTTTTCGCCTGCATTTCCACCGTACTGCGCATCCATACGAATTGCACAAGCAGGATACTAAAAATGGAAACGAGTCCAAGTATAACTACAGAATTAACGGTCCAGCGATTCATCTGAACAAAGTTACTCCTTTCAAGCGAATATCAAAAGTCAATTAAAATCCTTGAACACCGTTAACGGTCGTATACTTCAGGACGTTCTTTTTCTCTGGATGAATGCGGGCAAATGCGGATTGAACAGCTAGGGTTCCTTCATGGAATCCGCAAAGAATCAATTTTAATTTGTTCTCATACGTATTCACATCACCAATCGCATAAATCCCTGGGATATTCGTGGAATAGTCCAGTGTGTTTACTTTAATGGCGCTTTTCTCAATTTCTAATCCCCAATCTGCAATTGGACCTAAACTTGGTTTTAATCCAAAAAGCGGAATGAAATGATCGGCATTAATCACGATTTTGCCATCTTTCTGATGTGTCACATGAACGTTCTCTAGTTTATCCGTTCCAGATAATCCAGTCACTTCTGCTTCTGTAATTAAATTAATTTCGCCTGTTCCGGCCATGTCAATGACTTTTTGAACAGAATCTAAATGTCCACGGAACGAACTGCTTCTGTGTACTAAATGTACTTTTTTCGCAATTTTTCGCTCGGTTAAGTAAATTGACCAATCTAGTGCGGAGTCACCTCCACCCGCAATGACACATACTTTATCTTGATAAATACTGGGATCTTTAATGATGTATTCCACCCCTTTATCTTCAAAGTCAACAATGTTTTCAATAGGTGGTTTTCTTGGTTCGAAAACACCAAGTCCACCTGCAATCATGACAATTGGAGCAATGTGTTTGGTTCCTTTGATTGTTGTGACAATGAATTTTTCATCCGCAGTTTTTTCAATCGAAAGTGCCGCTTCTCCAAGGGTGAATCCCGGTTTGAAGGGCGCTGCTTGTTCCATTAAATTGTCGATTAATTCTCCTGCCAGAATGGAAGGGAACCCAGGTATATCGTATATCGGTTTCTTTGGATAAATCTCTGAACATTGTCCACCAGCCTGTGGTAATGAATCAATTAAATGACAACGCAGCTTTAAAAGTCCGGCCTCAAATACGGTAAAAAGTCCGACTGGACCTGCGCCAATAATAATAATATCTGTTTCAATCATGCTTCTGAAATAATGCTGGGCAAAATTAGTGATTTAAAGGACTAACAGCCAATTATAAAAATTGTTTATTAATGATCCGGGTGAATGGGTTTATTTGATAGGATCAATTCAATTTCTTCCATCACTTCTGCCGTGAGTTTTTCTTTGGCATCAAGTGATTTTAAATTCTCGGTTAATTGGTACTCTTTACTAGCTCCTAAAATGACGGTGCTCACATTTGGATTTTTCAAACACCAAGCAAGTCCAAGAACCGGAAGCGATATGTCTAAATCTGCTGCCAAAGCACTTAATTTTTTTACAACATCAATGCGTTCTGCTGTCAGGTTTTTTTCTTTCAACCAATCCATTCCTTCCATTCCAAGTCTAGTATCATTAGGAAAGTCTTTGTTGTATTTCCCACTTAAGATCCCGCTTGCCAACGGTGACCAAATAGTTGTTCCGAGTCCAACAGTCTTGTACACTTGAGAAAATTCCACTTCTACTTTTTGACGTGTAAACATGTTGTATTCTGGTTGTTCGACAATTGGGCCGATGAGGTGGTTTTGTTTTGCAAACATGTGCGCCTCCATGATCTCTTGCGCACTCCATTCGGATGTTCCCCAATACAAGATTTTTCCTTGCATTATTAGTTGGTGCATCGACCAAACTGTTTCTTCGATCGGCGTTTGTTTATCTGGACGATGACACAAAAACAAATCTAAATAGTCTAATTGAAAACGATTCAGTGCTTGTTCGCACGCTTCCACAATGTGTTTGCGGCTTAATCCTTTTTGCGTAGGAAGTTGACCTCCGTTACCAAAAAACACTTTGCTACTCACGATGTAACTGTCTCTCGACCAATTTTTCTTTTTAAGGATGGACCCCATCACTTCTTCACTTTTACCACGGGCATAAATCTCCGCGTTATCGAAGAAATTAATTCCATTTTCATAAGCGATGTCCATGAGTCTTTCAGCGACGTCATCGCCAATTTGCTTCCCGAAGGTTAACCATGAACCCAATGAAAGTCGGCTAATTTGTAAGCCGGATTTTCCAAGATTAGTATATTCCATTTTCTGTCATTTTTGTTTTTTGTTCGGATTTGTTCAGCCAATTCTTATACAATCCATTAGCAATTACTACTAATATGATGATCAAAGATCCTAGGTAAAAGTTTATATTCAATAATTTATGTTCTTTCAAAATGAAAATTGCCAAGATGATGGTGTAAACAGGTTCTAGATTTATGCTCAAGGAAACGGTAAACGCACCAAGTCTTTTAACGATTTCAATCGTCATTAAAAAGGCAAAGGAGGTACATACCACACCGAGAAACAATAACCACAATCCGTCTGATAAGCTCATACTTAAGTGCTCAGTAGTTAACTTCCCACTGAATCCTAGAACGAAGCTGATAAAGACAATCCCAGTGATGAGTTCGAACAAAGTAATATGAGCTGATTCTACATCTTGGGCCAGTCGACCGTTAAAAACGGAAAAACAAGCAGCGAGTAATGCGGATACAAGTCCAAAGTACAAGGCGGTTTTTTCAGTCTCATTGAAATCGTGTGCGACGAAATAAATCCCAAATATGACGAGCAATCCAAAGAAGAACTCCATCCAAGAAAATTTTCGCTT
Organism: uncultured Flavobacteriales bacterium; assembly: GCA_903860985.1. Lineage (GTDB taxonomy): Bacteria > Bacteroidota > Bacteroidia > Flavobacteriales_D > Crocinitomicaceae > UBA952. Next base: position 15,362 of record CAIOSO010000013.1, read on the forward strand.
CATGACAATCGGTTCTATCCAAGTGACATGTAAAGTCGTAGTGGATAGGCATAAAATTCCGAGTGATGCTGTAGATAACTGAATGCTATAATAAAAGGTCATCCAATGTCCAGCGACAATCATTCCAACCAGTATGATTTTCCATGCGTGCTTCAGTGGAAATGAAAAGGATTTTTTCATCCAAATAAAGTAAAACACAAGGAACAAAGCCGCAATAATCACACGATACCATACAATTATGATGGCATCTAAGTGAATCAGTTTACCAAGTATTCCGGTAAATCCCCACATGAAAATGATCACATGTAACCAAATGTGATAGCGGTACTTTTGGAACAATGTTATTTCTTTTTACTCCACTCTTCGATGGATTGTTGATTCATTTTAACATAGTTCTGATCACCATCTTTTTCTGCTTCTATCATGGAGTTTTTAGCCGTTTCCATAGCACCTTTGTAATCGCCATTTGCCGCCTTTATTTGAGCTAGTAAACGGGTCATCCAGTAAGCACTTGGACCTTTTTCAGCTACCGCTTTCTCAGCCCAGCTCAACGCTTGTTTCATATCCAGCTGTTCGGCATAGTAATAACTAGCAGACTTGAAATAATCATCCGCTGAGATCGTTTTTGAACTCATTGTTTTCTTGATACTAGCTAGTACTTTTTCTTTCGTATTTAAAGTAAAGGGCAACGAGGCAGAATAGTGTTCCCAAGAAATCTTAATTTCTCCATGATTTGAACTTAAATTTTCAATCCCAATTAAGAGATTCTCTTGAACAAATGGATATTTTTCAACCACTGCCTTACCCCTAAAACTGATTTTTGAATCGTCCCATTTTTCAGGCAGTCCCCAATTGGTGGTATCCGAGTAAAAAATAATCTCCCAAGCTCCTTCAAACGGACGCGCATACAATGCGTATGCACCTGCTTTTAATGTATCGCTATTAAAAATCAACGGATCTGAATTTCTTAAAATAGTATTTTCATTTGCTCCAAGTCTCCAAATCTCACCATAGGGTAATAGGCCTCCAAAAATTAAGCGGTCTTTTACAGCCGGACGAGAATAACTAATTGAAATATCCGTTAGTCCAACTGTTTGCTGAACTTTTCCTTTCGGACTTGCTTTTGGTGTTTGTACTTGTGCTTGTGTAAACAGCGAGATACACACGAAGCTACTGAGAATCAATTTTTTCATATTTTTTCGTTTATTTTATTTTTAGGGTTGCCTAGTATTTGAGGTCAAAGTTAACTTCTACCTCCCAATTTGCTCTTATTTTGACAGGTGTATTGAATAACAACACTTCCTCAGCTAATGTTTTGAGATTGGGTGAAATTGGATCCCATTTTCCATTGTTGTTGGAATCTATAATCACTTTAAAGGTGTATTCACCTGGTAATAAATCAGGTAGACTAATTTTAGCTGTTTCGTTAAATAACACAGTCCGAATCACTTGGTTTTTTTGAATGACATGGATAATTCCTGCGCTTATCGAGTCGCTAAGTTGAATCGTTAAATCACCGAAGTCCCGATCTTGTTTCCATGCAATTTCCCTTTGAAATTTACTAGATACATTTGTGGTCTTTCCAAGAATGGCACCTTCAGCAATGGACAATTGATAGTTTTTGGCGAATTTCTTTGGTTGGATTTCGAATTCATTAGCTAGGAAATCTACTTCATAAGTGACGAGACTACTATCGTCCATATTTCTTAATTTTATTTTGCTGGTGTCGATCCATTGAATGAAATCGGAACAGGATAGGAAGAAACGATCTTGCATCCCCTCTTTATCGATCAATTGAACGGCGATTTTCGCTGCTTGTTGCTTCGGAGTATTTCGAAGAAGAAGTGTATCCTCGGAGATGATGAGTTGCAAATCAATTTCTTTGATCTCGCCAATTGAAACTAAAATACTGTCCTCACCTCGACCGATGACTTGATTGATGTCACGTGTTTGTTCGTTCAACTGAATGTTCGTTCGATCGACATTTGCAGGTACATGAACACCAATGATTCCTGGCGGAATCAATCGTGCGTTTTTCACCTTGTCTTCTTGAACAGGAAGAGAAATAGGAAGAAGGAGCGTATCCGACATTGTGGAAACAAGGGTAATGGCATCCCAGTTAAAACCTTGATTTTCGGATGCTTGAATGTGTAAATCTTGGTTTAAGTCAGTAAATGCCTTGACAAAATAATTCCCTGGACGCAAGGCTTCGAAATGTGCGATGCCATTGGACTGACTTTGTGTAAAATACCGTGGACGCTCATCCTCAAAATTTGGATAAAGACCAACGGTAACTTTTGACTTCCACTCTTTCGAAAAGGCATCGAAAATTCGGACATACAATGAAAGAGAATCAATTACTTTTCCGGTAGAAAACGTAAATTTCATGAGGGAATCGTTCCCCTCTGTTGCATCTTTCACCGCAGCATTCAAATAAAGGGTATAGGTTGTATTCTTTTGAAGTGAATCCTCAAACGAAATGGAAAGTGTTTTTTTTGTTAACTTACTTTGAAGTTTTGAATCCGCCGGAACAAGAACGATTTGTTCAGCTGCTTTCGTTAACTCTACATATTCATCAAAGGTAAATTCAATGACTTTTTCAGAAAAGTTTAATTGTTTATCCCTTAAGTTCGAAGAGGTAATTTGAGGCGCAATTTCATCCTTCGGTCCACCTGAAATGGTCCCAATCTGACCGCAGGAAGCAATCAGGAAAAGAAGACAAATTAGTGCAATGAAACGAGCCATGTACAAAGTTCCGTTAAAAATTTGACATCTACCTCATCAAAGTCATTGAGCTGATCACTATCTACATCTAACACACCGATCACCTTCCCATCTTTCAACAAAGGAAGTACTACTTCACTTTTCGATAATGAACTACAAGCAATGTGGCCCGGAAACGCGTCTACATCTGGAACGAGAATCGCTGTTTTTTGCTCCCATGAAGCGCCACAAACGCCCTTGCCAAAGGCAATGCGCGTACAAGCAACGGGACCCTGAAATGGACCCAAAACAAGTTGGTCGCCATCAACCAAATAAAACCCAACCCAAAAGAATCCAAACGTTTCCTTTAATGCGGAAGAAGTATTCGCCAAATTGGCAATCCAAGAAGACTCGGATTCCGTCAAAGCAAAAATTTGCGGCAATAAGGCCTCGTATTTCGCTTGTTTTGTTTGGCCTGAAATAATTATTTGCTCGGACATATATCAATTTTAGCAAATTTGACGTTTTTACTCCGATTAATCAAGATTTTCACCTATATTCATCTCATAAATCAATCACTATGCTTTCACGAATTCAGTTTGACAAAGTTCTTTTTTTGGACATTGAAACAGTACCTCAAATTTATCAATACCAAGACTTGGATGAAAAAGGGCAAGAGCTTTTTTATGCGAAGAATCGATTTCAAGTAAATCCGGAGAAAAATATAGAAATGATTTACAATGAAAAGGGAGGCATACTTTCTGAATTTGGTAAAATCGTTTGTATTTCTGTCGGAATGGTTCGAGAGACCTCCACTGGAAAAACCATTCGTTTGAAATCCTACGCCCACGACGATGAAGAAACATTACTCCGTCAGTTTAAAAAGTTATTGGAAGAACATTACAACACGACCTATCATGTGATTTGTGGACACAACTCAAAGGAATTTGACATTCCCTATATCTGTCGACGCATGCTCATTAATGGGATTTCTCTTCCAGGAATTTTGGATATTGCAGGCAAAAAACCTTGGGAAGTGAATCACTTAGACACCTTAGAACTATGGAAGTTCGGAGACTATAAAGCTTTTACTTCCTTGGCGTTGTTGTGTCACGTCTTTAAAATCCCTACTCCGAAAGATGATATTTCTGGTGCGGATGTCGCTCGCGTATATTACGAGGAAAACGACTTGGATCGCATTCGTATTTATTGTGAAAAAGACGTCATTGCGCTGATTCAGTTGTTATTGCGTATGCGCGGGGATGCACTTGTGGAAGAAGACAATATTTCTTCAACCAATTAATGTATTCAAAAGGATTTTCACTCGGAGTTCTCTTCTTTTCTAAACATTGACTAGCTTTAAACCCGAATCGGATAAAAATGACGGAAGACAAGATTATTCTTGGTATTGACCCTGGAACTACGGTGATGGGATATGGACTCATTCATGTGAAAAAGAATCAACTCCACATGCTGAATTTTGGCATCATCCAGTTAAATAAGTTGACCAATCAACCCGATAAATTGAAACGCATACTGGATCGTTTAAATGGGCTCATCGAGGAGTATAAACCCGATGAAATGGCGATTGAAGCACCTTTTTTCGGAAAGAATGTACAATCGATGTTGAAGCTTGGACGTGCGCAAGGTGTAGCGATTGCCGCATGCTTAAACCACAACATTCCATTTGAAGAATATTCTCCAAGAAGAATCAAGCAATCCATCACTGGAAGTGGCGCTGCCTCGAAAGAACAAGTTGCTGCCATGCTTCAAAAACTCTTGAATTTTCAGGATATGCCGAAATATTTGGATGCAACGGATGGACTTGCAGCAGCCGTTTGTCACCATTTTTCCAAAGGAATCGGAGAACACAACAAGGCAAAAGGGGATTCATGGACGGCGTTTTTAAGTCAAAACCCAAAGCGTTTAAAATCTGAATAAGTGGTCAATCTAGCTCCGAGAATTAACGCCTTTTTAGTGAAATACAAGAAAAAGTAATGTCAGAAATTAAAATATTTACAGACGGTTCTTCTCGCGGAAATCCAGGTCCGGGTGGATATGGGGCTATCCTGATTTTTGGCAGCCAACGCAAAGAGTTATCGGAAGGATTTCGTAAGACAACGAACAATCGAATGGAGTTAATGGCCGTTTGTGCGGCTCTTGAAAAAATAAAAGCCACCAAATATCCCGTGACCGTTTATTCGGACTCGAAATACGTCATCGATTCCATTACCAAAGGCTGGGTTTTTGGCTGGGTAAAAAAGGATTTTAAGGACAAAAAGAATAAGGATCTTTGGTTGCGTTATTTGCAATCACATAGTCGATTCAATATTAAATTCGTTTGGGTGAAGGGTCACGCAGGCCACGCGGAAAATGAACGCTGTGATGAATTGGCTGTTCAGGCAGCTTTGCAAGGACCACATTCCATCGATGCTGTTTTTGAAAACGAAGCGAGTTAAACCAAAACGGACGAATACCAACGCGCAATCGATTCGTAGGATTCGCCTTTGCGTGTGGCCATGTTTTGTACTTGTTCCTCTGTAATTTTACCGAGTCCAAAGTATTTCGCATCCGGATGGGCAAAGTACCAACCACTCACGGAAGATGCTGGAGTCATGGCTAAACTTTCGGTTAACGAAACGCCAATGGATTCAGTCGCGTTCAGCAAATTGAAAATCGTTATTTTTTCCAAGTGATCTGGACAGGCAGGATATCCTGGCGCTGGACGAATTCCACGGTATTTCTCTTGAATTAACTCATCTTTTGTGAACGAATCCATGTTTTCGTAGCCCCAATATTCGGTGCGAACCAGGTGATGTAAATATTCTGCCAAAGCTTCTGCTAGTCGATCCGCAAGTGCTTTTACCATGATGGAACTATAATCGTCGTGATCTTTTTCAAATCGCTCCACATGTTCATCCAGTCCAATTCCAGTGGTGACAACAAACGCACCAATGAAATCCTGTTTCCCACTTTCTTTGGGCGCAATAAAATCCGACAACGCACTGTTTGCTTGACCAAGTACTTTTTTCGTTTGTTGCCTTAAAGTTCGTTGAATGAATCGTCGTTCTTCCGAGGAACTGGTATCAGTGATTTCAATGTCGTCTCCAATGCTAGATGCTGGATAAATTCCGAAAATTGCTTTTGCGCTTACCCACGATTCACTCACCATGGAATCCAACATTTTTTGTGCATCCTCGAATAGATTTGTTGCCTCAATACCAACAACTTCGTCACTTAAAATCGCTGGAAATTTACCATGTAATTCCCAAGTTTGGAAAAAAGGAGTCCAGTCAATATAAGGTACTAATTTTTCTAGAGAAACGTCTAATTCATGTGTTCCTAGTTTCTTTGGAATGGCAATGTTCCCTTCCGAAAAATCGAGCGATGCTTTATTCGCTCTTGCATCGGCAAGTGCTAGTAGATCCTTTGCAGCACGGTGTTTTTCGTGGTGCTCACGCAAGCGAATGTATTCCTCTTTCAAATTGGCAATAAACGCATCTTTTTTGGGTCCAAGTAAACTTTCGACAACCGTTACCGATCTAGACGCATCAAGTACATGAACCGCTTGTCCTAATTGATAAAATTGATCAATTTTCACCGCTGTGTGAACCTTGGAGGTTGTTGCTCCACCGATGAGTAATGGAATACTCAATCCAGCGCGCTCCATTTCTTTCGCCATATGAACCATCTCATCCAAACTTGGCGTGATGAGTCCACTTAATCCAATGACATCTACTTTTTCTTCAATTGCTGTTTGAATGATTTTTTCCGCTGGAACCATGACGCCAATGTCGATCACTTCATAGTTGTTACACGCAAGAACGACACCTACAATGTTCTTCCCAATATCGTGAACGTCTCCTTTTACGGTAGCCATCAGTATTTTTCCAGCATAAGAACTTTTTCCGCCTTTTTCCGCTTCAATGTATGGAAGTAAATAGGCCACTGCTTTTTTCATCACACGGGCTGATTTCACTACTTGCGGAAGGAACATTTTGCCACTTCCAAACAAATCACCAACGGTATTCATTCCATCCATCAACGGACCCTCGATTACCTCGATTGGTCGATCAAATAAATGGCGGCATTCTTCGACATCCTCGTCGATGAATTCCACTAAGCCTCTCACAAGAGAATAAGACAAGCGCTCTTTCACTGGAGCATTTCTCCAACTTAAATCGATTTCTTTTTTCTTCCCATCGCCTTTAACCGTTTCTGCTAATTCCAATAAACGTTCGGTGGCATCTGGACGTCGGTTTAACAGCACGTCCTCCACATAGGTTAATAGTTGTGGTTCAATGTCGCTATATACTTCCAACATGCTTGGATTGACAATCCCCATATCCATTCCATGTGCAATCGCATGGTAGAGAAAAGCAGAATGCATGGCTTCGCGTACTTTATTGTTACCGCGAAAGGAAAAGGACACATTGGAAACGCCGCCACTAACATGTGCGCCAGGTAGGTTCGTGCGGATCCATTTTGTTGCCTTGAAAAAATCTAAGGCATTGTTGTTATGCTCCTCCATTCCTGTTGCCACAGGGAAAATATTTGGATCAAAAATGATGTCTTCCTTGGCAAAAAGCACTACTTGGGTAAGAATATCGTAAGATCGTTGACAAATTTCAATTCGTCTTTCGTAACTGTCTGCCTGACCATTTTCGTCAAAAGCCATGACAATTACCGCAGCGCCATAACGCTTTATTTTTTTTGCTTGTTCGATGAATTTTTCTTCACCTTCTTTCAGTGAAATTGAATTGACAATCCCTTTTCCTTGAACGCATTTTAATCCGGCTTCGATAATTTCCCACTTCGAGCTATCAATCATGATGGGAACTCGTGCAATATCAGGTTCGGCAGCGATGAGGTTTAAGAAACGAATCATGGCCTCTTTTCCATCAATCATTCCTTCATCCATGTTGATGTCAATAATCTGTGCACCTCCTTCTACTTGCTCTCTTGCAACAGCAACAGCTGCTTCATAATCTCCTTCCTGAATCATGCGTAAAAACGCCCTTGAACCAGTTACATTCGTGCGTTCACCAATATTGATGAAATTGCTTTCCGCATTTACAATGAGTGGTTCGAGTCCAGATAATTTCAATGATTGTGACATGTTTTTCAAGAAAAAGTGAGTTATGCTAAATTGAATTGGCGAGGTGCGTAATTTTTCGCGATCTCGGCAATCGCTCTAATGTGCTCTGGGGTTGTTCCGCAACAACCACCGATAATATTGACCAAACTTTCATCGAGGAACGTCTTGATTTGATTTGCCATCATTTGTGGACTTTCTTCGTATTGTCCGAATTCATTTGGGAGTCCGGCATTTGGATGTGCGCTGACAGCAAAGGTTGATTTTTCATTCAAAATCTGTAAATATGGCCGCATCATCGAAGCTCCTAAAGCACAATTTAATCCAATGGATAGCAAAGGCATATGGGAAAGTGAGATCAAAAATGCTTCGGTTGTTTGTCCGGTTAATGTTCGTCCACTTTGATCCGTGATGGTTCCGGATACCATAATGGGAAGTTTGATTTTTCGTTCCTCAAATACTTCGTCAATGGCGTAAAGTGCCGCTTTTGCGTTGAGTGTATCAAAGATGGTTTCTACAAGAAGCAAATCGACTCCACCTTCTATTAAGGCGTTCACTTGTTGTTTGTAGGCAAGAACGAGGTCGTCGAAACTGACCGCTCTAAAACCTGGATCATTGACATCTGGTGAAATCGAGGCAGTTCGATTCGTTGGACCAATGGATCCAGCTACGAATCTAGTACGATCCGTAAATTCATCACAAACTTCTTTCGCGATTTTCGCACTTTCGTAGTTTATGGCGTAAACAGCGTCTTCTAGTCCGTAATCCGCCTGCGCGATGGTCGTTCCTGAAAAGGTATTTGTTTCGATGATGTCCGCTCCGGCTTGCAAATACTGACGATGAATATCCTTAATGATTTCTGGTCTAGTAATTGACAAGAGGTCATTATTTCCTTTTAAGGGTTTGTCATGATGTTCAAATGCACCTTCACGGAAGTCAAATTCTTCCAAATGGTGCCGTTGGATCATGGTCCCCATGGCTCCGTCAAGTACTAAAATACGTGTGGCTAATGCTGTTTCTATTGCGCTTTTCATGTGCGTGTAATAACAAAGAAATGTGTCGGAAACAGAATCGTTTCAACTTATCTTTTCCCTAAAATAGGAATCGGATTTGGCACCTTTTCCATGAAGGCAGGTTGCCAAGGTTTCGTAGGGCCAGTCCCTCCACCTTTCTTTATAAGTTTATTTTAATGAACGTGACCACAAAATTACGTCAAAATTCTATTTTTTACTAATTTCAAATCGATGAAACATACAAACTTTTTTTCGGCTCTGAAAACGGCATTAATTGGAATACGGTCTCTTTTAAAAGAAAGTAGAAATGCACGCATTCAAAGCGTACTATTTCTCTGCATTTGTATCACGGGCCTTTTTGTACAGCTGTCATATTACGATTGGCTATGGATACTTGCGGCGTCTACATTCGTGCTGACCATGGAGGCTTTGAACACAAGCATTGAACAACTTGCAGATTTAATCAGCTCGGAGTATCATCCAAAAATTAAAATACTCAAGGACATCGCAGCTGGTGCTGTTCTAATTGCAAGTATTTTTTCTATCGTCGTGGCATGTGTTGTTTTTCTACCGTATTTATGCGCAATTCTTCCATGTTAATTTGAATCGATTACCGGAGATTGCTTGAATAATATTTTTCATTTCTAGTTGAAAAAGCAAGACGTTTAGCTGCGAGGTACTCATGCAACACTTCAAAGCAATCGAATCGATATGTGCCTCTTTCATCTCGGCTAATACCTGATATACGGTTAATTCACTTTGATCGAGTTCAGGAAACAACAACAATTGTTTCTGAGCGGTTTCCAAATGCCAGTTCATAAATGTCAAGAAATCGGCTCCGTTTTGGATCAAATGAGCCTTCTGTTTTTGAATCAACCAATTACATCCCTCAGATTGTTCTTGATGGACGCTTCCGGGAAAGGCAAAAACATCTCTGTTGTAATCATTCCCGAGTTCCGCAGTGATGATGGAACCACCCTTCGTTTTACTTTCCACCACAATAATAGCATCTGACATTCCAGCAATGATGCGATTTCTCATGGGGAAGTTCATTCGATCGGGTTTTGTCCCGACGATGAACTCACTCATCCATCCACCATTTTCGAGCATTTTCTCTGCGACTTTTCGATGTTGATAGGGATAAATACGATCTAAACTATGTCCGAAAACACCAATATTGAAGATTCCTTTTTGCACACATATCTCGTGAACGTGAATATCTACACCATAGGCTAATCCACTTATGACCGTTAAGTCCTTTGATTGTATCGTCTCCAGCAATTCTTCTACTAGTTTTCGCCCATATTCTGTTTGATTCCTTGTGCCAACGATGGACACTACTTTTGACTGATTTAAATCCCTTAACCCTTTTGAAAACAAAACAATGGGCGCATCTGGACATTGGCGCAACCTTCTAGGGTAATCTTCATCCATGAAAAAATGCGACTTGATGTGATTTCGCTCATTGAAAGACTGTTGTTTTTCTGCGGTAAATAATGCTTCACCGCGGTTCATTTCCTTTAAAATGGAGAGCGAAACGCCCGTTTGAAGGTGCAGTTCTCGGTCGGATTGTGTGAATAAATCCGAGAGTGAGGATAGTTTCCCTAAAATCCTTGTTGCTCTTGAAGGACCAATTCCTTTCAGCTGTCCAAGTGCGATTTTGTAAAGTTCAAGTGACATAAAATTCAAAAAAATGATTAGATTCGTAACATTAAGTTAATAAAAAACATCAGGCTTTTCAGCATGAAAAAATACTTTTTCACATTTTTCTGCATTCTGCATCTTCACATTTTTGCACAAGTAACAGGTGTTGTTTTCGATAAAGAATCACAAAGTGTAATCCCTCAGGTTTTAGTGAAATCGTCTGAAAATGAAAAGGCAGAAACAAATTCCTACGGAACCTTTACTATTTCCGTAAAAAAAATTCCAGTCACACTCTATTTTTATAAAAAAGGATATGAAGTGGATTCCATGCGAATCCAACAATTGGAATATGTGAATATGTCCTTATCGATACTTTCACAAGATGTAAAAACCGTTGTTGTTACCTCAGGAAAACGAAATCAAAACATTGAAGAAATCCCAATTTCTATCGAAATCTTGAAACCTGCTTTAATCGCAAACAAAGGATTCACAAATCTTGAACAAGCGGTAAATCAAAGTCCGGGTGTATTTACCATGGACGGTCAAGTCAGTATTCGGGGTGGAGGAGGATATGCCTACGGAGCAGGTAGCCGCGTCATGTTGTTGTGGAACGGAATTCCGATGCTCTCGCCGGATGTCGGAGATGTGAAATGGAATGCCGTACCAATGGAACAAGCGTCGCAAATTGAGATTTTGAAAGGGGCATCGTCTGTACTCTACGGAAGCGGAGCATTGAACGGAATTATTGCTTTAACAGAAAAAGAAGCAAAACCAGAGGGACAACTTACGATGAAATACCAGTCGGGAGTTTACGGTGATCCAAAACGAAGTTCCATGACTTGGTGGGACAGAAATCCAACGAGTCATTTGCTTGATGTCTATTATGGAAAATCAAAGGGAAGATTAGGTTATACCATCGGAGTGAACGGACTCATCGATGAAGGTTACCGCGAAGGAAACGACGAAAAACGCGCTCGTATCAATGGTTCTTTGTATTACTTCTCAAAAAAGTACCCGAAAATGAAGGCGGGGATGAGTTACCAATTTCAGTGGCAAGATAAAGGAGTTTTTATTCTGTGGAAAAACGATTCCATGGGATACCAAGCACTTGAAAACACCTTAAGTCGTCAACGTGCTATTCGCTTAAATGTGGATCCGTATGTAAAATTCATCGACAAACACGACAATAAACATTACTTGCGAACACGGTATTACTTGGTCACGACAGGAAATTCCGACAAGGTTTACGATGCCTCTTTAGCTGAAATGTATTATGCGGATTATAACATTCAGAAAAAAATCGGCCATACGAATCTTATTTCTGGATTCATGAGTATGACCAACAAGGTGACAAGTTACGTTTTTGATAATCACTTGAGCAATAATTTAGCATTGTATGAGCAGTTGGAGACGAAGTTAAAGAAGCTAGACCTCACCGCTGGACTACGTTTGGAATATTGTCAGTTGGATAAATCCAAACCAGAGACCCAATTTGTGATTTCGGATAAGTTCACGTCTCCGGTTTATCCCATTTTTCGCCTAGGCACACATTATGCCATCAACAAAGCATCGCATTTAAGAGCATCGTTTGGACAAGGAATTCGTTTCCCGTCTGTAGCAGAGCGTTATATCTCCGCATCCGTAGGTGGCGTGCGCATTTTTAGAAATCCAGATTTGCGTCCCGAAACAGGTTGGAATAGTGAAATTGGGTGGAAGCAAATCCTCAAGTTTGGCAAATGGATGGGCATGATCGATGTCGCTGGATTTGTCAATCAATATAGCAATATGACCGAATTCTCCTTCGGAGTTTATAAGCCTGATACAATGGCAACACTCCAAACAAGTAATCCGAATGCCATTAATTACCTCTACAATTGGGTTGGATTTCAAGCACAAAATGCGGAAAAAGCGAGAATTACAGGATTGGAGTTTTCGTTCAATAGCTCCGGGAAAATTGGCAATGTTGAATTGGTTTCACTTTTGGGATATACCTATATGAATCCAATTAGTTTAAACAACGATCCCATTTACCGCTCGTCATTTTCGGATACTTTATCCAATATGCTGAAATACCGATTTAACCATTTAGCGAAAGCTGATATCCAAGCAACATACAAAAAGTGGAGTATTGGTGGTTCCATGCGCTACAATAGTTTCATGAAAAACATCGATCGCGCTTTTGAAGTGGGTGTTTTGGGTACAGAATTGCTTGTAGGAATGGAACATTACCGCCAACAATTTAACAAAGGTGTTTTTGTCTTCGACACACGTGTGAGTTACGATCTGAAAAA
>CAIOSO010000014.1 GCA_903860985.1 uncultured Flavobacteriales bacterium
CAATTGAATGAACATTCCTTTGTAGATTTACTTCAAATGAATACGAAAAAAGATGCTGCCACGCAATATTCCAATGCTGGAACGCACAAGGATGATTTGGTCTTTACGATTAAAAATCATCCCGTGAAGAAATTCGGTTCCCAGGGACAGCAGAAATCGTTTGTCATTGCGTTGCGCTTGGCCCAATACGACTGGTTGAAGCAGCACAAAGGACTGAAACCCGTTTTGTTGCTCGATGATATTTTCGACAAGTTGGATAATGAGCGTGTGCAGCGATTGATTGATTTGGTCACTGCTGATTATTTCGGACAAGTGATTGTCACGGATTCAGATCCAGCGCGCATGAAGCAGCTATTTGACTCGATTCATACCGAAAAGAGACTTTTTCAGGTGAATGAGCAACAACTTTCCTTGATTTTATCCTAACTTTATTCCATGCGCGAAGACAATAGACGAAGTTCGGACGAGGAACCATTAAAAGACCTCATCGATAAATTCCTGAAAGCTTATTCTTTGGAGGGCAAAATGAAGGAATACGATATTATTGCTGCTTGGCCAGAGTTAATGGGTCCAGCAGTGGCGCATCGCACCAAAGAAATTCACATTAAACATCAAACCTTGTATTTGAAAATCGATTCATCAGTGATGCGAGAAGAACTGTTGAATGGGAAACAGATTATTATTGAGCGCGTAAACAAAGAGGCGAAATGCCAACTCATCAACGACATTTGGTTTTCCTAATTACTTCTGAGGTTCCTTACTGAACTGGAATAACCAATCATACAATTCATCTGTGCGGAATACGCGTTCTAAGTCCCCATGATTTGCGCCAGGAACCACGGTATACTTCAAATTTTCACCACCATTGCAAGCGCGAATGGATTTCACCATTTTTTCAGATTCACTGATCGGAACGGCGCTATCTCGGTTTCCATGTTGAATCCAGACAGGAATCGTCGAAAGGTTGCAACCATTTCGGATATTACCACCACCACAAAGCGCTACAGCAGCAGTCACAATTTCAGGATATTCACCTGCAAAATCTAAAGTTCCATAGCCTCCGAGACTCATTCCAGTGACGTACACGCGATTGGTATCCGTTTGAAAATGTTCTTGTGCAAAGCGAAGAACGGAAAGTACTTTTTCTGGCTCCCAAGATTTCCCAGCAGGAACTTGAGGCGCTATGACAATCGCAGGGATTTCTCTTCCTTTTTCTATTTCATGGATGATGCCATACTTCTTCACCAACTCTAAATTATTACCAGAAAGACTGCGTCCGTGTAGAAAAATCAACACAGGAGGATTGTTTTTTAAGATGCTGTCAGCAGGTAAATGCAGCAAAAATGGATAGTCCGCTTGATTGTAAATGGCTTTTAATTGTCCAAAACTAGACAAAGACAAAAAAATAACAAAAAAGAGGATTCCTAAGCGCATAACGCAAAGTTAGGGCTCTTTGTAGGAGCTAACAAGTTGATTTGTTAACAGTTGGAATGGTAGTTATGCACAAGGCATTCGCCTAATTGTTTTCTAATTTATACGAAATACCAATTCCCAGAACGGATTTAAACTGTGTACGCGGACCGACATTCCCGTAAATATCACGTATTTTAATGTCGTCGTCGTACACTAAATTCCATTGAGCAGTAGCTGAAAACAAGGAATTCACGCGAAAGACAAACAAGAGTTCTGCGTTGACGTCAATATTTTGTGGATTGTTTAAATAGTTACTGAACAACTCGAGCTTGGACTTCATCTCAATGTTCTTCGCTAAATTTTTGTTCCATTTCATTTTTATAAAAGCCCCGTATTCCTGACGGTATTTTTGTCCTTTCTCCACCCCAAATGCACCTGCGGCGGAAAGGGAGTCGTCCAATACAAAAGTTGATTTGAAGGCAATCGACGAAAAGAAAATGGAGAATTGATCTCCTTTGCGTAAATCTGTTCCCAATGCTAAGTTTAAATATCCTGGAGCCATGAAAGTCGAAACCACCACGGAATCATTTGGATACGTGAATCCATTCACCATTTGCGTTTTGAATCCAGCAGCAACCGTTAAAAAGAAATCCTGAGACAACTTCATTCCGAAGGTACTAGAAAGGTCAATTCGGTCATCTGTTTTCTGCAATCCAACTCCATTTATTTTGTCCAAATACTTGATGCCTCCAAGTGCCAAACTCACATCGTTGGTCCATTTGACATTGTCATGAGTATAGTATGCACTAGCCCCAACCGAACCAATCATCGAGATGTTATTTCGTCCACCCGCATTCCAATTCACGAACGAGGATTGTGTCCCACTCAAGGAATAAAGGGATTTCAATTTCCACGATTTGATGGAATCCGCCTTCACTTGAGCGAAATTCATCGTGCACGAAAACAGAAAAACAGCAAGAATGTATGTATTTTTGGGTCGCATTGTCTAATCAAGCACAAAATTAATGGACAAATTCACGCTAATGCTTCTATTGTTGTGGAACATTTCAACAGGCCAATGTTTTTCACAGGCTGTCGATTATTCGAATCAACAAAATTGGGCGGTATTACCGGGCGCATATCCAGGTGGTTTACTGGCGAATGTGAAGGACTCTAGTTTGTGGAAGGATGTGGACGTATTTTATGTCTATCCAACCTTAATGCTCGATAAAAAAGATGAGCGATGGAATGTCGAATTAAGCGATCAAGAACAGCAGCAGAAAGTTTTGGGTGCCGCCGTGAAATACCAAGCAAGTGCTTGGGCTGAAGCCGGAAGAATGTATGTTCCGTATTACCGTCAAGCGCACATTCGTTCCTATGAACTGCTCGAAAAAGGTGGACGCGAGGCCTTGCTTTTTGCGTATGCTGACATCAAAAATGCGTTTCAATATTACTTAGATCATTACAATCATGGTCGTCCAATCATTCTTGCCGGACATAGTCAAGGCAGTACACATTTGCGCATGATTTTGGAAGATTTTTTCGACAACAAAGAACTGCGGGGACAATTAGTTGCCGCGTACATTCCCGGTATCGGCATGGAAAAAACGGAGTTTACTAGCATCCCGTTAATGAACAATCCCAAACAAACGGGTGGATTTGTTACGTGGAATACCTTCAAGAAACATATCGATCAAGCTGAATACCGGCGCTGGTACAAAGGAAAAGCAGTCGTTAATCCTGTTACGTGGCTGACTTCTGGAACAGCGACAAAAGACCAACACCAAGGATTTTTGTATTCCAACGACCAGACTTTTTGCCATTGTTTTGAAACAAATATCATCGATGGCGCTATATGGATTTCACGTCCTTGCTCCTACTTTGGACTCTTTTCGTGGACGATGAAATCCCTACACAAAGGAGATGTCAATTTATTTTGGAAGGACATCCAAGAAAACGCCAAATTAAGAGCTCGGACTTATTTGCTCGAAAAAGGTTCATAAATCCCCGTTTCGGTTCAAAACTTCCCCCCATTTTTCATTGATGATTCTTTTTTTGCTTTGTATATTTGTGCACTCAAAAAAGAACATTCATGACACCATTTTCTAGAAGACACATCGGACCGAGTGAAGCAGAGAAAAAAGCCATGTTGGCAACAATTGGCATCGACTCTATTTCTTCCTTAATCGACCGCACCATTCCATCTCAAATCCGTTTGAATGGAGAGTTAAACATTGCGGATGCAATGACCGAGCAGGAATACTTGGAGCACATTGCCGAATTAGCAGGGAAAAACGAGGTTTTCAAGTCGTTTATTGGACTTGGATACCACGAAACTATTGTTCCTAGTGTCATTCTTAGAAATGTATTAGAAAATCCAGGATGGTATACGGCATATACGCCTTACCAAGCGGAGATTTCCCAAGGACGTTTAGAAGCGTTGTTGAATTTCCAAACGATGGTTTTAGATTTAACCGGAATGGAAATTGCCAATGCGTCGTTGTTGGATGAATCAACTGCTGCTGCTGAGGCGATGATTATGTTTTACAATTCGCGTTCAAGAGCAGAAGTTCAAGCCGGAAAAAATAAATTTTTCGTCGCAGAAGACGCCTTGCCTCAAAGTATTGATGTCATGCTTGGACGTGCCATTAACCTAGGCATTGAATTGGTGACTGGAAACATCGGCACATTCGAAGGATCAACAGAATATTTTGGTGCATTTATTCAGAATCCAAGTGCACATGGGCACATACGTGATTTGAGTGGTATTATTGCACGATTAAAAGCACATGGCATTCAAGTGGCGGTTGCTGCTGATATCCTTTCATTAGTCGTATTGAAATCACCAGGAAGCATGGGTGCGGATGTTGTTTTGGGATCTTCCCAACGATTTGGCGTTCCAATGGGTTACGGTGGACCTCACGCAGCATTCTTTGCAGCAAAAGAGGAGTATAAACGAAATATCCCAGGAAGAATTATCGGGGTATCGAAAGATGCTGATGATAATTTCGCCCTTCGCATGGCGCTTCAAACGAGAGAGCAACACATCAAACGCGATAAAGCGACATCGAATATTTGTACGGCTCAAGCATTATTGTCTGTAATGGCCAGTATGTACGCTGTGTATCACGGTCCAGATGGAATTCGTGCCATTGCTTCTCATGTTCATGACTTAGCAACGAAAACAGCAGCTGGATTAGCAGCAAAAGGAATCGCCTTAGGGTCAGATTCTTACTTCGATACACTTTGGATCAAAGGTGTTGATTGCACAAACGTTCGTGCGAAAGCAGAAGCACAAAAATTAAACTTCCGCTACATTTCTGACTCAGAATTGAGCATCAGTTTTGGCGAGCCACATACCATGGAGGATGTTCATGCTATTTTAGCGTGTTTCGAAGCTCATGTAGCTGAAGGAACATCGAAACTTTCTTCCGAATTGAAGAGATCAGATGCCGTTTTAAGTCATCCGGTATTTAACAGCTATCATTCGGAATCCAAAATGATGCGTTATTTGAAACGATTGGAGAACAAAGACCTTTCTTTGGTTCATAGCATGATTCCTCTTGGTTCTTGTACCATGAAGTTGAATGCAGCGACTGAATTAATGCCGATTACCAATCCGCAATTCGCGAATTTACATCCCTTTGCTCCTGTTGAACAAGCTGCAGGATACCACGAAATGTTCAAGCAATTGTCCTTGGATTTATCTGAAAGCACAGGATTTGCAGGAGTTTCCCTTCAACCAAACTCGGGTGCGCAAGGTGAATACGCTGGACTAATGGTCATCAAAGCGTTCCATGAATCAAATGGCGATACGCAACGTAAGAAAATGATTATTCCTTCATCCGCACACGGAACGAATCCTGCTTCTGCTGTGATGGCTGGATTTGAAGTGGTCGTGACAGGTTGTGATGAAAATGGAAACATCGACATCGAGGAATTACGTCAAGTGGCTATTGACTTAAAAGATGTGTTAGGTGGACTCATGGTTACGTATCCATCGACGCATGGTGTGTTCGAAGAAGCTATTCGTGAAATCACTTCGATTATCCACGAAAACGGTGGACAAGTTTACATGGATGGTGCGAACATGAATGCACAAGTTGGATTAACCAATCCAGGAAATATCGGTGCTGACGTTTGTCACTTGAACTTACACAAAACATTCGCCATTCCACACGGTGGTGGTGGTCCAGGTATGGGTCCAATCGGTGTAGCTGCGCATCTTCTACCTTTCTTGCCAAGTAATCCATTAATCAAAACAGGTGGCGAAAAAGCCATTCATGCGATATCTGCGGCGCCGTATGGTAGTGCCTTGATTTTGTTGATCTCTTACGCTTACATCAAGATGTTGGGAGCTAAAGGATTACGCGAATCAACAGAGATTGCGATTTTAAATGCGAATTACATTGCTGCAGGATTGAAAGGTCATTACGACATTCTATACACAGGAAAAAACGGAACAGTTGCACACGAAATGATTTTGGACTGTCGCGACTTTAAACGTACAGCAGAAGTCGAAGTAGCGGATATGGCGAAACGATTAATCGATTTCAACTTCCATGCTCCAACGGTATCTTTCCCAGTTGCTGGAACATTAATGATTGAACCAACGGAATCAGAGGATAAAGAAGAATTAGATCGATTTATCATCGCGATGATCAAAATCCGTGAGGAAATTCGTCAAATTGAAAACGGTGAAGCAGATAAAGTAAATAACCTTTTGAAAAATGCGCCACACACAGCGGATTGTATCATCAATCAAGAATGGACTTATCCATACACGCCACAAGAAGCAGCTTACCCAGTTGCATACTTGAAAGAGTGGAAATATTGGGTTCCCGTTCGACGCGTGGACAATGCCTTTGGAGACCGCAATTTGATTTGCTCTTGTCCAAGTATTGAGAGTTACCAATCATAAATTATTAAAAAGTCCCTTTTCTAAGGGACTTTTTTATTTTTAACGTAGTTTCGTACGTAAATTCTAACGAAGATGAAATTAGATATCCTAGCTTTTGCTGCCCATCCCGACGATGTAGAATTGTCCGCTTCTGGTACCTTGTTGCATTATGCCGCACAAGGAAAAAAAATTGGAATCATTGATTTAACCGAAGGTGAATTGGGGACACGTGGATCTGTTGAAGATCGCTACGCGGAATCCGCTGCTGCTGGAAAACTCATGGGATTAGTAGTTCGTAAGAACTTGAACATGGGCGATGGATTCTTCGAAATCAATGAAGAAAACAAGCGCAAAATCGTTGAGCAAATCCGCATACATCAACCGGAGATCGTTTTGGCGAATTGCTTGAGCGACCGTCACCCAGACCATGGACGCGGAGGTAAAATCGTTACCGATGCTTGCTTTCTCGCTGGATTGCGTAAAATCGAAACGATCGTTGACGGCGTTTCATTGGCACCGCATCGTCCGAGATTAGTTTTGCATTACATCCAAGACCATTACGCGCATCCGGATATCGTTATGGACGTAAC
>CAIOSO010000015.1 GCA_903860985.1 uncultured Flavobacteriales bacterium
AGGTCGCCGGTTCGACTCCGGCATTCTCCACCCAATGAAATCAAGGCCTCAGAGAAATCTGGGGCCTTGCTGTTTTTGGCCGGTTCAAACATGGTTCAAACATTTTGACCATTTTTGAGCCCAAAATTGTCCGATCTCCGATTTCCGACGGGTAGCTGATTTGCATCGATGAAAGTTTGTTTTTGAATGATGATTCTCTGATTACTCGACTTCAAAAACGCTCAAAAATTTGTTTAAGTCGTTTTTTAAGCAAAGAATTTATCGAATTCACTTTTGGGAAATTGAATTTATTTTGGCGAATCCACATATCGGCTGATTTAAACAATTTATTGGATGGGTGGTTGGGCGTTGCTTGTGCAATCATTTAGAGGCTGACTGGAGTAGTCGGACAAACTGACCCACTCCGTCGGACTGAAATTGACCCCCGCAGTCGAGGCAAATTATAGGTACTAATCGGGGTGTTAAATCAAGAACACGTTGGGCGTTTTTGGATGTGAGTGGTTCCGACGAAGAGGAGTCAGTTTACAGCGATGAATAGGGTTTATCGTCAGCGCTTTTTCCAGTCAATTGCTTAAATCTTGATTTCGGCAGTAATGTTTATTTTCTGCCGTAAAATAGTTTGCTTATTTTTGTACCTAATTGTACACAATACCATCGCAAACGACAAAACAAATATCGCCAAACTGCAAATCCAATTCAAAGAACAAAGCATCTTTGGAAACAATGACATTGTGAATTTCTACAGAGAGTTTGAACCCTCCTTAACAGAAACAAACATCAACTGGAGAGTGTACAACCTAGTTCAAACCGGAGTGCTTTCACGAATAGGCAGAGGCAAATTCACTTTGGGTGAATGCGTGAATTTTGTCCCGCAGATTTCTTCCGATCTCAAAAAGATTTACGCCAAACTGCATAAGCAGTTTCCCTACTTGAAAATTTGTGTCTGGCACACTTCCGTACTTAATGAATTGATGTTGCACCAGCCGGGCAGATTTTACACTTTAATAGAAGTAGAAAAAGATGCCATTGAAAACGTGTTTTACTCTCTCAAAGAGAACAAGCATAATGTTTTTCTCAATCCATCTGCGGATATTCTCAGCCGCTATGCATCAGGTGAAAAAGAAATCACCATTGTAAAATCCCTGGTAAGCGAGGCGCCTATGCAAAAAGTAAACGGTGTACAAACCATAACAATTGAAAAAATGTTGGTGGACATTTTTTGTGACGAAACAATTTTCGCCTTTCAGCAAGGTGGCGAGATGCAAAATATTTTCAAAGAAGGATTCAGCAGATACACCATTCACGAAAGCCGCATGCTTCGATATGCAGACAGAAGAGGAAAGAAAGAATGTTTTGATAATTACCTAAATAAGGTTTCTAAATTTCGGCAGAATGAGAAGTTAACTGCCGTTTTATAGTGCAATATGATACAACAAGAAACATTAACACTTCAATGGATTGAAACGGTTTCCAAGTCGAACCGCAAAGCAGATAAAATTCTGGTAGAAAAAGTTATTCGTGCCTTGCTGCTTTTGGAAGGGTTGGCAAATTCAGAATTACCTTTCATCTTCAAAGGCGGTACGGCTTTGATGTTGCTGTTAAACTCAGCAAAACGATTGTCAATTGACATTGACATCATCGTCTCCAAAGAGCCAAAAAACTTAGAAGAAATCCTCAACTCCTTTGCGGTAAAACAAGGCTTCAACTCAGTGAAGTTGGTGGAACGAAAGAAGACATCCAACATTGAAAAAGCACACTACAAATTTTACTACACCCCCATTCACAAAATACATAAAGGTGATGATTATATTTTGTTGGATATACTTTTTGAAGCAAGCCATTACAGCAAAGTTTCTGCTCACAGCTTGCAATCGCAGTTTGTAATTAGCGCCGGAAAAGAGGCACAAATACAAATGCCATCAGTGGAAGATTTGTTAGGAGATAAACTCACCGCCTTTGCACCCAACACCACCGGAGTGCCATACAAACGCAATGAGAACAGCATGGCAATGGAAATTATTAAACAACTTTACGACATAGGGAATTTAGTGGATGTCGTAACCGATTTAAAAACCATAAAAACCACGTACAACAAAATTGTAAAAACGGAAATGATATACCGCAATATCAACGGCACAAACCCTGCAGAAGTTTTGGAAGATACTTACTGTCGTTCTTCAGAGTTTCGTAGACACCAAAGTTAAATATTTAATTTACACTTTAACACTTCATAGGGTGTTTTTCCTTTGAACGAGCCATGTGGCCGATTGAAGTTGTA
>CAIOSO010000016.1 GCA_903860985.1 uncultured Flavobacteriales bacterium
ACCACTTGTAATTGAAGCCCAAACGCAAGAAAGGGGCAAGGTTGTTTTTAAAGGTGATTTTATCCAATCCAGAAGTCAGCGGATAAAGCAAGGTAAAGGGTGCGGAGGTGTAGCCTGTTTCCGCCGAGATGATTTTCGCGTTGCTAAAATCCAAGATGTTTGGATTCGTTTGCGCGGGCAAATACATTGTCAACAAAAGACAGAGACTACTGATGAATGTCTTCAAGATCCAAGATAAACGCATATACCTTTGCTATTTCTAATCGTTCGCTACTACGTCCAGATCCTCCACCGTGACCTGCATCCATGTTACATTCAAAAACCAGTGGATTGTCATTCGTTCTCAACGAACGTAATTTAGCCACGTATTTCATCGGTTCCCAATATTGCACCTGCGAGTCGTGATAACCAGTCGTGATAAACATGGCTGGATAATGCATAGAACGCACGTTGTCGTAAGGAGAATAGTTTAACATGTATTCGTAAAATTCTTCTTCTTGTGGATTTCCCCATTCTTCCCATTCTCCAGTTGTCAATGGAATGCTTACATCTAACATCGTGGTTACCACATCGACAAATGGCACTTGGGAAATAATTCCTTTCCACAGATATGGAGCCATGTTTGTGACAGCACCCATCAACAATCCACCGGCTGATCCACCTTGCGCATAAAACTTTGATGCATCGCCGTATCCTTTCATGCTTAAATATTCCGCCGCATTGATAAAGTCTGTAAACGTATTTATTTTCTTGGTGAATTTTCCGTCTTCATACCAATGCTCTCCCATGTACTTACTCCCGCGAATGTGCGCAACGGCATAGATGAAACCGCGGTTGAGTAAACTGACGCGTGTGGCGCTAAAGGTATCTGGAAGTGTGTATCCGTAGGATCCGTAACCATAGAGTAAGCAAGGTGCAGTTACGCGGTCAATGCCTTTTTTGTAAACCAGCGACACCGGAATTTTTGTCCCGTCGTTCGCGATCGCCCAAATGCGTTCAGATTGATAATCTGCAGCGTCAAAAGTTGGATCCAATAATCTTTTTTGAAACCAAAGCTTCTTGTCACCAGTTTCTATTTCATATTCAAAAACACTCGATGGGGTAGTCAGTGAATTGTAGGTATAAAAAAGTCGTTTTGTTTCGTAGGCATCATTCACACCTAAGCCGAGGAAATAACATTCCTCTTCGAAGGAAATGTAGCGTTCTGAGGTAGCCGTTTTGATTTTGAATTTTCGTAATCCATTTTGTCGCTCCTCAATTAATAGAAAATCTTGGAAGGCGTTTATTCCTTCGATTAAGACCGAAGCATCATGTCCGACAAGCTCCTCACAACTTTCAAGATTCGCTGGAAAGTCGGAACTAAATAGGATTTTCTTATTTGGCGCTTTGTCGTTGGACAAGATGTAAAATCCAGATTCATGGTGCGCTACTTCGTATAAATGTCCTTGCTGTCTCGGTAGAAATACCTGAACGGCTGTTTCAGGATGATCGGCATCCACTAAGGAAACTTCCGATGTCAAGGAGCTAAAACAGTGAATCATCACATAAGTGTCCGTTAAGGATTTACTGATGCTGACATAATACCGTTCGTCATCTTCCTGAAAGACCAATTGATCCATGGAGGAATCCGTTCCTAAACGGTGACGAAAAACTTGGAATTCACGGAGTGTTTCCGGATCCTTTTTGATGTAAAAAATCGTTTGATGGTCATTCGCCCAAACGATACTACCGTCTGTATCTTCGATTAAATCAGTCAAGAATTCACCCGTCTGGTTGTTTCGAAAGCGAATTTGGTATTTGCGTCGACCGATGAAATCCTCACTTATCGCTAAAAATTGATCGTCCATGGAAGGACTCCAATCCGCCAATTCGTAAAAAGGATGTCCGTCTGCTCGTTCATTTTCATCCAAAAAAACATGTTCCGTTTCACCGATGATGCGCACAATTTGTTGGTAGTCTTTTCCTTCCATTTGTCGCACTTGGTAGGTGATTCCTTGAAGAATAAACGGGGCGCTTACATCGTTTGGATCAATACGCGCGTCAAATTCATCCACAAGTCCTTGCACCAGTCCATTGATGGGTTCAAAATACGCTTCGCAATAGGAATTTTCTTCTTGCAAGTTGTCCAGTACTTCTTTCGAATCACGTTGATTCATCCAAAAATAAGGATCGTTGCGTTTGTGTCCATGTTCCATTAAAACATGAGGAACTTTCGTCGCAATCGGTTCAGTAAGCATTGGTCTTTTGGACATAAAAAAGTACATTCGAACGACAAAAAAGAGGTCATTCTGTGGATGAGATTGCACAAATTTAGTCAATATCTGCCTTTTATATTTTACCTTTGATCAGTGAAGAAGTTGTACAAGTTATTATTGAATCGTTTACCTCGTCCATTGCTCATCCGCTTGAGTTATGTTTTCCGTCTTTTTGCTCCGACTTTGTACCGGGGAAACAAGGTGGAATGTCCCGTTTGTGAACGTTCCTTCTCGAAATTTTTATCCTATGGTTCTGATGTGGCACATAGAGAAAATGTGCTTTGTCCGTATGACTTAACCTTAGAACGTCACCGTTTGATGTGGCTTTATTTACAACAAGAAAGCAATTTCTTTACAGCGGAAAATTTATCTGTTCTGCATGTTGCTCCAGAGCAATGTTTTATCGATCGTTTTCGAGCGCAACTTAACCTGAACTATTTAACAGGAGATTTGGTTTCGCCTTTGGCAGATATTCACTTCGACTTGCATCAGATTCCCTTAGAAGACAATCGTTTTGATGTGGTTTTTTGCAATCATGTCATGGAACATGTCGATGACCCTTTGCAGTGTATGCGTGAGCTTTTCCGCGTGATGAAATCGGGGGGA
>CAIOSO010000017.1 GCA_903860985.1 uncultured Flavobacteriales bacterium
AGCGGACCAATATTTCAATTCTCAGTTCTGCTTGTTAGGGCAGCTGAGCTAGCGGACCAATATTTCAATTCTCAGTTCTGCTTGTTAGGGCAGCTGAGCTAGCGGACCAATATTTCAATTCTCAGTATCTGCTTTTTAGGGCAGCTGAGCTAGCGGACCAATATTTCAATTCTCAGTTCTGCTTGTTAGGGCAGTTGCTTCCGCCGGGGCGGACTGAGCTACGGGACCAAAACTTTTTGTAAATCAATAATCAGATGAATGAAAAAAGGGGGATGATTGCTCATCCCCCTAGTCGGGGCGGCAGGATTCGAACCTGCGACCTCCTGGTCCCAAACCAGGCGCGATGACCGGACTACGCTACGCCCCGAACGATTCATCTTAAATATCTAATTTTCAACTGAACGTGATCAGTTTCTTTTTTCTTTTCTTGGGGAGCAAATACATGCTGCCACCTGTCTATTTATTGCGGTGGGAGCGAGATTCGAACTCGCGGTACAGTTACCCGTACGACAGTTTAGCAAACTGTTGGTTTCAGCCACTCACCCATCCCACCAGTGTTCAATGAACGGATGGCAAAAGTACAAAAACAATCCGTTTTTGAAAGCTTTTTTTGAAAAAAATGTTAATTGTACGTGAAAATTCCTTTTTCAGACTCGATTGTGACTTGTTTTCCAATATGTTGCTCTACACGACCAACTATTTTTGCTTCTACACCAAAAGATTTGGAAATTGCTATGATTTCTGATGCAAGTTCCTGAGGGACATATATTTCCATTCGATGGCCCATATTAAAGACTTTGTACATCTCCTGCCAAGGTGTTTGAGATTCTTCTTGAATCATCTGGAAAAGTGGCGGAATTGGAAACAAATTGTCCTTAATCACGTGTACATCATTGACAAAATGCAAGACCTTCGTCTGTGCTCCACCTGAACAATGTACCATTCCATGAATGCTTGAACGGTGTTTCGCTAAAATCTGTTGTATAATTGGCGCATACGTTCTTGTTGGAGACAAGACTAATTTTCCAGCGTCTAACGGCGTACCTTCGACAGAATCTTGTAATTTCTTTGTTCCGCTATAAACCAAATCAGCTGGAATAGCGCCATCAAAACTTTCTGGGAATTCAGTTGCTAGGCTATGATCGAAAACGTCGTGACGTGCGCTCGTAAGACCGTTACTGCCCATTCCTCCATTGAAGAAGGACTCGTAGTTCGCTTGTCCGTCGGATGCTAGTCCAACAATGACATCGCCCGCTTGAATGTTGTGGTTTGAAATCACCTCATCGCGTCTCATGCGACACACAACGGTTGAGTCAACAATAATCGTGCGAACCAAATCTCCGACATCGGCTGTTTCTCCACCTGTTGAATGAATTTCTAGTCCGTATGAGCGAAGCTCTGTCAATATCTCTTCTGTCCCATTGATGATTTCCGAAATCACTTCTCCGGGAATTAAATTCTTGTTTCGTCCAATCGTCGAGGACAACATGATTGGTCCAGTTGCACCTACACACAATAAATCATCTAGGTTCATGATGAGCGCGTCCTGGGCAATTCCTTTCCAAACGGATAAATCGCCTGTTTTTTTCCAATACATGTATGCTAAAGAGGACTTCGTTCCTGCGCCATCTGCATGCATGACCAAGCAATAGTCTTCGTCTCCAGTTAAATAATCTGGAACAATTTTACAAAATGCTTGAGGAAATAATCCTTTGTCAAGTTTCTTAATAGCGTTGTGAACATCTTCCTTTCCGGCAGAAACTCCACGTTGCTGGTAACGATTATCGGACATAAGTTAATTTGTTGTCAAAGGTAGGAAATCCTATTCGTCTTCGTTCGATGTGGAATCAAGATCTTTCAGAATTTTCTGAACATCGGCTTCGGTCTCGTGAAGTTTCACCTTGCATATTTTTATTAATTCAGCGGCACGTTTGACCTTCAACGCCAATTCATCCACATTGATTTGTCCACTTTCCATGTGTTGGACAAGTTGCTGTAATTCTTCGTAAGCCTCCGTATAGTTCATCGCCATGGTTATTTGAATCCTCTCCGTTTCTTGATTGCTTCATAAGCATCTTGAATGCGCTGAAATTTCTCTTTTGCTCCTTTTTGGTATTCTTCGCCCATTTGAGCAACTTTATCTGGATGGAAGGAAATCGCCATTTTACGATAGGCTTTTTTCACTTCTTCATCTGTCGCTTGGTCTGTAATTCCTAAAATACGGTAATCTGAATCGACGTTTCGGTAGAACATATTTTTCACCGATTCGAAGTCCACTGCAGAAACTCCTAACATCGTCGCAATTTTTGCAATCGTGTTCATTTCCGCCGTTCCCACATCGCCATCAGACTTCGCAATTCCGAATAAATAATGAATCAACTGAACACGCACTTCAATGGGCATTCTTCCACGAATATCCGTACAAATCTGTTGAAGAGGAACCTGTCCGGTGTCTAAAAATTGCTTGAGAATTTGCAGGTGTTCACTCGTAAAACGATTCCCGAATTGATCGGCAAAGAAACGTTTCACGTAGTCTAACTCCACTTTTAGCACTTTTCCGTCGGCCTTCATCACCACAGCAGAAAGCGCCATCAGCATAGTAGGGACATCATACAAAGAAGATTGTCTGCGGTAAAACTCAAAGGGATCTTGTCCGTTTGTTGCTTTATTTGCGCCACCTTTTGCACTATTGGAACCCAACTGATCCACCAAGGAGCCAATAATGAATCCAATAATCCCGAGTCCTATTTTTCGGGTAATCAAAAAGGCCCCGACGCCAAAAATCCACTTGTACAAAATCTCTGCTTTCTAAATTCTCTCCAAAACTACTTATTTAAGCAATATGTTCGATGTTTCGCTGAATGAATAGATCCAAGGCTTCTCCTTTCAGCATACCCTGGGCAAGTAAAGCCAAGTCAACCAGCTGTTTCGTTACTGATTGTTTGTCCTCATCGCTTTTTTGCAACAATGATCCAACGACTGGGTGATTCGAATTGACTGTCAAATTATACATTTCCGGGAATGCGCCATAGAATCCGCCACCGCCCATGCGTTGTTGCTCCATCATTCTACGAATGAATTCAGGCTGGGTGATGATAATGGGTGCCTCACTATCGCTCATGCTTTCAAATTGAACAGTGAATTTTTCTTTTACGACATTCGACTCAAAAACTGGCTTCAATTTCTCTTCGTCATCCTTCGATAATTTCGATGGTATCTCATCGGTTTTCTTGATTAATTTGTCAAGGGAATCAGAATCAACACGAACGAAACTCACGTTTTCTAAACTTTGTTCCATTTTAGAAATCCAATGTGCCGCAAGTGGTCCGTCTAGGTGCAAGACATCATAGCCACGGTCCTTCGCTTTCTTCACGAATGAGAATTGTTCCTCTGGATTACTTGTATATAAAACAACTAGTTTGTTGTCTTTATCTGTCTGAAGTGCCTTGATTTTCTCTTGGTATTCTTCGATGGTAAAGTATTCATTTAAGGTATTTTTCACCAAATTAAATTCTTTGGCTTTCTCCGCGAACTTATCTTCTGATAGGATTCCGTATTGAACGAAAATTTGCAAATCATCCCATTTGGATTCAAAATCCTTGCGGTCTTTTTTGAACATCTCGGCTAATTTATCCGCTACCTTTTTCGTGATGTGCGCAGATATTTTCTTTACGTTGCTATCGCTTTGAAGGTACGAACGGGAGACATTCAATGGAATATCTGGTGAATCAATCACCCCATGTAAAAGCGTCAAGAACTCCGGCACAATTTCCGCTACGCTATCCGTAATGAAAACCTGATTACAGTAAAGATTGATTTTATTTCGTTGTACTTCTACATTTTCCTTGATTTTTGGAAAGTACAAGATACCCGTTAAGTTGAATGGATAATCGACATTCAAGTGAATGTGAAATAAGGGATCATCGAATGTTGATGGATACAATTCACGGTAGAAATTCGCGTAATCTTCCGCACTCAAGTCAACCGGTGCTTTTGTCCAAGCTGGTGCAACATTGTTCACTTGATTCGGAACGTCAATCGCTACACGTTTCACTTTTCCATCCTCATCTTTCTCCCCTTCTGGAGAATCAACGTATTCTGTCTTATTTCCGAAGAAAACGGGAATTGGCAAGAATTTGCAGTACTTATTGATAATTCCACCAATGCGTTCTTTTTCCAAGAATTCAATGGACTCTTCGTTGATGTAAAGAATGATGTCTGTCCCTCTGTCTGCTTTCTCAATTTCAGTAAGTGTATATTCCGGTGAACCATTACTTTCCCACTGAACGGCTTGAGCTCCTTCGTGACGGGAAAGTGTTTTTATTTGAACACGTTCCGCTACCATGAATGCCGAATAGAATCCAAGTCCGAAGTGACCAATGATTTGCTCCGCTCCTTCTTTTCCTTTGTACTGTTGAACGAATTCCTCCGCACCAGAAAAAGCGATTTGATTGATGTATTTATCAATTTCATCTGCCGTCATTCCGATTCCGTGATCGCGAATGGTCAGCGTTTTTTCTTCTTTGTTTAAAATCACTTCGACTTTCAATTCGCCAATGTCACCTTTAAACTCACCGCTTTTCGCGAGAACGTTTAACTTTTGAGAGGCATCCACGGCATTTGAAACCAATTCACGAAGAAAGATTTCGTGATCGGAGTACAAGAATTTCTTGATGATTGGAAAAATGTTTTCCGTTTGTACGTTTATTTGTCCTGTTTTCATGATATACAATTTGATTCTCTCCGGTCAAGGAATATGCCAAGGACTAAATTGTGACATTTTGACAAGTTTTACTTCTCTTGCGTCAGAAATCCTCGGTCATTTGAAATAATTTGTCACTTTTGTAGCATGAAAGGATATGCATTTATTACCGGCGCAAGCGCTGGATTCGGAGAAGCAATCGCAAAGACATTAGCGAACGAAGGATACAACTTAATCATTGCCGCTCGACGCACAGAGCGCTTGGAGGCATTAAAGTCACGCTTAAGTCATTTGAGCATTGATGTCCAAATAATAACCATGGATGTGCGCAACGAAGCAGAAGTGCTAACTGCTGTCGCATCTTTAGCAGAAAACGTTCAAAATCACATCGAAATCTTGGTGAACAACGCAGGATTAGCCGTTGGACGCGGTCCGATTGACCAAGGAATTTCCGACGACTGGGAGCGCATGATTGACACGAACGTGAAAGGATTGTTGTATGTAACGAAAGCCGTTGTTCCCTTTTTGAAAATGCAAAAACACGGACATATCGTCAATATTGCGAGTATCGCTGGAAAAGAAGTGTATCCCGGCGGAAACGTTTATTGCGCAAGCAAACATGCGGTGGACGCACTTTCCCGTTCCATGCGCATTGATTTGGTTTCCTACGGAATCAAAGTAACAAACATTGCGCCTGGCGCAGCTGAAACAGAGTTCTCACTGGTTCGTTTCAAAGGAGATCAAAGCACGGCAGATTCCGTTTACGACGGTTTTGATGCATTGCAAGCACAAGACATTGCTGACAGTGTTTTGTTTGCTGTTACGCGTCCTGCTCATGTCAATATAAGTGACATCACCATTATGCCAACGGCGCAAGCAAGCGCAACTATTTTACACAAAGAAGCTTAGTTTCCTTCCGTTTCCTCTGGTGCTTCGTCTGATTGACCTAGCGGCATTAAATTTTGGATTAAGTCCTCGTAGCGTTGTTTGATGCGTTTTTTCTCATCTGCTTTGGCGAACGATTTTCCTTCTTCTAACTCCGCAATTTCCATTTCAAGGGAATTCACTAGTTGCATGTAATTTTGAAGGTTGAACTGAACTGCTTGTTTCACCCAGTATTTCGTTAAATCTCCCCCAACTTCGTTGTAATGAATATAAACTGCATGAGATTTCTCCTGTAAATCAATGTTCATGCGCATGATGTAAACGGCATAAGAAATCATTGTTCTCAATTCGTCGTAACCTTTAAAATCACTGTGGTAGATGAGTTGATCTAAGTAGTCGTAGTCAGAGGAGTCACCAATTTGCGCAATGACTTCCGCGATGGTTACTTTCAACGCTTTTGCTGGCTCATTCTTCATTTCGCGAGCAACGTTTAACGCATCTTTCTCATCCACTTTGATGTAAGAACCTAATCCAGAAGCAATGGCAGTGTACGATTTCTCTTTAGCCATAAATGACTTAAAGAAGGTAGTTGCTTCATCTGCTTCCATAAATTCCATACAACCAATCGCAGCAGCACGAACATCCGATTTCGCATCGTTCAAGGACATTTCTTTTAGTTGAGCGACATACGTTTTAGCCTTCTCTTTTTCCATTTTCTCGATGACATTGATCGCCGATAAACGAATACTCCAGAATGGATCTTTCAGTGCATCTGCCAATAATCGAGCTGATTTTTCTCCTGGGATATTTGCCACTCGCGCTAGTGCCGTGTTACGCGCTTTCCAACGTTTTGCATTGTCGTACTGATGGATAAATTCATCCGTAGATTTGTCTTCAAAAACTTTCCCCAACAACATTTGA
>CAIOSO010000018.1 GCA_903860985.1 uncultured Flavobacteriales bacterium
GTGATTTCGGGCCAACGATTGAGCACATTGACCCTTCAATTTCAATTATTTATTTAAACTTTGTTTGCATCATTCAAATAAAAAACACCCAAAAATCAGCTAATTTTTGGGTGTTTTTTTAACGTAGTATTGTAAATTTTTAAGCCAATAAATAAGGCGAAAAATTCGAAAATATTGAACCAAAATAAAAATCGTACCTCATTAAATAATCTGCCATTTTTCAAGTACGCACTTTGCGTTCCTCTACAGGCTTAACAAATCGTCACCACTTCAATGCCTAAAATCTGTCCCAGTTTTTGAATTTTATTTCCAATATGTCCAACTCCAATCGCACAATGATGGGCAGGTCCTTGTTTCGACCATTCGTTCATAAATCGTTTCGCACCTATGGAAAAACGATATCGGCTATTCGTATTGCCAATTTCGAGAATGGGACCCTCAACCGATTCCCCTTGAGCAACTAAAAGAAACACTTCGTTTTTCCCTTCCACCACAGAAAGCAAAGTGACTGGGCCATGTTTTACTGTCATTTGAATCGATAATCCTTTGCCAGGCTTTCCGTGATACATAGGAAGCGGGACTAAGCCTACTGGACCCTCTGCAATGGCAAAATGCGCTGGACCATCATGGCCAAGCAGTATGACATCATCCTTGAAATCCATTAAGTAAAATTCTGAGAAAGAACCCCCGGCTCCAAATTCAGCCATGATTTTCATTGCTTGCGCATTCTTCACTTCACATTCCCCTGCTATGGGAATATTTCGTCCGGTCAACAAGGTATTTCCGGCAATAACAGAGGTGACTATATTTTCATATTCATTGCCACTTTCACCTTCATAATAATAAGCCATTGAGCCTAGATGATGATTTTCTATCAACTTATCTAAGGCCACTGACGTTTTTGCTGCACGCTCAATTTCATACGCTTCGCACTCGGGCGACACATCAAACGTATGATGAAACTCCAAAATTTTAGCTTCCACCTCAATGTCAGTTACCTCATCTCGGCATTTTTTCAATTCACACATTTCCAGCATTTCAATATGAGTTCCAAATACGGCGGATTGTTTTGTCAAATCTGTGTAAACATCAAGCATGCCACCATAATAATGCCCCAAAATTCCTAAGCGATTATGTCGCATAGCGACGGATACTTTTGATGCCTCAATCCATGTTTCAATTTCCTGCCAAGCCTCCTCATCTTGAAGGTAACCAGTAACAAAATCATACTTATGGCCGGAACGATTAAACACGCTTGCAATTTCAGGGACGGAACAAGCTTGGCAATTTTCAAGCCAAAAACCTGTCATCTTACCTCTGTCGCCTAATTGATTGAACTTGTCATAATCAAGCACGGCAACCGGCTGGAGATTTAGGATAATAATTGGAACCTTTAACTTCTGCGCTATGGGCAATACGGTGGATGATAATGCATAGGTCGAAACATATAAAAAAACAATTTCAACATCATTTGCCTTCAAAAAGTCCGCCGCCTCTCGGGCTTTGATTGGATTGTCAACCATGCCCGCATCCACAACTTCAACACCTAATTTGCCTATTTTATCATGGATAAAACTTTGATAGCGTACTAAATTGTCAAGTAAACCATCAAACTGATCCCAATAAGTATCTAATCCAATCCCAAATAATCCTACTTTAGTTTTCATTAGTTTTATGTTGTTTTTCAATTTTCAAATGTTGCGAATTTTCAACTTACTTTTTTACGTATAATTTTCTATAATAATTCATTCTTCCTCTAAGCTTATCCAACATCTTTTTATTCGATGGATTAGCGATTAAATCAACCGTTTCAAATGGATCATTTTTAATATTAAAGAGTTGTTCTACTTGCTGATTTGGGAATAAAATATATTTCCATTCTTTTGTCCTGACAGCTTCTGATGGAACAATTGGTGTTACCGTTGAACCAAGACTTTTGGCAGTCCAGCTGTGTTCATAATACCAGTCAGTTCTCCAGCATGACTTTTTATTTGCCATTAACTTACCAATATCCATTCCATGCATATACCGTGGTGTTTTTATGCCTGCAAATGCGAGAAAAGTAGGCGCATAATCCACATTCAACACCATTTCGTCAACAGTTTTTCCACCGCTTTCTTTCTTAATGCGTGGGTCATAAATTATCAGGGGAACGCGCATAGACTCTTCGTAAGGCAGCCATTTACCCCAAAAACCATGTTCTCCCAAAAAAGCGCCATTATCAGAAGCAAATACGATAATGGTATTATTCTCAATGCCTTGCGCTGTCAATATTTTTCGGAGTTTGCCAATAGCAATGTCAATACCCGTTACCAACCGATAATGCTTACGTATTTCATTCTCCAACAATCCTTTTGCACTCAGTAAATTTCTTGCATGGTTTGCAGCCATTGATTTTTGAAGAAATTCCGGCTGTGACAATGCATTTTGCAAATTCGCTGTAGGTGATATTACAATAGAATCATCGGTATAATAATCTTTTACTTCAGTTGGATAATCAGACCACGGATCTTTTGGCGACCTGAACGAAACCTGCAAAAAGAAAGGTTTCTGCTTGTCTCTCGATTCCAAAAAAGTTTTTACTTTTAATGGCACAACTTCGGTATCGGTATGCAGCGGATTTTTCATGTTTTGATTTCCGGTTCGCGGAAGCGAAGCATCCCAGGCATTTCCGGTCACACACGTACACCTGATTTCTTTTTTATGATCTATTCCATCGTTGGTCACAAAATTGCAATCCTTTTCGTGCCAGTAATTGCCATGCCAACGATCGCCTCCCCAATAATCAAATAAATTCATTCCATGTTGAAACCCATCTTCACCCACTCCAATGTCCCATTTACCAATATATCCGGTATAATATCCGTACTTTTTTAGTAAGGCAGGAAAAGTATTTTCCCAATTCTCCGGTGTACAAATTGCCGGTAAATCATCCGCACCATTGGAACGCGAACGGGAATACATGCCGGTGAGAATAACAGCCCGGCTTGCAGCCGATACCGAAAAAGTCACGAAAGAGTTTGTAAATTTTATTCCCTCCTGTGCCAATCGGTCAATCTCGGGTGTATTTACTGTTTTGTTTCCAAAACAGCCTTGTGAATCCCAGCGCTGATCGTCGCTCAACAAAAACAGAATGTTAGGTTGTGCTTTCTTTTCAGCATTCACCAATGCTGAAAAGAACAATACCGAAACCGGAATAAGAAACCTGTTCATTTTGAAATTTATTAAGCAATTATCAACCTTTCAATTATATCAGGGAGCAATCCATTTACTCCAGTTTGGTTCTGCTTCAGACTTATAAGTAAGCGGATTGAAATTTTTCTCCAACCACGTTTTTGGATTTTTATTAAACTCTTCCAATTTTACAGCCGCCAATTTGTAACCATTATTTACATCGAGTTCCAACAGCCTTTTTATACGGGCACACACCTTTTCGAACTGCGCTTTGTCATAAGCCACTGTTCGAGCATCCTGTGCGGCAATTGTTAGTGCGTAATGAATGCTTTTCCCCCTTAAAGAGCGTGCTGTGTGCTGTACAAAATCTCTTTGTTTAGTAATATCTTCAACCTTACTTTCGTTTTGAGCAATTGCCTGATTGAAGAATTCAACAGCTTTGAAATTAAGTTGCGCTGCGTCTTCTAACCGCAAACCGGTATCTTCAAATATCCATGGGTGAGCTGTTTTTGAGTCGGTCAGCATAAAATTTGCCCTGCGGTTCGACTCCCAAATTGGTGTATCCCAGGTGCCATTGATAATTTTCACAAAATCCCAGCTGTGCTCACCATTTTCTCCTTTATCTAATCCCATAGGACCAATCAAATAAGTAACATCCCACGGAAATGCCTCCACTGCCTGAGCCACATATTCCCATGCCTTTATCATAATTGGAGCTGTTTTTTTACCGTAAGGAGCTGCAATCTGGTTCAACAATTCATCTACTGTTGCATTCGGATTTTTCATCCAGGCATGAAGCATGGCATAATTTACCGAATAGGTTGAAGGAGCAAAACCATAATATTCTTTTACACCTACCACACCGGTAATTTCTTTCCATCCGGCCATTTGCTCGTAAATCAAACGTGGAAAATAATCGTCAATTTGATACAATCCTTTGTAAAGCGTATGGTCAAATTCACCCACAACAGGGATATTCCGCTCGTAAGCATTTTGCACCAACCGTTTTATGCCTAAATCCGATTTCAAAGATCCATCGTTGAAAGGATACACTTCGTTGCTGGTCGAAGAATTCAGCATTAAACCAAAACCATCGGCATCAATTTTTTTCACTATATCTATTGTTTGTCCTTTGGAGAGTTCCCATGGTTTCCACCAGAGCATTGTTTTTACTCCCGGACGGGATTCTTGCATGGCTTTCTTCAACATATTGATAAAATTAGGCAAACGATCGCTGATAGGAATACCCGAACAACGCGGACATGGACCAAACTCACTGCAAATCCAGGCTTGCTGGTCGTACGTGTAAATCAACACATCGTTCACTTCCGGAAAAGTGACCATAAACTTTTTCATCATTTGAACGTATTTCTGTTGTACTTCAGGGTCAGAAATACAAGCTGGCTTTACCGGATTAGCGTTCAAAACGCGTGGAATACCAAAGTGCGCTAAGGTTTTGAGTCCATGTTTTTTACATTGAGCTATTCGGAATTTCCATTTGTCAATCTGCACCTTATCGTCCAAATCTTCGAGATTGATTACTTCGTTATCGGGTTTTCCACCCCATGCTATGCTCAACTGGAGCATATTTACGCCCAGTTCTTTTAAATCTGTCAGTTGTTTGTCGTCCCATCTTATATCTTCAATAACCGAAGGACTACCTACAATACCTACAAAATAATCGAATCCCGCTCGACCGTTTTTGGACGGGTCGGTCTTTTTTTGTGCA
>CAIOSO010000019.1 GCA_903860985.1 uncultured Flavobacteriales bacterium
GTATTTGTTGCGGTCAGTGTATAAGTCGTGTTAAACAAAGGGTTTGCTGTTGGATTAGCAATCGTAGATGAACTTAAACCGTTAGTTGGTGTCCAAGCGTAGGTGTTCCCGGCAATTGCTGACGTTCCGATTGTTGCTCCAGTTGGATTTGACACACATGTTTTCGTGAAATCTAAACCGGCGTTGGAAATCGGAGATGGATTCATTGTTAGTGTATAACTCGCTGTAAAAACTCCTCCAGAAATCGCTGTGCAAGTATAAGTCGTAGTTGAATTTGGCGCCACAGTAATATTTGATGTTGTGGCTCCACCGGGAGACCAACTATATGTTGCACCTACAATTCCAGATGCAGTGAGCGTAACAGATGTGCCTAAACAAACGGGTGTTCCAGGATTTGCGTTAATTGTTAATTGAGCAAAAAGTTTATCATTTCGAAGAGAAAGAAACAAAAAGCACAAACAAAAAACAAAAGATCCAAGTTGATTCATATTCTATGAGTTTCATCAAAGATAAATGGATTTCATTAATTATGGCTCATGTATTCGAGGGAATCGAAAGCCACCTATTTCCCCTATTTCCTCTCTCGCTCATTCACAATTAAAAAGCGCGCGCTCAAGAAAATGGTGTTCGCATCGAAGGAAGCATTGTTGCGGTTGAAAGGCGCCAACAAATGATAACCGGTTTGAATGTGGAATTGGAGGATTTTGATGCCAATTGTAGGACAAATACCCACGCGGTACTGGTCAAAATTAGTGCGCATGCAGAAGTTCATTCCGTAGGTGAGTCCGACGGTGTTTTCTTTGTGCCAGAAGCCAAGGTCGTAGCCTAAAATTGGATTGAAGTTAGAGAAATCGTAGGAGTAATTGACGCCCATGTGGAGCGCGTTGGTCGTTGATTCGAGGAATTTATCGGAACGTTTCCATTGTTTTTCGATGCCAACTTCACCGGCATAAAATCGTCCACTTTGAATGCCGAGGTAGGGTCCAGATTTGACCACTTTCTTTGGTTCTTTTCGATCTAAAATACCTTGTGCGTTGAACTGCTGAACGAATAAAAGAAAGAGAAAGAGCTTAAGGTGTTTCATGTTTCGGTGGATTAATTTGTGTTTCGTAAAATTCAAAAAGTGTACTGGAACTAACTCCTGGAATGGAGCCGTGGAGCACGCTTGTCATCACCGGTAAAATCAGGGAATGCTGCTTCGTTTCCTTGGAGATGATCGTTTCTTTTTGATCAAAAGAAATCAGCATCAACAACAAACTTCCAACGAAATAGGTCCATTGCAGCAAGCCCAACAAGGCGCCAGCTAAACTATTCAAGACCGACAATTTTGCTAACTTGATGACACTTTCTAGTACTTTTCCACCAAAATAAACACCTGCTCCAACCACTAAAAACAAACTGAGAAATGTAATGGGGGAAATGTACTTGCTTGTCCATTTAAAGTGTTCTTGTCCGTAGGAAACGATGACATCCGTGAAATGAAAGGCCGCATATAACCCAACAATAACTGCTAACAACATGAACAAAGACATGATGAATCCACGTTTGTAGCCTTTGTAGGCTCCGTAGATGAGTGGAAGTAAAATAATGAGGTCCAACATTTTCATCTCCGAATGTAAAAAGAAGGGCGCTTGAAACAACAGAAAGCTTAAAATTCTTCTAAACATTCGCTTGTGGGTTAAGGAGATTGTTACTAATCTTGTGCTATGCTAGATCCGTTCAACGACCAATATTTCATGAAACAGGCTTATTTGGAAGCTCAAAAAGCCTTCGATCAAGACGAAGTTCCCGTGGGAGCTGTCATTGTCTGCAAGAATCAAATCATTGCACGAGGTCACAACCTAACGGAGAAGTTGACGGATGTTACGGCACATGCGGAAATTCAAGCAATCACCGCTGCCTCACAATATTTGGGTGCAAAGTACTTGAAGGAATGTACCTTGTTCGTGACCTTAGAACCCTGCTGCATGTGTGCTGGTGCCTTGTATTGGTCACAAATCGACAAAGTTGTTTTTGGCGCACGAGATGACCGTCGCGGTGCAGGACTCCAAGAAAAATCCTTGTATCATCCGGCGACTTTGGTCACAAATGGCATCATGGAAGCGGAATGTCAGCAGTTACTTAAAGATTTCTTCGCACGCAAGCGTTAATCAAGCATACAGCGTATCGCGAATCACTTCCATCGTTACTTTCAAACTGAAATTTGGCAGGTGAAGTTCGGCGTAATTCACCAAAACTTCTAAGCCTTTTCGTACGACATCCTTTGGATAGTTTTCTGTCGTTTCTTTTAAAAACTGTGCTTTCAAAAAGGACAATGCCGCTGGATCCTGCACGTATTTACTTCCGCTTGGTGTATTGGTAAACATGCCGCGTTCGATGTCGAAAGCACTCGCGTCTTCTTCACCAAAAAGTGGTGCATAACCCAAGAATTGCATGTATTGAGCCAAGAACTGCGTGGGGAAAATAAAGTCATCTGTTCGGGTTTCTAAGTCGATGAGTTGCGCTTGAACGTATTCGAACAACTGTGGATCTGGTCCTTGCTGCTTGATGGTTTGTTTGAGTACATCCGCCATGAAAAAGACCAGCATGACTTTCTGTGGCTGCGTGTAGAGGTGGGAAGGAGTCCAGGCATAATCCATGGTTTGGATGATGCCCAGCTCACTTTCCGGTCTTTTAAAATAGCTTATTTCGTATAAGCCCAATTGATTCAAGGACTTGCCTTTCTTCTTGACTCCTTTGAAAATGAAACTTGCGTATCCCTTTTCAAGCGTATAAAAATTCAGGATGCTACTGCTTTCTGAATAATGGTGTTTGTCAATTAAAATGCCAAGTTCCTTCGATTTCACTTATTTCTAGTGGCTTTAAAATCTATTTTGTAGTAGAAAATAGGCAAGAATCCAAGTTGTTTATTTTGGCTATACGGTTGGTAATTTGGATTCGCGATGTCTTGTGGTAAAATCGCCGGATTGTAGGTTAAACTCAATAGGTTCGTTGTGTTTAACAAGTTTACTAAGTCCAAACCAATTTCATGCGTTACCTTATCCGCATTTTTTCTCCAACTGATTTTCAGGTCCATGCGGAAGTAATCCTTGAATTTATAATCGTTGAAGGCGCTATCCTTGAATAGAATTTCTTTTGCAGCATTGGTGGCAGCAATATCTACAAGTCCATGGCGTTTTCCACCAGCTCTCGTTACTTTGAATCCAATTCCAATGGTGTTTTTCGCATTGATTTTAAATTCTTTTCCCGCCAATAAATTCACCACGTAGTTTCCGTTATAAGAAGTATTGCGAACGATGTTGTCACTTCCTTTGTATTTAGAATCAAATACGGATCCCGTAAACAA
This sequence comes from uncultured Flavobacteriales bacterium, assembly GCA_903860985.1. Lineage (GTDB taxonomy): Bacteria > Bacteroidota > Bacteroidia > Flavobacteriales_D > Crocinitomicaceae > UBA952. Next base: position 3,347 of record CAIOSO010000019.1, read on the forward strand.
GAAGAAGAACGATTTGTCGAAGTATTTCTGAACCGTTAATTCCAAGCCATAATTATATCCCGTTCCGGTATTTTGCAAGGAATCTTGGAACAAGCGAGAGAATCCTGATCCCACGTTGATCATCGAGAAGGAAGATGGCGCAATGGATACCGGCACATTGTACAAGTGTTGGTAATACGCTTCTGTTTTGATGTTGAATCCTTTGTTGAAAGACTTCTCATAACCAATTCCTGAGTGAATGCTTTTCGTGAATCCGAGGTGCATGTTGCTCGCTGGATTGTTTGGTGAATTTGGCGTCACGTGGTAAGCATAGGTGTAATACGGTTGCGTCTGACTGTGCAAGCCTCCACCAGCAAAGATCGATTGGTTGCCTTTCATGCGGTATTTCCATCCCACACGCGGCTCCAATGGACTAATGCTATTCGATAAGGTAAAATACTGCGCGTGAAGTCCAGCGGAGAAGTCCATGTTTTCATTGATGCGCCATTTCCATTGCACGAATGGTTGAATTAAGGCCGCCGTACCTTGGTAGTCCCAGCGTACTTTCCATGTGTTTTGATCATTCAAATCACTCAAACAAGAATCTAAGAAATTCATGTTCATGACATCCAAGATAATTCCAGCTTTCAGGAGGTGTTGCTTGTTGATTTTGTGATTTACTGCCGTGTAGCTTGATAATTTGCGGATTGTGTATTTGTAAGCCATCATCGCGTAAAGGGAATCGAATTTAATCGTTTGAGTGAGTGTATCTACTCGACGTCCTTTCAAGTAATCATGATTCGTGTGTTGTTCTTCTTGAGAGAAAGCCAAGGTAGAAGAAATGTATGTTTTTTCGTTGAGCGTTTTCTTGTAGTTCAAACCTGTTGTATACATAGACGTTCCAAAATACTGGTCGCGGTCTCCTTCTCCATAAAATTCTTGGGAATACGCCGTTTTATCGGATATTTTAATCGCAATGTTACTTGCGCCACCTATGCCAAACAAGGAAAGTTGTCCACCATTTTTTAGCTGCCAATTAAATTTAAACGCACCATCACCATAAATAGGAATGGCCGAAGTTCCAATTTGAATACCCAAGGATTGGAACAGCGATAAGGTTGAATAGCGTCCCATGGCTAAGAACGAGGATTTTCCGTTTTTCGAAAGTGGTCCTTCCGCTAGGAATTCTGTTCCGAGGAATCCAAACTGGCCTGTAAACTCATGTTGCTTGTTGTTTCCGTTGCGCAATTTTAGGTCGAACACTCCCGAAGTACTGTTTCCATATTCTGCTGGAAAGGCACTCATAAAGAAATCGGAGTTTCCTAAAATCTTATTATTGATGATGGAAACAGGTCCGCCAGAACTCCCTGCAATGGCGAAGTGATTTGGATTGGGAATATCGATTCCTTCCACGCGGTAAATCACACCAAGTGGAGAATTTCCACGAACGACGATGTCGTTTCGCGAGTCATCTGCACCATTTACTCCCGCAAAGTTTGAAGCCATGCGCGCAGGATCCATGCGAGATCCAGGATAACGGTTTGTTTCTGCGACACTAAATTGTTGAGCGGAGAGTAAGGCCATTTCATTGATGACTTCGCCGTGTTTCTTCGTCAGGACTTTCACTTCATTTTGCTCAGATATTTTTTCTTGCAAGGGAATTTGGAGGATTAATTCACGTCCAGAACTTACTTCGATGGTCATAGACTTGCTGTCGTAGAACGAATAATTCACATTCAATTCATATTTTCCAACAGGAACTTTCCCAATTTCCCAATTTCCATCTATGGTAGATAAGGCGCGATACACTTTTCCATCATTTACTTCGATGGATATTTTTACCGCATTTAAGGGAAACTTCGTTTCGCTGTCAAAGACCTTTCCCCGAACGGTTTGAGTGGGTGTTTGTGCAAAGAAAGATAAGTAGCTGAATAGACAAGATAATAGTATAAGTGATCTCATAAGCTTAGGTTTTAGTAGACGAATATATCGTTTTTCTTCAAACCAGCATGAAAAAAAAAGATGTAAAACTTTTGCACGGTTTTTGGACGAAGCGCCAATTATTACTAATTTTAAAGAAAAAACTATGAAAACGATTGCGATATTATCCTTCTTATTTCTAACTAGTCTTAGTTCAATTGCACAAAAATCTGCAAAAGAAGACTTGGTTTGGCATACCGATTTAAACAAAGCCATTGCCTTATCAAACAAAGAACACAAACCAATGATGTTGTTTTTTACTGGTTCTGACTGGTGTGGATGGTGTGTGAAGCTTCAAAAAGAAGTGTTTACGCAAAATGAGTTTAAAAAATGGGCACAGGACAACGTGATTTTAGTGGAAGTAGATTTCCCTAAAGCGAACATTCAAACAGAAGAAGTGAAAACACAAAACCGCATGTTACAGCAGCAATTTGCTGTACGTGGCTATCCAACATGTTGGTTTATCACAGCGGATCAATTAAAAGACGGAAAAGTAAACTTTACGCAATTGGGTCAAAAAGGCTACGAGGCTGGTGGTCCAGCGAACTGGGTAACTGGAGCGACGGCTATTATCAAACCGAATTAATCCAAATTCAAGGAAGAAAATTCATCGTATTGAAAACCTCTTGAAAGCAGGAACCTCATCAGTTTCTGCTTTTTTATTTGGGCGTTTTTTTCTTTGGAAAGCTCCCGGTTTTTACGTTCGATTAAGGATTCGATTACTTGCTGGTATTCTTCATCGGAGATAAAGGAATAAATCCCTTCTTGAATCAATTTAGCATCAATGCGTTTTTGAAAGAGTGCTGCTTTGATTTTCTGGCGTCCCCATTTTTTGATACGTAGTTTACCTTGAACGTATGCTTGAACGAAGCGCCTATCATCTAAGAAGCGGTTTTCTTTTAAGTGTTTGATGACTTCGAGGCACAAGGATTCGTCCGCCCCCAAGCGATCGAGTTTCATTCGAACTTCTTGGGTACAGCGTTCCTGATAAGCACAAAAGGCTTCTAATTTAAAGATGATTTGCTCCCGTGAAAAAGCAGGTGGAATCATTACAAGGTAATTTCCTCTTTGGATTTATTCACGAAGGAATATTGTAATAAATGATGAGCAGTCAAGCCACGAACCGGAATCCATTGTTTGTATTTAAAGAACCAACGCCATTGTTTGCTGATGAGTCCTTTTTTAAAGAATGCTTCCAAGTACGGGTGAACCAATAAGGTAATTCCTTTTTCTTTGCGGTCATTCAATAAATAACTTAGGTTATTTTCGATTTCTTCCGAGAAAAGAATGCTTGCTGTAACTTCGCCACTTCCGTTACATGTTGGACACGTTTCCGAAGTTTCGATGTCCGTTTCTGGACGAACACGTTGACGTGTAATCTCAATGATACCGAACTTTGACGGAGGAATCATGTTGTGTTTTGCACGGTCAGACTTCATAAATTCCTTCATTTTTTCGAAGAGAATTTTGTTGTTTTCTTTTTCGTGCATATCGATGAAATCCACACAAACGATACCGCCCATGTCGCGCAGTTGCAAGACACGTGCAATTTCTTCCGCAGCTTCCATGTTTGTCGCAAGCGCATTGGATTCTTGTCCATCGGCACCTTTACGGTTTCCACTGTTGACATCGATGACGTGCATGGCTTCCGTGTGCTCAATAATCAAGTATCCACCACTTGGTAATGGTACTTTTTTACCGAACAGGGCTTTGATTTGCTTATTGATGGCAAAGCGTTCAAAAATGTCAATTTTACCATCGTAGTTACGAACGATTTTCTCGCGTCCAGGTGCAATGGATGAAATGTATTCCTTCATTTCCAAAGCTAAAGCTGGATCATTGACATGAATATTGGTAAAGTTTCCATTCAACAAATCACGAAGAATAGAAGTGGTCGTATTCAATTCACCTAATACACGACGAGGAGGTTGAATTCCTTTTAAGTTTGCGTGCATTCCGCGCCATTTTTCCAACAAATTTTGAAGGTCTGTTTCTAAGTCTGCTGTAGACTTATTTTCAGCCACTGTTCGAATAATGACACCAAAATTTTTCGGTTTGATGCGTTCCATTAGGTCCTTTAAGCGGTCCTTTTCGGAAGAATCTTTGATTTTTTGACTCACAGATATTTTATCTGCGAAGGGTACAAGTACGATATAACGTCCGGCTAGCGTCACTTCGGAGCTCAAGCGAGGTCCTTTCATGGATATAGGCTCTTTCGCAACTTGCACCAAAATGGGTTGCGATGAAGAGAGTACATTGCTAATTTTTCCGTCTTTTTGAATGTCTTTCTCTAGTTTGTAATATTGCAGGTCTGCGACATTTTGTTTTCCTTGCATCGATTCTTTAACAAATCGAGAAAGCGAATGATACTGAGGACCAAGGTCCAGGTAATGCAAAAAGGCATCTTTTTCGTATCCAACATCAACAAAAGCTGCATTTAAACTAGGAACTACACGACGTACTCTTCCCAAATAGATGTCGCCAACAGCAAAATCTGAATTTCCACGATCTTCGTGTAATTCAATTAATTTGCCGTCCCGCAACAAAGCGATCCAAATTCCATTTGACCTGGTATCGACAACGAGTTCTAGGTTCACAATTAGAAGTTTACAGGATGAAACAATGAAAGCTCACTGAAAGAAATCAATGAGCCCCCTTTTCTTCTCAAATATAAGAAGATATTACTTCTTCTTCTTGTGACGATTTTTTCTAAGACGTTTTTTACGCTTGTGCGTAGCCATTTTATGTCTTTTTCTTTTTTTACCGCTTGGCATAATATATATTTTAGTGTTACTTCAATCCAAAAAAAATGCACCCCCTCTAAAAAGGGAGTGCAAAGTTAAATAAAATTTTGAAATATGGAAATCTTATTTCACGCTAACCTTATTCTTCACCTCATCAATAAAGACTTTTGATGGTTTGAAAGATGGGATGTTGTGTGCTGGGATGATAATCGTCGTGTTTTTGGAAATATTACGTCCCGTTTTCTGAGCGCGTTCTTTCACTACGAAGCTACCAAATCCTCTTAAATAGACATTATTACCTTTAGCCAAAGACGATTTAATTGAGTTCATAAAGGCCTCAACTGCTCTAAGGGCTTCGTTTCTTTCCAATCCTGTTTCTTCTGCAATGTCTGCTACGATATCCGCTTTAGTCATATTTTCTTAATGTTAATTGATTTTTAATGCGGTGCAAAAGTATATCACAGAAACTTTATATTGTTAATTTTCGTCTTTTTTTTCTCAAAAATTTTCAAATGAACCAAATTCAACGTGAAATAAGTAGCTGGTATCACGTCCATAAACGCGCCCTTCCATGGCGCGAAACAAGGAATCCTTATTTTATTTGGCTCAGCGAAATCATCCTCCAACAGACACGAGTTGAACAAGGAATGTCGTATTATTTTCGTTTTATTGAAGCTTTTCCAACAGTGTATGACTTGGCAAATGCGGATGAACAAGTCGTTTTAACTTTGTGGCAAGGACTTGGCTATTATAGTCGAGCGCGGAATTTACACCGCACTGCAAAACAGATTGTGGCAGAATTTGACGGAGTATTTCCAGAAAGTCACGCAAGCTTATTGAAGCTGAAAGGCGTTGGTCCGTACACTGCCGCTGCGATTGCTTCCTTTTCTTTTGATTTACCACATGCTGTTCTCGATGGAAACGTTTTCCGTGTACTAAGTCGCTTGAACAATTGGTCCGTTCCCATAAATTCCACGCAAGGAAAAAAAGATTTTGAGAAATTCGCCAATGAGCTACTAGATCAAAAGAATCCTGGATTGTTTAATCAAGCGATGATGGAATTCGGCGCATTGCATTGTAAACCTTCCCAGCCCTTGTGTGGGGAATGTCCAATCTCTGTTTATTGCCTCGCGTTTTCCGAAAAGACCGTTCGAGATCTTCCGGTAAAATTGAAAAAGCAGTCGGTTCGACAAAGGTATTTTGTGTTTGAAATCCTTCAGCCTAAACATGGGTGGGTGCTGCTTGAAAAAAGAAATGAAAAAGATATCTGGCAGCATTTATACCAATTTCCTTTGAAAGAATTTCAAGACCCAGAGGAAAAAGAGCGCTATTTGTCCGAAGTAATGCCCAGTTTTCAGTCCAAAGAGTACAAACACGTATTATCACATCAACATTTATTTTGCCATTTTATTGTTCGTATTTCAACAAATCGCGATGATGGAACACATGTAAAATTGGAAGATTTGCACCAATATCCAATTCCGAGAGCAATCGACCGATTTCTAGAAGATTATGGACATGATATTTTTCATTCCTAAGCAAGATAACTTACTACCTTTGTAAAAATTCGAATCATGATTCAACTCAAACATTCCAGCGAAGCAAGCGATTGCGCTTCCAACATATATTTGATCGATTCCAACGCTACGGAGGTTTCCGGTTTAACAGCGAAAACGATTGCTGCTTTTCAAGCCAATGAAAAGAAGTTTGACTATTTCAAAAGTCCTGAAGGATTTACATTCCTCGTGAAAACAGATCAAAAAGCGGAGGAAATTCGCGTATTAGGAAATACGATAGAAGGCCTGATTTGCGAATCGGAAGAGGTAATACAGCTCATTGGCTCGAACAATGCTGCCTTATTCGCTTTGTGCGAAGGACTGCTTTTATCGAGCTACCGATTTACACAGCATTTCTCAAAACCGAAGGACTACA
>CAIOSO010000020.1 GCA_903860985.1 uncultured Flavobacteriales bacterium
CTGTTGGAAAAACAGTCATTAATCAATCATCTTCAGGATGCGGTTCCAACGGATTCCCATATATGAGCTTTTGGAGAACCAAACAAGTGAAGCCCTTCCAACAATGTGATCTTCTGGGACAAAGCCCCAAACACGTGAATCGGCTGAATTGTAGCGGTTATCCCCCATTAACCAATAGTAGTTTAAGGCGAATGTATAACTCGTTACTTTCTTACCGTCAATGAAAATCCCAGCTTTTGTTTCTTTCAACTGATGTCCTTCATACGCCGTAATGATGCGTCGGTACCAAGGAATATTTGTCGCAGTTAATTGAATGGTTTGTCCTTTTCTTGGAACTTGAAACTCCTGAAAGTCTGTTGGCGTGTTATTCACGTTGAAGTCTTTCGGGAAGTAGCTCAGGTTGGCAATGCGTTCCATGGAAGTAGGAACATATCCTTTCTTGTGACGATATGCTGGCATCAAGAAAGGAGAAAGCTTAATATGGAAGTCCTTTTCAATGCGAGCTTTTTCACTTTTGGTCAGTGTTAAAGTATACACATCCGCTTCACGGGATTCGAAATCGGTACGTGTTCCGTCAGGAGCATTTTCTAATCCATATCGCGTCAACATTTCACGGTCCGATGGAAATTGAACCTTTGTTTTCTCTACGGTATATTTCAAACATTGTCCTTCTGTCACTTTGGAAGGCGAACCATTCACGTACAACACAGAATTCTCCACACGCAAAACATCACCCGGAATTCCAACACATCGTTTGATGTAATTCTCACGCTTATCGACTGGACGGAATGTAACTCCACCGTGCGATGCAGGAAGTCCGACATGGTCTTCCGGTCCACCAGGAAATTCTCCTGCAGCCAGTTTAGCGCGGGCTTTCTTTTTCCATTGTGCATGGGTTTCAATGAACAAACTGTACATCTGCGATCCAATGGTGCTATCAATTTGTTCAGCGGAAACATTTCGTTGTTGTAGGAGGTTTCTCATTTGCATTACCTTAGATTGAATTTCCTCGGAGGACTCGAACAAATAACGCGCTTCTTCATTCACAATGCCGTGGTAATCATGTCCCATGAGTCCGTTTGGCGTACGTGGATCGACAATCGCCGTGTCACCTGAAGGATAATTGAAGACAACAACATCGTTTCGATTGATTTTACGGTAACCAGGTAAACGCGTGTACGTTCCTTTCTCCAAGGTCGTGTATGATTTAATGTTCACGAATGGCACAATGTTGTGTACAAGTGGATAGGATAGGGGAGTAACCGGTACTTTTGGTCCATACGCCAATTTGTTTACGAATAAGAAGTCGCCTACCAACATCGTTTTCTCCATGGATCCCGTTGGAATTTGGAACGGTTCAAATACATAAGTGCGAATCACACTTGCGGCAACCAATGCCCATAAAAAGGAATCACCCCATTCTTTGACACGTGTTTTCTCTCCGGGCTTGTCGCGACTCACCATGTCAAAACCTAAAGCGAGAACATGTCCAACCACAGGTAAGCACATGAACAAAACGATGTGATCTCCCCATTTTCTAATTTCTACTTCTCTAGAGTTAGACCAGTTTGTTTCATTCCCGAAGGTTGTTTCAGTGTTTGCAATCTTCGCCATAATCAAATACGGGAAGAAAATTCCTTGAAGCGTGTCCGCAAAGGAGAAGTATCCAAAGCGACGAATATAACTCACGTTTGCGACCATCCACATGGCCAAATGAACACCTGGGAAAACCAATAAAAGTGACCACCACGGTTTCTTGGAAGTCATGTTGAACACAACGAAGTAATTATATCCCGGAACTAATGCTTCCCAAGCTTGGTGTCCCGCTTTCGGGAAACTTTTCCACCACATCGCTAAATACGGGTGAACGATAATCAATAAATAGAAATAGAAAAAACTCATAATGTCTTTATTTTAGTACGTCTTTCATGGTGTAAACTCCTTTTTTACCAAACAGGAATTCGGCTGCCAAAACAGCTCCCAAGGCGAATCCTTTGCGGTTATGGGCAATGTGTTCGATGCGAATTGTGTCAATTTCCGATGAGTAACTCACCTCGTGCGTTCCTGGAACATTCGGTTCACGCACTGCGTTAATGGAAATTGCTTTATTTACTATGTTATCTGTAGAGAGTTGCCAGGTTGAATACGCGTCGTGTGATGTGATAATATCGTTTGCCAAACTCACTGCTGTTCCACTTGGTGCATCTAACTTTTGTACATGGTGAATTTCTTCCATGCTCACGGTGTATTCTGGATGACGGTTCATGATTTCCGCCAATTTTCGGTTGATTTCAAAGAAAATGTTCACGCCAACACTGAAATTGCTCGCGTGCAACAAAGATCCATTTAAATCGGAAACCAATTGATTGACTTTCGGTAAATCTTGTTGCCAAGCGGTCGTTCCGACGACAATAGGAGTATGGTTTTTCATACAGATTTCCATATGCTGAACGGCAAGGTCAGGCTGAGTGAATTCAATGGCTACATCGACATCTTCCCAATTGACTTCATGAATCGGATGATCACGATTCACACGTGCGGTTATTTCATGTCCACGCTCCAACGCAATCGTTTCAATTGCCTGTCCCATTTTTCCGTAACCAATCAATCCAATCTTCATAGGAACAAAAATACGTTTTTCACATTAACGAAATTGAAACTTCAGGTGAATTCCTGCGGAACTTGGTCCTAACATGATTGGGCTTGCTTGCAGCGATAGTTTATCTGTGACATCAAAATGTAAAAAATGTGCTTCCACACCAGCTTCCGCAATTTGAATAAAATAAACGGCGGCACATCCCAGTATCGACATATCGCGTTTGTTTAAATAAGATTGATACAAACTTAAAACAGCTTGATCATCATAAACGGCCCAAGTTGGATTTAAATTGCCCGCATTATTCATGCGGTTGTTGTATTCTGATTTTAGTGATTTTTGCGTTTGATTGTTGACGGTTAAAAAATACCCTGTTGTGCCTAAAGCGGCATAAATCAAAGGAACCTTCCAAAACGCATGTTTTGGACCATTTTCCCGGTGAATGCTGTTGTAAACTTGTCCTGCTCCGGGAAGAATCGCCGAGTAAATCATCACTTTCTTATGTTCTGGAAAAAGGGAGTCCTTGATTGCTAGTGGCTGACACCAAGCTGAAAAGCTAGACAAAAGAAACAAAATGAGTAGGCGAGACATTATTTTTTTAATAAGGCCATCACTCGATTCAGTTCCACTTCAGAGGAGAAATGAACGACAACTTTTCCTTTTCCGCTTTCAGATTTATCAATGGAAACCTTTGATCCTAGTTTATCGCTTAAAAAGGAGGTGAAAACTTGTTCGCTTGAGCTCAGTCCGATTTTCTCTGTTTTTGGCTTGGATGTGCTTGTTTTGGCTGTTGGTTTCACTAATTGCTCTACCGCCCTTACAGAAAGGGATTCGTCAATGATTTGTTGAAAAGCAATTAATTGTTCTTTTTCATCAGTGATGCTCAATAAGGCACGCGCATGTCCCATCGTAATCACTTGGTCACGCACGCCAGCTTGAATGATAGCTGGTAATTTTAAAAGGCGGATGTGATTAGCAATATGTGAACGCGATTTAGCCACTTTTTCACTCAATTGCTCTTGCGTCAATTTGCACTCATCGATTAAACGTTCATAGGAGAAGGCTACTTCAATTGCATTCAAATCTTCGCGTTGAATATTTTCCACCAATGCCATTTCTAGCATGGTTTGATCGTTTGCTATACGAATGTATGCAGGGACTTCTGTTAATCCGGCTAACTGTGAGGCACGAAACCGTCGTTCACCAGAAATTAATTGGTAGCGATCACGTCCCAATTTACGCACGGTCAAAGGTTGAATGATGCCATGAGTTAAAATGGATTGACGTAATTCCTCCAAGGCTTCTTTTTCAAAGTGTGTGCGTGGATTGAATGGATTAGCTTCAATGAGGTGAATATCAATCAGGGAAACAGACCCAACCGTTGCTCCGTTCATCGAAGTGATATCTGTCTCTGAATTTTGCAGTAAGGCACTTAGTCCTCGTCCTAATGCCGGTTGTTTTTTCGAATTAGAGCTCATGATCAATCTCAATTATTTTATCGTCGTTCCCAATTTTTGTCAAATCGTTTTTCTGTAACAATTCGCGTGCAAAGTTAAGGTAATTAATAGATCCTTTAGAGGATGCGTCGTGCATGATGACGGTCGTTCCGTGACTCGAAGCCTCGCTTAAGGTGGTGTTTCGGTGAATAACCGTATCGAAAACCAATTCTTGGAAATGTGTTTTTACTTCATCCACGACTTGATTCGCTAATCGCAAACGGGTATCGTACATCGTTAAAAGCATTCCTTCAATTTCCAATGCAGGATTCAGTCGTCCTTGAACGATTTTAATCGTATTCAACAACTTACTTAATCCTTCCAGGGCAAAGTATTCACATTGCACTGGAATCATCACTGAATCAGCAGCAACAAGTGAATTGACGGTAATCAATCCAAGAGAAGGGGAGCAATCGATTAAAATAAAGTCATAATCATCCTTTACTTTTTCCAAGGTGCTTCTCAATAAATACTCGCGGTTCGGGAGGTTAATCATTTCCAATTCGGCACCAACTAAATCCAAATGGGAAGGCAGAATATCTAAGTTTGGATTGTTTGTCGGTAAAATAACATCCTTTGGATGAAGACCATTCACCAAACAATCATATATGTTTCGTACGGTTTTTGGATCAAAGCCTGTTCCGGATGTCGAATTTGCTTGTGGATCAGCATCAACGATTAAGGTTTTATATTCAAGCACACCTAAACATCCGCCTAAATTTATGGTAGTCGTTGTTTTCCCTACGCCACCCTTCTGATTCGCTATCGCTATTATTTTTCCCATTCGATTTTTCTGAAAGATAAAAGTACGAGTTGTAGAGGTTTGTTCGACAATTTCACACAGGAACTTATTAACGAATTGCTATTTTTTTTGTCAATACAATTGGACACGTCTTTGTTTTGTTGGAAATGCGGACAGTTGACGTGCTTTTTGTATCTTTGATCAGAATTTACATACGAACACCATGGATAAAATTCATCTTCGTATTGGCAGTGCAAGAGACAATCAATTTGTGATTGAGTCTATTGACGTCGCACCTTATCATCTAGAGTTATTTTGTGATACATCAGGAAATGTTTTTATCACGGATCTTGGTTCAGAACAAGGTACCTTTGTGAACGGAAGAAGGCTCGACGGATTCCAATTATTAAAGAAAGGTGACAAGGTTCGTTTTGGTCAAATTCATGTGTTTCAATGGGAGGAACTTCTTCCGGTTGAGAAAAATCAACATCAAGAAATAGCAGAACCAATTATGCCACCAAAAACACCACCAAAAATCAGTGCTATTTCCAACGTGAGCAACAAGCAATTGTATGTTATTTATGGCTGCATCTTATTCCTTATTGTGCTGATGTCCTTGTATCTATAATAGCTAGACCGCTGATCGTTTTTCTTTCTTGTGATTCCATCTTTGTTTAAAAAGCGTTTAAATTGAAAAAATCAAGAAGAAATTTGTGTAAAAAATGGTTGCATTCAGAAAAAATTACTAATATTGCACCCCGTTTCTGTTTGAACGGCAAAAAAATTGTGAAATGAGTATTATTAGAGAAATTCAAAAAGAACTAACAGTAGCAAACGATTTGCCTGTATTTGGTGCAGGAGATACCGTAATTGTTTCTTATAAAATTGTGGAGGGTAACAAAGAGCGTGTCCAGCAGTTTCAAGGTGTTGTTTTACAACGTCGTGGAAATGGTGCAACAGAAACGTTTACCGTTCGTAAAATGTCAGGAAATATTGGTGTAGAACGTATTTTCCCAGTGAACTCTCCGTTTTTAGCTGGTATTACCATCGTGAAAAGAGGTGCTGTTCGTAGAGCACGTATATTCTACTTCCGTGAGCGTACTGGTAAGTCTGCACGTATCCGTGAGAAAAAGAAATTTACTGCATAAGCTGCAGCAAAATATACAGAAGGGGATTCATCGAATCCCCTTTTTTTATACATATTTTTTTTGATTGAGACCGCAGGATTGTAAATCCTGCGTGACGCAGGACTGCATCGCAGGATTTGTAATCCTGCGTACTTTAAAACGTTCATTATTCAACAATCTCGAACTCCGTGCGACGATTCATCGCTCGACTTTCAGCATCTTCATTGGGTACACGTGGCATGCTTTCCCCAAAGCCACTAGCTGTCATACGATCGGCTGAAATCCCTTTATCTGTTAAATAGCGCTTCACTTCTTCCGCACGAGCTTGCGATAGTTGCAAATTACTGTCCTCGTTTCCTAAATCATCGGTGTGTCCGTTGATGCGGATGTTTAAGTTTTGATTTGACTGTAAATACTTCGCAAAGCCAGTTAAAATGACTTGTGCTCTTTTGTTTAATTCATACGAATCCGTTGTATACAAAATATCGGCAATCGTATATGGTTTACCAGCAACAAGGCTATCGACTTGCATCGTTTTGACCTCCACATGCCGTTCACTTCGATTTTGCAACTGTTCGCTGCTCACGGTTTGTGCTTGATATGCAAAATTTTCTTTGTTTACGGAGAGCGTAATGTCTTGATTTTGGTCCACTTTCACTACCGCAGCATATTTCCCATCTTCTGCATTCACCTTGAAATTAACCGTTTCTCCCGTCTCATTGTAGGTGATGTCAATGCTGGCGTTGCTGACGGCATTTCCGGCCTCATCCTTTAGTTCTCCGCGTAAAATGACTACTTCTTTTGGACGTGCAGCCTCATATAAGTCAAAAGAATAAATGTTCCAGTCACCATCCTTAGCGGTGGAGAAATAAGCAACTTTTCCACTTGTGGACACAAAAAGTCCCAACTCATCCTGTGGTGAATTGATGGGATAACCAATATTCTTTGGTTCGGTCCATTTATCCCCTTCTTTACGAATGTAAAAAATATCTAGTCCACCGAGTCCTTTGCGCGATTTCGTGCTGGTCGATACGAAGTACAATGTTTCTCCATCCTGATGGAAAAAAGGACTTTTGTCCTTCGCCGCTGTATTTACCACATCAAAAGGTTTTGCTGCACTCCAGGTTCCATCCGCTTGTTTTTCCGAATAATAAATGTCATTGTCGCGCGAACCTTTGCGAAGCGTAGCAAAGAAAAGTAATTTCCCGTCTGCGGAAAGTGAAGGTTGTGCTTCCCATCCGTCCTTCGTATTGATGTTTGGACCCATATTGATCAATGGTGTCCACTTGAAATCATTTCCACCACGACCACTTCGGGTATAGGATGTTGTATACAAATCGCAATTCAAATAATCTTTGTTGTAGACTTTCTCCACTTTACACGCACAAATGATCATTTCGCGATTGTCCACGGACAAAGAAGCCGTTCCGTAATTGTAAAAGGATCCGTTGTTAAACGGTTGAGGTAGGGGAGAACCAACGGAGTAAAGAACATCTGATGCGCCACGCTCTGAAATAGTGAACTCTTCGCGAATGTTCGTCGCGATGTCACCCAAATTGGTGCGATCTACCTTACGCGTATAGAAGAGCAAATCGTTATCTGGAGAAATCATGGGGAAGTATTCGTCCAATTCAGAACTGACTCCCCCCACTTTTTTCGGGATAAAGGGTACCGGATTTGCTACAAGCTCCTTTTGAAACTTGAGGTCATCGACGATGGCTTGGATTTCTACTTTCTGTGTAGCGTAGTTTTCCGAAATTCCACTCGGATTGATGCTGTCAAAGATTACGAATTTTTCTAAAAACGGAAGGGCTTTTTCATCTTCACCGTAGTTGTATAAAACCTTTCCGCAATAATAGTAGCAATCGGAGTGAAAACTTGGACATTTCTGAGTGGTGGTTTGATAAAATAGGATGGCTTTCTTTAAAAGTCCTTCTCCTTCGGCTGAATTTGGATCTGCTTTTAACTTATAACTTGCTTGCTTATAACACAATTGTGCATAGTAATAATAACTTTCTGCGTGATTTGGGTATTTGCGCATGAGCTCGCCAAATTGACTCGTTTGACTCGTAAAATCATTCGCGGCAAGTGCTTCTGTTAATAGTTTCCGGATTTTTTTATCGTCTGTACTACATGGATCATCTTGACTCCATGAAATTGAAGTGAGTCCAAGCAGTAGAAATAAAATGAAATGTATTTTTTGCATCATAACGAATTTAATGTGCTAATGTGCTAATGTGCCAATTTGCTAATGTGCTAATTGCTCTCGCTCTCTCCGCCGCGGCGGACTGTTTCTCACTCTGAAATCATTCCAATCTTCTCGCAGGTAAAATCAATATCCTCCGAAGAAACATCTAAATGTGTCACCAATCGCAGCATTCCCGGTCCAAAAGCCATGGCGAGAATCCCGAAGGACATAAACTGTGCCAGGATCTCATCCCGTTTGGCGGCATTTTTTAACTGAACGACAACGATATTCGTTTCAACGCCAAGAACGTCTTCCACCCAATCTTGTTTTAAAAAGGTTGCTTCGAGTAGCTTCGCATGACGATGGTCTTCTGTTAATCGTTCCCGATTGTTCTTTAAGGCGAAAAGTCCACCAGCGGCAATGATTCCAGCCTGACGCATTCCACCACCCATTACTTTGCGCACGCGACGTGCTTTGTGGATGAACTCACGCGAGCCAACGAGCACTGATCCAACAGGAGCGCCGAGTCCCTTTGATAAACAAATACTAATGGAATCAAAAGCGGCTCCATAGATAGCAGGATCCATTTGATTCACTGCGAGCGCATTACAGACACGAGCACCGTCTAAATGCAATGGGAGTCCAAGCGAATCGCAAAGAGCTCTAATTTCAAGTATTTTATCAAAGGAATAAACAGCTCCACCGCCACGATTTGCGGTATCCTCCAAGGAAACCAGTTGCGTTAAGGGAAAATGCACATCTAGGGGTGGATTGATCCATTGTTCTATTGTTTTCGCATCAATGCGTCCACGATTGCCTTTTAATAAACGAACGGAAGCACCACTATTTTTTGCAATTCCGCCACCTTCATATTTATAGATGTGACTTTCTTCGTGACAAATAACCTCTCCACCTGGTTGTACATGTACATTTATCGCAATTTGATTGGTCTGCGTTCCTGAAGAACAGAAAAGTCCGGCTTCTTTGCCAAACAACTGTGCTGCATACGTTTCCAGTGCCATAATACTTGGATCTTCTCCAAAAACATCGTCTCCAACAGGGGCTGCAAACATAGCATCCTTCATGGCTGCACTTGGTTTTGTTACGGTATCGCTTCGAAAGTCAATCATTCCTATTATTTTTAACAAAAATAATCAAAATGGAAAGTGAAATCAGTATTGCCATCGTTTGTTTACTCGGATCTTTTGCGACCTTCTTTTCGGGCTTCGGGCTCGGGACGATTTTACTTCCCGTTTTCAGCCTGTATTTCCCGTTAGAACTCGCTGTTTTGGCTACAGCACTTGTTCATTTTGCGAACAATATCTTCAAAATGTCTTTGATGTCGAAACACCTAGATTTCTCCCTCTTTAAGCAATTTGGAATTCCTGCCTTGATTGGTGCGGTATTGGGAGCGAGCTTATTGACATGGGTTGGACACGCCGGGATTTTTTACACATCGCCGATTTGGGAGGGAAAAGACATCAGTTATCTGTCTTTTTTTATTGGAGTACTCATGCTTATCTTCGTTGTCTTTGAATGGAAGTCCATTCGCTTCCCGTTTTCCCATTCTAGGTATTTTTTACCGTTAGGTGGACTCTTAAGTGGGTTTTTCGGAGGTTTTTCAGGACATCAAGGTGCATTACGTTCTGCTTTCTTGTCCAAAGTAACGATAGATAAGCAGCTTTTTGTTGCGACGAGTGTACTGATTTCCTTGTGCATCGATGTTTCGAGAATTTCTATTTACTCGAGCACTACGGATTGGAAGCAGTTAAATTTAACCTATTTAATTCTTGGAGCCATTTCAGCTTTTATTGGATCCATATTGGGAAAAAGGTACTTAAATAAAGTATCTTATGGATTTGTCAAGTGGATGGTTGCTGTGTTCTTAAGCGGAATGAGTGTGTTGATCTTACTAGGTGGGATTTAATGGTCATCTATTTTTTCATCGGAAATTTCAGCGGCTTTTTTCGGGTCTCCTTTTTTAGGTTTTTCCAGTTTTTTGTAGAGTTCTGTTTTCACGCCAAATTGGTCAATGCTGAATTCTTCGAGTTTTTCACCTTTACTGGAGAACGTGGCTTGATACTTTAGTTTGCCGTCAGGATAGTATTCAACGTGTTTTCCATCGGGTATATTATTCTTGAAAAAGGATTGTTGTAAGATCATACCTTTCTCATCGACGGTTTTAAATTCACCATTTTTTAATCCATTGGACCAATTTTCAACATGGGCTTCTTTGCCACTTTCATAGTAATAGGTCCATTTGCCATCTTTCTTCCCTTGTTTATAACTGAGGCGCATTTCTACTTTTCCAGAATCGGTATAGGTGATGTGTGGTCCATCTTGAAGTCCTGCCTTGTAGTAAACCATTTTGCCGAGTTTCGAGTCCAGGTAATAGAACTTTTGGACTCCATCCATCAAATTGTTTTTGTAGGTGTGAAGTTCAATAGTATCATTGGCCTCGTTGTCATCGAAAAGAATATACGTTCCTTGCAAGAGATTATTGACGTGATTAATTTCTCGTTCCTTGCGTCCAGACTCAAAATAAACCGTGCTTTTCCCATTTAGTTTCCCTATGGAATAAGCTTGTATGGATTGACGGCAGCCATTTTGGAAATAGGAGGTGTCAATACCATCGCGATAACCATTGACTATGTTTAGTGATTCTTCTAAATTTCCATTTTGATGACAGGTGACACAGGTTCCGTTGTAGGGTGTGGAGAAATCCCTTTTCATCACATACATGTTGCGTTGGTCATCGTATGACAAGAGGTTGTAACAGTTTTTAAGGTTACGGTAATCACATTTACGTATGCTAGTCCCGCATGGACTTTCCTCCTGTGAAAAACAGGTGCTGAAAAAGCCCAGTAAAATAACGAAAAGCATGCAGTGCTTCATGCTAAAGAGTTTAGTATCAATCTGAAAGTTACGCTATTTTTTGAATCGCTTCCTTCATTTTCTCCGGAATTTCAATCGTGCATTGTTTTTTAGAATTGAAAGCGACTAGCGTTGAGCTTCCTTTTGTCACTAAAACATCGTTCACGTGTATTTCATAACCTAAGGTAAAACTCTTCGTTCCCATTTTGATTAATCCAACAGTTACGTATGGAATGTCATTTAAAACAATCGGTTTCAGATACTCTAATTCATTCTTTACCAAAACCACGCCTTCTTCCATCCAATTCCAATCCTTGCCAACTAGTTCTGCAAAGTAGTGCATGCGAGCGATTTCGAAATACGTCAAGTAAATGGCATTATTTACGTGTCCGAGGATGTCTAAATCTGTTAGTCGAACGAAAATGCGCGCGGGAGAGATCATTTATCGAGTTTTTGATATTCGGAATTATTGCTGATGAATTCAGGGACAATCTTTTTCATTTGAGTAACAATTGCTTCGTTTTCCTGCTGTACAGCCAAGTTAATCAATGCTTGAATAGCCGCTAATTGTGTGTTGTTTTCGATGCGTGTCTTCGCAATAAGTATTTTCTGATGATGAGTGGGTATCGTATTTTCTTCGTTGGTAAGCAATTCTTCGTAGAGCTTTTCCCCTGGACGCATTCCAGTGAATACTAACTCGATGTCCTTTCCAACTTCCAGTCCCGACAATTGAATCATCTTTTTCGCTAAATCGACAATTTTTACTGATTTCCCCATTTCGAACACAAAGATTTCGCCACCTTTACCCATGGTTGCTGCTTCGAGTACCAATTGACAAGCCTCGGGAATCGTCATAAAGAAACGCGTAATACGTTCATCGGTGATCGTCACTGGTCCACCATTTTCTATTTGCTTCTGAAAAAGTGGAATAACGGAGCCATTGGAACCAAGTACGTTTCCGAAACGCGTGGTAATAAATTGCGTTTTCTGTTGTTCATTCATTTTTTGCACGTAGATTTCCGCAATGCGTTTGGATGCACCCATTACATTCGTTGGATTCACGGCTTTATCCGTTGAAATCATGATGAATTTTTTCACATGAACTTCCATGGAAAGGTCCGCGAGTAATTTTGTCCCACCAACATTCGTTTGAATCGCTTCTGCTGGATTCAATTCCATCATGGGTACATGTTTGTAAGCTGCTGCGTGAAAAACAATTTCCGGTCGAAAATATTGAAACAACTTGCGCATGCGTACCTCGTTGGCAATATCTCCAATAACGATTTCGAAGGGTAGGTTAGGGAAATGTTGGTTTAAGTCAAACTGCAAATCGTACATTGGTGATTCTGCTTGGTCCAACAAAACTATTTTTTTAGGATGATAGCGCGCAATCTGATGAACGAGTCCACTGCCAATTGATCCGGCCGCACCGGTCACAAGAATGGTGGATGAGGTGAGTTCTTCCATTAATTCCTCATTCGTCAATTCAATGATTTCACGTCCCAATAAATCTTCGATTCGGATTTTTTTCAATTGCCTTGAACTGAACGTTCCATTGATCCAACTTTTAGGATTGGGTACTTTTTGCACCTCCATCTTCAAGGAAATGGCTTCATCTAATACGGTCTGAAGTTTTTCTACATTCGGATTTTGAATGGCAACGATCAAGGTGTTTGCTTGAAATTCTTCTTTGAGTTTGGATAATTGTTTTGTGCTAAAGACTTTAATTCCTTCGATGCGTGAACCACTGAGTTTTTCATTGTCATCGATGAATGCAACTCCTACTTGTTGGTTGCGTGTGTCTTTCTCTAAGGTGCGTTTTGTGATTAATCCGGATACGCCTGCACCGTAAATGATGACGGACTCCTGCTGTCCTTTGTCCTTCATCGTTTCTAAGTACAGTAATTTGATAACAAATCTTCCGCCAACAATGAACGTGACACTAGCTAAGAATTCCATGACCAATATCGACATCGGAAAAAGGAAAAATCCATCTAGTTGATAAAACCGAATGAGTCCTGCAAATAAAAAGAGCAGAGTGCAGCTTAACTCAGCGAGAAAAATTCGCTTTAGATCTTCTGTGGATGTGTACCTTACTAGTCCTTTGTGAATTTGGAATAGCGAGAACACAAAGAGTTTAACGAGAACAAAAAACCAAAGAGATTTTGAAAGAATTTCCCATTCCGATTGAATCAAAGAAAAATCCGCCTTGAGGTCAAAGCGGATTAAATAAGCAAAAGCAAGGGAAAACAGATGAATGATTAAGTCCAGAAGAACGACCACCCATCTCGGTGTATTTTGTTTTAATTTAAGCACACGTAAAGATAGGAATACTTATGGATTACTTCGTTCGAACCACGGTAACATTTCCATGTTTCAAGATTTCGTTACCTCCATTAGAAACAGCCTTCGCGATGTAAAAATAAACACCTTCTAGCACATCGTCTCCAGATTCATCTTTACCATCCCACATGAATGCTGGATTGTCATACTCTCTGATCACTTGTCCCCAACGGTTAAGAATCGTACAATTGAACGTTTTAATCCCTCCAAAGAATAGCAATTGGAAATAATCGTTGTTTCCATCATTATTCGGCGTAAATACGTTTGGCACTTCAATGTCACAGAAATAAAAATCGATGCTTGCCGTATCAATAGAAACACCACACATGTTGGTAGTTGTTACAATATAGTTACCAGTTTCTGTTACACTAATTGCTGAAGTTGACTGTCCGGTTGACCAAAGGTAACTCACATTTTGAGGCTGCACCAACGCCGCGAGAACTTGCGTTTCACCGATACATAGTGTCGTATCTAAAATCGTTGTATACGGATCGGCTACAAAGGTTAATTGGAATGTTTCCGTAAAGCCACAAACACTATCCGCTAAGGTAATGGAATAAATCCCAGCGGTATCTGCAACAATGGTCGGATTCTGTCCTGTAGCATTTGAGAAATTAACCAACGGTGAATTCGCTGTCCAATTAGATCCAGTGTATGAAAGCACACCGTTAATTTGAAGAGTAAGGTTGCAAAGAACTGTGTCTTGAAGTGGCGCAATGGGTGCTGGAATGGAATCTACTGTAATCACAACGCTATCAACACATCCAATTTGGTCAATAACTAGCAAGGAATATACCCCGCTTTGTAAGCCGGTAAAGGTACCAGTTGGATTATTAGAGATCAAGGCAGGTCCTTGATAAAGAACGAACTGATACGGAGTAATTCCAAGTGAAGTAGTAGAGGTGACTCCACCATCCGAAAGACTACAAAATTCTAAAGTAGAGTTAAAATTGTCAATATTTGGATTTGTAGATGGGAAGATTTCAATGGACTCCGTGTCAAAACAGCCGTTTTGATCTAAAACGTATATGGGGTAAACTCCAGGTGCTAAATTAATGAAATTGACCGAAGGAGAGAATGTAGTGCCGCTATCAATACTGTATTGGAAGATTGGTGTTCCACCAGCTATGTCAAAATCAATGACGCCATTATCCAATCCACAGGTGGTGGTGACAGAAGTTAAATTGACAATTTGCAATGAATCTACTCCATCTAATATGGCTATCATGGTATCGGAACAGTTGTTTTGATCAACCATAATAATAGTATACAAGGCTGTATCTAAATTATTAAATGTTCCAGAAGGTTGAAATGCTCCTCCAATACTGTAGGTATAACCACCCGCTCCACCAGAAGATGCAGCTGTTAAGCTACCGTTTATACTACCACATGTAGGATTGATGGTTGTAGTTGTGTCAATTTGAGGGTAACTTACAGATACAGTAACAGTGTCATAACATGTATTCACACTATCCGTCATCATAACGATGTAGGAAGTTGTACCTGTTGGACTTACTGGTGTTGGATCGTTTCCAGAATAAACACCTGGACCGTATGAATAATTATCGTGCAACCAAGTGATATTAAAGTTTGGTGCTGTAGTTGTAATCATAATATTATCTAATCCCCAGTGGTCAAATGCGGCACCTGATACCGCTAACTGTGTCCATCTAAACGATGTTGTCGTAGTTTGAGCGGCAGCTGGAATAGGTATGCAGTAGTTTTGCCAATTGGTTAAAACAGGATCATACCCACCATTTGGACTCCAGTATTGCATCGTTGTCCAAGAAAGTCCTGCATCTGTTGAATACTGTACATAAACACCCTCACTTGCTAAATCGGGACCTTCACATGGAGAAGCTTGAGCTTGAATCGCATAACGCATGTCAAAGCAAACTTGTCCACCAGAAGAAACATCCAACGCAATAGTCGTCATTTCACGCGGCGCAACAGATTGATTTCCCATCCACATGAAGTCTGTTCCATCCAAAGAAGGAACACCACATGTATTGTTGGCAATCGTTACCACTTGAGAAAATTGCCATCCAACAGGTTGGCCACTATTAAAGTTTTCACCGAAGGCAACCTGACTGGTTCCACTTCCGGTAGCACTTAAAATCGTAGACCCATTACAAGGTATGATCGCGTTTTGAACACTCGCAACTACCGTACATTGGGCATGTAATGTTTGGAAAGAAGTAGCCACAAATGCAGCTGAAACAAATAAATTGGTAAATTTCATGGGAGTTATTTTACGACTACGTTCTTAATATTGAAGTCAGTTAACGTCGTTTTCGTCAAATGAGCTGGCATGTGATGAAAAATCGTTAATCCAAAATGCGTGCGATCTAAACACTCTCCAACTAATATTTCATTTGGTTGAAGGATTTGCGTGTACGTGTATTCTTCGTGGCCGCAAGTTGAACAAACACCATCATAGAATAATTCAAAACTGTAGGTAACTGTTTTTTCAGAGTTGCTTAGATTTTCAATGGTTAATTGAATGAGGTCAGACTCGTATCCTTGAGCAGGAATGTTGCAATTGATTTGTTTGGTGCTGATTTTAATTCCGTTTGTTTCAATGTTCTTTTGAGCATTTAATCCGAATCCTAAGAAACAAAAAGACAGAATGGTTAGGTTGAATTTCATAAATTGTAACGTTAAAATTTCAAATCGTTTGACGCAACATTACATCTTTAAGTTGCATCTTTGGTAAAAATAGTAGAAAAAAATTAAAAATGCTCGAAATCGAACGCAAGTATTTGTTGAAAACGATGGATTGGAAAGACGAAATCATCCAATCTATATCCAACATCAAACAAGCATATCTATTTGAAGATCATGATAAATCGGTCAGAATACGCGTCCGATCGGATGAGGCATTCCTGACGATTAAAATGGGACGAGGTTTGACGCGTAATGAATACGAATATTCAATTTCGGTCATGGATGCGGAAGAAATGATTGCAAAAGCAGAATTACGCTGTTTGGAAAAAATTCGTTACGTCGTTAATCACAAAAATAATTTATGGGAAATCGATGTGTTTCAAGGTAAATACGATGGATTGGTTCTGGCAGAGATAGAATTGGCGCGTCCGGATGAACAAGTAGACTTACCAGCGTGGATTGGCGAGGAGGTAACGGATAATCCAGCTTATTTGAATGTAGAGTTGTTTAAAAATTTATAAATCAATTCCCTCACTGATTAAATCATTGTCCAAAAGGTCAATCACCATGATGCCCAAATGTGCCTTAAAATAATAGCGGAATTGCTCATTGTTTTTTATTATCGGCCATTTTTCTTCTTCTGAACAAATTTCGGCGCATTCTCTTTTGATGATTTTTTTCCGGTATTTCTCTAAAACCAATTCGTCCTCCCAGAATTCTTCTTCAATTAAATACACAGATGGTTCCGGGTTTTCGGTAAAATATAGTTCTTCTTTACTATGTTGGATAGCCCAAGCCTCGAAATGTTTCGTTGGGAAAATCACTATTTGTCCGCGGTTGATGATGTTCATTATGCTGGAATTAGGATTAGTTTGTTCTTGTGGTAAGCGTACCAAAGCGCTGGTCTATTTTTCGTCTGATGACAAATGTAGCTGAATGTCACATTTTTTTCCGTTCGCATGATGTATTGAATCCATTTCATTGGATTTATTTTATCTGTGCTTTCGATGACATGAATGCTTTGATTTGTACAGAAGAAAAGTAGGTTACTAGAGGTGAGGTTAAAACGACTGTACATTTTTATGTCCAAATTTCGTTGACAGAATTCACGATCAAACCAATTGTAAAAGTTGTTTTTCACTACATTAGAATCGACATTCATTTGCCAAAATCGATGATGATAAAAATGGCTTTTGGAATCTGTCAGATTAAGTTGAAGGGCTTTTTTAAAAGCAAATTGATTCAAAAAGTACTTATTGGTATCTATTTCGATGGCTATGATGCCTAATTCCACTGAATCTTGATTATAGTTTGGTAACAAGGTGTCAATGTTATTCTCAGGAGTGATGGAATCTGAATGATGGTGATATGGTGATTTCGATCGAATACTCTCCAAATCTTTCATTTTACCAGATTTGTTTCCCGAGCATGAATCAAAAACAAAAACCAACAAAATTACACTCAGGTAATTTATCCATGTTAAAATCTGAATTTTCGGAGCTATCATTGCGATTTTCTGTAAATTTGAACAAAATTACGCATTATGAAGAATATCATGTTTTTATTTTCAATGAGTATTGTACTCATTTCTTGTGGAGTTAAGGTTCCTTACACGACGCAAATCAGAGATGAATTCACCTTGGATTCAGATGAGAAAATGCGCCAAGTTCAATTCTACACCTCCCATACCATCATTTTGAATCAAGAAAAAAGAGATGATAGTCAAAATACTACCCAAAACGGAACGCTAGTAGCAAGTTCAAGTAGTGAACGTGAAAGTGTGGTTATTCCGGCTTTAACGAAATGTGTTTTTGAAGGATTTGGTCCAAAAGGTGAAGTGCAAGTACGCTTTGAAATCGGTGAAGCTAAAATATTGACTTTTGCCACCAAAACAGAAGGTAGTTCAGTTAAGCGCTATTACTTTGATGCAGATTGGAATAGCCAAGGTGGTCCAAAAATTACCTATGGTGAGAATGTCTACAAAGTTGATTTAATGCGTGGAGCTCCTCGTTCAGCACATTTATTGGTCGTAAAAAAACGATTGCAAAAGACGAAACGCAAAGAACGCGTCGTTCGTGGCTTGAAAGTGTAAGTGTACGTCTGGCTTTTATTTCTCACATTTCCATTTCCAATTTATTGGATCAAAAACCTAAGGCATGTCACACATTGCATTCAACAGAGATGGCTTTTCAGATGAAGAGTTAAAAGAAATTTATCTGAAGTTGGTTCGACCAAGAATCATCGAAGAAAAAATGCTCATTTTACTGCGCCAAGGGAAAATTACTAAGTGGTTTTCTGGTTGGGGGCAAGAAGGGATTTCGGTTGGTTGTGCTTACGCCATGAATGATGATGAATACATCCTTCCAATGCACCGTAATTTAGGAGTGTTTACCACAAGGGATATTCCGTTAAACCGACTATTTTCTCAGTTTCAAGGAAAATTGAATGGGTACACGAAGGGACGTGACCGCAGTTTTCATTTTGGTACTCAAGACCATAAATTGGTGGGGATGATTTCCCATTTAGGTCCACAACTTGGAATTGCCGATGGAATTGCATTGGCGAATAAAATAACAAAAAGTCAAAAATCAACCCTCGTTTTCTCTGGAGACGGCGGCGCTTCCGAAGGAGATTTTCATGAATCCTTAAATGTAGCAGCTGTTTGGGATTTGCCTGTAATTTTTGCGGTGGAAAATAACTACTGGGGACTTTCTACACCGTCAGTTGAACAATTTCGCTGTAAGCAGTTCATTGATAAAGGAATTGGTTATGGGATGAATGCGCTTCAAGTGGATGGCAACAACATTTTGGATGTTATTCGAACAGTTAGAAAAATAAATGATGAAATTCGATTCGACCCTAAACCCTATTTGTTGGAATTAATGACCTTCCGAATGCGCGGTCACGAAGAGTCTTCCGGAACGAAATATTATCCCGAAGGCATTCAAGATGTATGGGAGAAAAAAGATCCGGTTTCCAATTTTGAGTCGTACCTGGTAGAAATCGGTTTGTTGAACGAAGCGGAAATTCAACGCATAAAAGAAACCATGAAAGAAGAAATTCAACATGGCTTTGATGAAGCTCATGCTGAACCGGCGATTGAAGCATCTGTCGAATCTGAATTAGGGGATCTTTTCGCACCTCATATTCAACAATTAATTGAAGCATCTGGACCCAAAGAAGAAAAGCGATTTATCGATGCCATTCAAGATGCGTTAACGCAGTCCATGGAGAAATATGAAGGCCTAGTTTTAATGGGACAAGATATCGCTGAATATGGAGGCGCATTTAAGGTGACAGAAGGACTCTTGGAGAAATTTGGCAGGGACCGCGTACGTAATACACCGATTTGTGAATCCGCGATTATAGGCGCAGGACTTGGATTATCTATTTCTGGAATGAAAGCGATGGTGGAAATGCAATTTGCTGATTTCGTCACGTGTGGATTCAACCAAATCATCAATAATTTAGCAAAAATGCACTGGCGATGGGGTCAAAATGCGGATGTTGTTGTTCGAATGCCTACGGGAGCGGGAACGGCTGCTGGACCATTTCACTCACAAAGCAATGAAGCTTGGTTTTTCCATACTCCAGGACTGAAAATTCTTTATCCGTCCACACCATACGACGCGAAAGGATTGCTAAATGCAGCATTCGAGGATCCAAATCCAGTTTTGTTTTTTGAACATAAGTTTCTATACCGAAGTTTAAAAGAAGAAATACCAACGGATTATTACACCGTCGAAATTGGAAAAGCGCGAACGGTTACTTCTGGAAGCGACTTGACCATCATTACCTATGGACTAGGAGTTCATTGGGCGACGGAGACGATGTCTCATCATCCTGAAATTTCCGCGGAAATCGTTGATCTTCGAAGTTTAATGCCATTAGATAAGGAGACAATATTTGAAGCTGCTAATAAAACAGGAAGAGTCATTGTGTTGCACGAGGACTGTTTGACGGGTGGTATTGGTGGTGAATTAGTGGCATTGATTACCGAACATTGTTTTGAACAGTTAGATGCACCAGTTTTACGTGTTGCGTCGATGGACACACCTGTTCCATTTGCGGTCTCTTTGGAAAAACAATTTTTAGCATCCGAAAGACTAGGAGAGGCGATTGAGCGCATCATGAACTATTAATTCCAAGAAAATCTTGATTAAAACGAGTCTAAAAATCCTTTCTCCACTAGCCATTGTATGGCTGTTTTCAGGTGTCTTACGAATGCTGTTGATTTCCATAAATAGCAAAAAATTTCCTGATATTGCTTTTCAAGATTACCTGATTGGAAGTGGATTTGATTTAGTAACGATCGCCCTATTTTTCTTGCCATTCATCACCTTACTATTTGTACCGCTGCCAGATAGACTTGAGCGCTTTCGGTTTTGGTTGAAATTGCTGCTTTTTAGTTGCGCAACGTTTTTGATTTTTGTTTTTAATGGTTGGGACGTAGCCTATTTTTCCTATACGGCAAAACGCACGAGTTTTGATTATTTCGTTTACATGTTGACCAATACAGAAACGTCTAGTTTAGCGGGTGATTTTATCTTAGAGTTTTGGTGGCTAATCGTGTTTTTTACCTTTACTTTCGCTTTTTCTATTTGGAGTTTTGTCAAAATAAAGGCAGGTCCAATCTCTTGGAAACTCCGAAGTAATTGGTTTCGTTTTATTCTTGTCGTGACAACCTTTGTGATTATTGGTCGCGGTGGATTTCAATTGAAACCTATCGGTATTATTGAAGCGACAAATTACAGTAGCTTATCCAACGCACCCGCTGTCCTAAACTCGGCATTTACCATCATTAAAACAATTGGGATTAAAGGTGTAGAAGATGTAAAATACTTTGAAGAACCTGAATTAAATGCGATTTTTAATCCGATTCAATCGAGTGAAGCTCAAAAGATGCTCCCGAATGGGACGAATGTCTGTTTTATTTTATTGGAAAGTTTTGGAACTATGTATGCTGGTCCAAATAGTCCGGAGAGTTATACGCCTTTCTTGGATTCCATTTTAAATCAGTCCATGTTTTTTGAGGATGCGATTGCAAACGGACGCACTTCGATGGATGCGCTTCCTTCCATCATTTCATCCATTCCAGCCTATACCAATGAGTCGTTTATCTTATACTCCTTTAGTTCGAATCAATTTCAAGGACTTCCAACGATCTTAAAAAAGTCAGGTTATTATTCGGCCGTTTTTCATGGCGCAAATAACGGTTCGATGCGTTTTGATGCGTTTACTTCCGCTGCCGGGTTTGACGCGTACTATGGACGGAATGAGTACCCAAATCAGTCGCACTTCGATGGTAATTGGGGAATAGAAGATCATCATATGTTAAGTTTTGCAGTGGACGAGATGAATCGCTTTAAAAAACCTTTCTTTTCGATGATTTTTACCTTGTCATCACATCATCCATACACCATTCCGACATCGTTTAAATCTCGTGTGAAGCATGGTCCAGAACCTTTGTGTGCGACCATTTCCTATGTTGATTTCGCATTAAAAGAGTTTTGGGAAAAAGCGAAAAAACAAGCATGGTTCAAAAATACGTTGTTTGTATTTTGTGCAGATCACGTTGGACCAACAAAAAGATGGGACCGCTGCTCATTGGAGTGGACATACCGCATTCCAATTGGATTTTATCATGCATCTATGAACTTGCCTAAGGTGAAAAAAGGAAAGATGTTTCAGCAAATAGACATCATGCCTACCATTATTGATTTATTAGGTATACAGTCTGATTTCTATTCTTTTGGAACCTCTTACTTCAATAAAAAGCGGATGCCTAAAATGATTTGTGAACAGGGGAATTTGATTGCGTTAGGCATATCCGAAAATGGATTAGAAACGACCGTTTGGAATGAGCGCATGAAGCAACAACGAAGTTCACATGAGCAACAAATTATCCGTCAGATGAAAGCATTGTATCAGCATTATGCGCATGACATGATCACAAATCACTTGACTCCAACCTCGATGAGGTAACGCTCACTAAAGTTAAGCTACGCTTAGTGCGCATCCATTTTGAAGTATTTTCGCTACCTTTGCATTCTATAAATGGAGCTATGGCACAGAAATACGTAACAAGAGCAGAAGATTATTCTAAATGGTATAATGAATTGGTTTACCGTGCAGATCTTGCTGAACATTCCGATGTCCGCGGATGCATGGTGATTAAGCCATACGGTTATGCTATTTGGGAAAAAATGCGTGATATCTTGGATGTTAAATTCAAAGAAACGGGTCACTCGAATGCTTATTTCCCATTGTTTATTCCTAAATCTTACTTGAGCAAAGAAGCGAGTCACATCGAAGGATTTGCGAAGGAATGTGCCGTTGTTACGCATTACCGTTTGAAAAATGCTGAGGATGGAAGTGGTGTAATTGTAGATCCAGACTCCAAATTGGAAGAAGAGCTGATTGTTAGACCAACATCTGAAACGATTATTTGGAACTCATATAAAAATTGGATCCAGTCCTACCGAGACCTTCCTATCCTAATCAATCAATGGGCAAATGTTGTTCGTTGGGAAATGAAAACTCGTTTGTTCTTGAGAACCACAGAGTTTCTTTGGCAGGAAGGACATACGGCGCATGCGACAAAACAAGAAGCCATCGCTGAAGCAGAACTCATGTTGAATGTGTATGAGGACTTTGCAGAGAATTACATGGCTATGCCAGTCATTAAAGGAAGAAAAACGGCAAATGAACGATTTGCAGGTGCAGAAGACACCTTGTGTATAGAATCAATGATGCAGGATGGAAAAGCGTTACAAGCTGGAACGTCACATTTCCTTGGACAAAATTTCGCCAAAGCTTTTGAAGTAAAATTTGCCGATAAAGAAGGTAAGTTAGATTACGTTTGGGCGACGTCTTGGGGTGTTTCTACGCGTTTGATGGGTGCATTGATTATGACGCACTCTGATGACGAAGGACTTGTTTTGCCTCCAGCGTTGGCGCCAATTCAAGTCGTTGCAGTTCCCATTTACCGCACGGACGAAGAATTAGCAGCAATTTCCGAGAAAATGACCGAATTAGCGGCTAAATTGAAAGCAAAAGGAATTTCCTTCAAATACGACGACGATGAAAACCGTCGTCCAGGATGGAAATTTGCTGAGTACGAATCAAAAGGAGTTCCTATTCGTGTAGCGATGGGTCCAAGAGATTTAGAAAATGGAAAAGCGGAGATTGCTCGTCGTGATAACAAAACAAAAGAAGTCGTTGATTTTGATGGATTGGAAAATCACATCGAACAATTGCTTGCGGATATTCAAGTTAATTTGTTGGCACGCGCGAAAGCATTCCGTTTAGAAAACACACGTGAAATTGATTCCTACGAGGAATTCAAAAAGGAAATTGATAAAGGTGGATTCTTCTTGGCGCATTGGGATGGTACTTCTGAAACCGAAGAACGCATCAAAGAAGAAACCAAAGCGACCATTCGTTGCATCGCTTTGGATCGCAAAGAAGAAGCAGGAGTTTGCATGGTAACAGGAAATCCATCCGCAGGACGAGTAATATTTGCTAAAGCCTATTAATTTGTCGGAATTTCGCTTTCAGCAATTTACGATTGTTCAATCGAAAAACCCTTTGAAAGTTGGAACGGATAGTATGTTGCTGGGCTCATTTATTGATCCAACTCCATCAGAAATAGCTTTAGATATAGGAGCAGGAACCGGGGTGCTTACCCTAATGGTTCTTCAGAAAAATCCAAATTTAATCGTTGATGCTGTAGAAATCCATGAGGACGCTGCTGCGGAATGCGCCTTCAATGTGGAACAAAGTCCATGGCAAGATCGTGTCAAAGTGCACGCCCTAAACTATTTGGAGTTCAACCCCAATAAACAATACGATTTGATTTTTAGTAATCCACCTTTCTATTTAGATGGACTAAAGTCGGGAATTGAAAGCATTGATCAGGCGAAACACATAAGTCATGAAATGTATGAACATTTTATTCGAAAAACAGCTAGATTACTGCGTGAAGATGGGCGGTTTTATGTCATTGTTCCTTGGACTCAATTAGCATATTTACTAAACTTAGCGAAAGACAACAAGCTTTATCTACAGGAGAAAATAACGATACATGCAACGGAGGAAAAGTTGAATACCCGAGTGATACTGATGTTTACCAAAAGGAACGAACCAATCATTCAATCGGAGTTTACGATTCGATTAACAAGTGGTGGGTATACTCCTGAATACATTTCCTTGACCAAGCAATACCATGCGACAGATTTAACTCCGAAACATTAGTTTTTCTTCCAATTGCTGAGAGAAGTACTAAATCCAAGTGAATGAATGGAGCCGGCTTTTGAATAAAACTGTACGCCGTAGTCTAAATTAAACTTTTTCAGTTTTAAGGACATCCCCATAGAAAATCCAGCGAGTCCTGGATGATCGATTAATTTCATTTGTTCGCGGCGCATGTAATTGAATCCGCCACGCAAATGAAAGGATTTAGCAGCATATAATTCTACTTGAAAATTAACATGATTTGCGATTTTACTTCCGATGTTCGGTGCATAAATGGCAATGGTATCTCCTGTCAATGGGTCATACGTTGGTTGGGCAAGTGGATCCAAGTAAATGTTATTCAATTGATTCAATTGATGTCCTTGAATTCCAAATCGAAAGGGTGCATGTTTCAATTTGTAACTAAGTCCAAGTTGAACTTCTAAGGGTAGCTTAGACTGACTATTGTTAGTGAAATCTTTCAGTAAGAGCCCCACATTTTTTACCAAAAACGTTGCGCAAAATAATTGATTTGGGTGTACAATTAATCCACTAAAACTTCCTGTTACACCAAATGCACTGTATCGATAGAGGTGTGAACCTAAAAAAGAAACACTTGCGCCAATGCTTAATACCTCGTTGATTTTTCGGCTGTAACTAGTCCCTACCGCATATTCACCTCCATTGAAACTGCCGATTACGTTACCTATCTCATCCGTTTCGACAAATTGACCAAAGCTAAAATAACGTATACTTGGTGCAAAAGTACCTAGTTTGGTATGCAAGGCATAACTCACATTTCCGAAATTAACTCCGGCAGGGTAGTTGCCATAAGAATATTGAATCTTCCCATTCATTTTCTCGTTCAACAATGCGGGATTATCTAACGCTAGTCCCAGGTCTTGGTCGTAAAAACTAATCAATCCATTTCCTGAACCTGCATTTCTTGCGGAACTAGAGGCATTCAGAAATTGAAAGGTTGTATTTCCAAGGTCGTATTGACTAAAACAAATAAGGGGAAGCAAAAATGTAAGGACAACTAATTTCAACATGGTTTTACAACGAAAAAAATCAAATTTAATTGTGAAATTAAGGTATAAAATCTATTTCTTAGTTAAAATCTTATCGGATTTCACGTTTTCGATCTATTTTGGACTGATTTTTGTTCCTGGACAATGCAATGGAAAGAACTAGACATACCATCGTTTATAATGAGTTGATGCAGCAGCATGGAACCTTCTTTAAGCATGTCATGCGTCAAAGTATTCCGTATCAAGAGATACCGGATACTTTTCAAGAGTTTTCCATTCATTTTTTTCAACTTATTATCGATCGTTACGATGTTCAGCCGGAGTTATTCACTTCATACGGTTGGTTGAAAACGATTACGCATCACTTCTGTATTTCAGAAATCCGAAAAAGACAAGCTAAAAAAAATCAAGTTTGGGAAAACACAACAACGGAAAAGGTATTCGTTCAAGAAAATCCAGTTTATGACCAGGAGGAGTTGATTTCTCAGTTATTTGAGGCTGTAATTGGTTCTGTGAACAAACGCGATGCCCTGGTTTTAAAAATGAAATACTGTTATGACAAGCCATCGAAATACATATCTGAAAAAATGGGTATCAAACACGTTGATGTGTACATTGCGCGCATCAAAGAAAAGGTACGTCGACAAACCGGAAATGTGAACCTTGATGAATGGCTTAATAGCAAATCTTAGAAATCGATGTGACGTTCCTTTTTATCTGGATAAATATCTGCTATTTTTACGAGTATCCCTGTTTCTTCTACATTCCCAAACTCGGTATTGATTGCGGTATCAAAAGTCATCATAGTTGGTGATAAATTCATATAGATATTCATCAGCGGCGGAATGAACTCCCCATGTTCTCTTGTGTAGGTGTTGAGTACTTTAAAGGCTTCTTTGTAGTCCAATCCCATGATTAACTCATCGAAAATAGCGGGGTCACTTTCGATTTGAAGCGGATGAAAGGCTTTCATAAGTCCACTTTTATCTGGGAAAAAGCGGTGTAAAAAGAACAACAAGAAATCACGGCAGGATACATTGTAGTTTGCATACATCGTTACTTTTCCAAAGAAATACTCAATTTCCGGATTAAAACGAATCAAAGCACCCAATCCATCCCAAATGTTATCCAAAGCAAATAATCCTTTTCTTGGGTTGTTGCTAGGTTGAAAATCAGGCTGTACCCAACTTCTACCTAGTTCAATTGTTTTCGGTAAGTAATCCCTTGTGAAGGAAGCATCAAAATCGAAATAATGTGTTGTGGACAAATGAATGTTCTGCTGCTCATCGATTGCCTCACTGCATTTTTTAAAGCGATAACCGCCAATAATTGCTTCATCTTCGACAGACCAAACGATGAGTTGTTCGTAGGCATATTCTCCTACATCGAAAGAATCCAAGTCGATTGCTTCTCCGGTTCCACCTCCCGCAGCACGAAAGGTCACTTCGCGCAGACGTCCAATTTCTTCCAGTACATTTGGTGAATTGTGACAATTAACCACATAAATTTCATTTTCACCCTTTCGCGTAACTCTAAGAAATCGCTCTGCTGTTAATTCAGCTTTCAGTAATTCTGTTTTTACAGCTTCTCTGATTGGTTTCATTTGGTATTTTTTAATTGATAAACAATCGATTTAAACCAATTCGCTGCGGTGAAATCGTCCATTTTTGGATCAATATCTGCGCCCATAATTGGTTCTCCAACGGTATAGGTGATGATTTTGTTTTTCTGATTCAGCATTTCGTCCGCCAAATAAAACATCTCTATGTTTGCTTTGATACCTAGAAACACACGAAATTTATAAAGGCGGTAAAAGAATGGCGAAAGTTTCCCACTGATATGAATGGGTACAATTGGACGGTTCAATTCTCTTCCGTAAGTCATAAACGTTTTTTTCCATTCAAAATCTTGGATGATTCCTTCGTGAACACGGCTGACAATACCTGAAGGAAAAATACACAAGGCATGGTCTTCGTAAAACGCTTGTTTGATGCGTTCTCTAATGGAGATTCCATTCGACCCATGTTTGTTGATGCCAACAAAATACGTATTCAAGTTTTCGATGTTCAGTAAAATATCATTAACGATAAACTTTAAATCTTGACGGTGATTTTTTAAGGCGACAATGAACGCGATTGCATCAACACCACCTAATGGGTGATTCATGGCGATAATGATGGGTCCCGTTTTTGGAATGCGATCTATGTCATTGATCTCAAATTTGAAATGAAAGTAGTTTGTTGCTGCTTCACAAAATTCGAGTCCAGAGAGTTCTCCGTGCGCTTGAATAAATGCGTTTATTTCTTTTTCATGCAAGGTTTTTCGCAAATAGCGAATAAGGAATCCAGGTAAAAAACGCAATAACTTTGGGTTTTTACTTCGGATTAATTCTTTTATGTCAATTGCTTTGGGTGCTTGCACGAGTCGAAAGTACGATTTTTCACGTTTCTACATGTTGAGAAACCACATGATTTATTCACATTTGGTTTGTTAGAACTCAAATTCAAATTTCATTCCATCATACAACAAGGATACATTGTCGGGAAGTTCGGTTAAAATATCCTCATGCTTACCAAAAAGATGTGAGATATGGGTAAGATAGACTTGTTTGGGTTGTACATCAGCAATAAAAGCTAGGGCTTCATCCAAGTTAAAATGTGAAATATGCGGATGTTTGTGAAGTGCATTGAGAATGAGGATATCCACATTTTTGATCTTTGCGCGTTCCTCCTTAGTAACTGTTTTTGCATCCGTGATGTACGCAAAGTTTCCGATACGAAATCCCAAAACAGGTAATTTGTAATGCATGACCTCTATGGGAGTCACAGGAATACCATCTAGTTGAAATGGATGTTTATCGATGGAAATCAAGTTTAGTTTGGGAATGCCGGGATAATGTTTTTCATCGAAAATATAATGGAATTCTCTTCTCAGAGCGGTTTCCACGCGATCTGAACAATATACATCCATTGGTTTTTTGGTGAAAAAATTAAATGCCCGAACATCATCTAATCCAGCGACATGGTCTTTGTGTTCATGTGTGAAAAGAATACCTTCTAAATGTGTTACTCCTTCACGTAAGAGTTGATAGCGAAAATCTGGACCTGCATCCACACAGTAATTTGCGCCATTCATTTCGATTAAAATCGAAGCGCGAAGTCGTTTGTCTCGTGGATCAGACGATTGACAGACCTCGCATCCACAGGCAATCATGGGGATACCCTGTGATGTTCCTGAGCCTAATATACGAACGGTTCCTATCATTTTTCTATACTTCTATAAACTGACAATGCGGTGCTGTTTGTCCTTGCGTAAGAACAAATTAATTATGGACTTATTGTCGCGATTTTCTGAAGCTAATTCGATGTACCTCATCCAATGCATGGGTTCTTTTCCGTGGAAATGAAAAGGGGCAAAACCATATCCTTTGTAAGTACCACGATCAATCCAAATGAGGCTTTTTTCTCCTTTGTTTCGTCCTTTGTCGATAATAAAGAAGGAAGTTCCTTTGAAGTTAATGTGTTCTAAAAAGTTATTGATGCGTTGGTTGTACTCATCCGGACTTTCCTCTTGAACGCAAGCGCCTTTACACTCTTTAATGGTGTAATGGAAACAAGCGGATTTAGTCGGGTAGAGGTGACATAACTTTTGACAAAGTTCAAATTTCTGTACGACATGACTTAAATAATCGCTGCCCTCTTTTTTTGTGCTGAATTGAATGATCGCTTGCACTTCTTTCTTTGCTAAAGAGTTTACCTGAAGTTGAACGTATCCATGTTCATCAACCTCATCAAAGATGCCAAAGGGGAAGAAGCTTTTTCGCAATTTACGGTTGTAAATCGGCTGATGTTGTTTGATTAGCTCTGACTCCAGTAACATGGCAATGAGTTCGCTTCCCGTTAATTCGTGTTCGATTCGGCAAATATCCTGAATCATTTTGAGTCCTTTCGCGGTTTTGGTATTGCGTAAATGTTGCTCGATGCGTTTTTTAATGTTGATGCTCTTGCCGATGTAAATCAATTGATTGAATTCATTGTAGAGCAAGTAAACACCTGTTTTCGATGGGAGATTATCGATGAGCTCCAAACTTAAATTCGGATGAATGGACTTTGGATTCAGTTCTTGTTGAATGAAGGTACTGAGTTGGTTTGGATCCTTGTGATAGATTAAATGAAACAACTCGGTTGTCGCCTTGGCATCACCATCCGCTCGGTGTCTTGCGTTATTGTCAATGCCAATTTCACGGCATAATTTCCCCAAACTGTAACTTGCGTGACCTGGAATCACATAGCGCGAAGCGCGGACCGTACACATGTGCGGAAGACGAAAATCGAATCCAAGTCTTCGAAATTCACTGCGGAACATGCCGTAATCGAAAGCGACATTGTGTGCAACAAATACGCAATCGTTCGTAAATTCAATGATTTCCTTTGCGATTTCATAAAATTTTGGTGCGTCCGCAACCATGGAATCAGTAATGCCTGTTAAGCGCACAATAAACTCTGGAATGACTTGTTCTGGATTGACAAGTGAAATGTATGAATCGATCACTTTTTCACCATCGTATTTGTACATCGCTAATTCAGTGATTTTGGAGTCTTTGGTATTTCCTCCTGTTGTTTCCACATCGACAATGACAAAATTCATGAGTGCGAAGTTAGGAAAAGGTTTGATATGGGATTTTAACAATATATCAAATATGTGTATTTTTGATAAAAAGAAGGATTATGAAATGGATTACTGGTGCATTATGTATTTTTTTGAGTGCTTTCTCATTCGCTCAAAGTAACTTGACCATATTCAATAATGGTGGACAACAGTTCTATGCGATTTTGAATGGCATCAAACAAAATTCTCAGCCACAAACGAATGTGTATGTTTCGGGTATTAAAAACGGAGGATATTCGTTGAAGATTATTTTCGCAGATGGTAAAACAGCGGATGTGGATAAGAATTTGTTTATCGATGCGCCAAGTGATATAACGACGCGCATTACCTTCAAAAAAGGGAAAGGTAAATTGCAATTAGTGAGTTTAGTTGCGACAGAAGGAGTCATCACTCCGGGAGCAGTTGTCTATCGTCCTTCGGATGCTTCGGTTTATTCGGATGCCGTTGTTCAAACAACAACGGTTCAAACAACAACGACTCAAACCACAAACGCCACACCGAATGCACAAGTTCCTGCGAATGGAAACGTGAACATGAATGTGAATGCAAACGGAATGAATCAACAAACGACTCAATCCGGAAATGTGGGAATGAATGTCAACGTGAATGCCACAGGAACAGGAACGACACAAACGCAATCCACACAAAACGGAAATGCGAATTTCAATATGAATGTTTCTGGGAGTGGAATGGATCCGAATATGCAAAATGGAAGTGTTGGTATTAGCATCAACGTTTCTGGAATGGATCCGAACATGCAGAATGGAAATATGGGAGTGAACATGAATGTGAATGCAACGGGAATGGAACAACAAGTAGATCCCAATGCGAACGTAAACATGAATATCAATACGAACGGCATGCAAACGCAAAATACCTATGGAAACAATGGGAATGTTCAGATGAATGTGAATGCGAACGGAATGAATACGCAGCAAACCTCTGGACAAACGACCTTTACGACAACGACCACTACCACCACGACAAATTCTGGAGGAAATGTTAACTATCAAACGAACAATCAACAGAATCAAGTCAATACGCAGGCAAATGTGAATACATCAGGAGCATTAATTGCTTGTAATCGCACATTAAACAATTTACCGACATTTTTGGAGGAACTGAAAGATCAAAGTTTTGAAGATGATCGCTTAGAAGCGGTGAAACTTGCTTTGAAAAACACGTGTTTAACAACCGAACAAGCAGGGAAAATCATTGAGTTATTTACGTTTGATGAAAATAAATTAGAAGTAGCTAAGTTTTTGTCAGATCGTTTAATAGACCGCGAAAACGCAACGTCACTCGCGAAATTCATGTCCTTCGATTCCAGTAAAATGGAATATAGAAAATATGTAGCTAGTCATTAATTTAATGATTCAACGATGTAATGAAAAAGTCCCTAACAGAATCTGTCAGGGACTTTTTTTCGTTTAGATATTAATCTCTTTATCCTTTGAATGGCGGATTTTGTAGTCGAAATCGATGACTTTGTTTTCCTTTGGTTTCAGGTTGAAACTCCATTCAATGACTCCGGTTCGTTCGTTCAAGCGTCCCTTCGCTAAATTGGCCGATTCAATCGTGATGTCTGTGTTTTGCGTAATTGGAATTTGATCTTGAATCACGATGTCTATTGAACTGGATTTGCTATTTCGTACTTCAATGGAATAAGCAAAGGTGCGTTCGCGTTTGTCTTGAATCACTTTGTCCTTGCATTCTTTCTTTAAAAGTGTTCTTTTCACGACAATGTTTGGATCTTTTCCTAACGATAAGTTCAAGGTATCTTCCATGCGCGTTGGATCGATGTACGTTTCGCCGATATAAGAACCGTCAAAGAAAATATTCGCTTTTGCAGGGATTAATTGAAGTTCGTCCAATTTGGTCATTTGAGCAACAAGGTAAACTCCTGGGTCCAACTTCGGAACTGCGTAATACTTGAAGGTAGTTGCTAAATCTGTTTGTTTGATAAGAACCATGTGTTGATCGTTATTAGACGGAATCGTATATGGTAAATCGATTTTAAATTCTGCTGCAATCAACATTTGCACTACTGTTGTGAAATTTGCAGCACTTAAGGCATCATCCATGTTTGATTCTTTTTGTGTAAAAGAGTAGCCCATGTTCATCGCTTGCGTGTTGATGAGTCCAGCATTTGTTCCCGAACAAACGGTTGTTTCCTGTAACTTTCTCCCATACGCCGCTTGGTAATCGATGTACCAAGGATTCAATTCTGGTTTCGTTTTGTTGGCGTATGGATTATTCGTGGAAATGTTCAAGCGTACATCGTTCCAGTCCAAACCTGAATTCTGGTGCACTTGTGCTTTGTAGGTTAAATTAATTTTCCCCGTAGAAGAATCACTGCGCAAATCATAGAGTGGTGTCCAGCCAGCTTGTGAAACAACATACGAAAAATTCAGCTTTCCAGAAACGACTTCGTTCGATGAAATGGTGATCACAATGCGCGGGATGGCTTTGTTGATTTCTCGATTTAAGCCATTTCCGTTTTGGTAATTTCTAAGTTCTTCCAAACGTGCTTCCATTTCTTGTTTCGCATCGACCTTTTGCGCCTTTTTACGCTGTAAAACCAAAAGTTTCTTGTTGATTTCGTTCATTTTTAGGGCGTAATAATCCACGGCAGATTTTAATAAGAGAATGGAGTCATTGACTTTTCCAGTTCCTTTCATCGAACCATTGTTGCTGATGATGTATTTAGTGGCATTCAGAACGCCGATTTCGTCATCAATTTCTTGAATATCGAAGCCCCAAGAGCGCAAGGAATCCTCAAGCAGAGAAATACTGCGTTTGATTTTCAATGGAATTCCATCCTCCGTTACTTGTGCAGGTTGGGGATAATGTAGTACATACTTTGAATCAAGAATCACAACATTCCCCGTTGCCTTTACTTGGATACTTTTCGGATCGATGTATGGACTAATTCCTTCAATGCTCACTTCGGTTACGCCGACTTTTGCGGTGTAATTGGCTTTGTGATGTAATTGAGCGCCTTGTGAATAAACAGTTACTTCGGAAAGTGTTGCTTTCACTAGGTCTTTTTCTGTGGCTAGCGCTTTCCAACTGAAGGTTGCTAATGCCGTAAATAAGAAGATTCTTTTCATGTGTCATTTTTTTTCTTGCTTACATCCGTCTTTTGAAAAGGTTCAATCGAAAGTTGATTTGTCCATTGGATGAAGGATTCCTGTCCAAACATTCTTACCTTTGTTGCATGAAATTCAAGGACTATTCCCTTATTGATGAAATTAAAGACCAACTTGACATCCTCGGATTCAAGCGTCCAACCGATATTCAACACCGCGCCATTAAACATATTTTAGATGGTGAGGATGTCATGGCGGTAGCGCAAACAGGCACAGGTAAAACGGCTGCTTTTGTTATACCGATGATTCATAAGTTTGCGACAAAAAAACGGGGTTCATACAAAGGGATTCGTGGATTAGTACTCGTTCCGACAAG
The DNA here is from genome assembly GCA_903860985.1 of uncultured Flavobacteriales bacterium. Classification (GTDB taxonomy): domain Bacteria; phylum Bacteroidota; class Bacteroidia; order Flavobacteriales_D; family Crocinitomicaceae; genus UBA952. The sequence continues at coordinate 33,436 of CAIOSO010000020.1, forward strand.
AGAATTAGCGAAGCAAATTTCGGAGGTGGTGGTTCAAATTGGCGCCAAAACCCCGGTTAGTGTACTAGGACTGTACGGTGGAGTGGAACAAGAAAAACAAATCGCGAAATTGAACAGTGGCTTGGATGTTTTGGTTTCGACACCTGGACGCATGTTCGATTTAATTGCGCAGGGATTCATTGATATTTCCAAATTGGAAATTCTTGTTTTAGATGAGGCAGATTTGATGTTGGACCTTGGTTTTACGAAGGATATCCATGATGTATTAAAGAAAATCCCGAAAAATCGTCAAACCTTGTTTTTCACAGCGACGATATCGAAAAAAATTAAATCCTTGGCGTATGATGTCGTGAAAGACGCGATACGTATTCAGATTTCTCCAAAGAATCCCGTTTCGAAAAATGTCACACATGCCGTGGCCTTTATTGAAATGGACGACAAACGATTCTTCCTGGAGAACATGATCAAAGAATACCCTGATTTTAAATTCTTGGTGTTTGTGAGGACTAAAGTCCGTGCGGAACGTGTTGTTTCAGCGATGGAACGAGTAGGAGTGAAGGCTGAAGCGCTGCACGGAGGGAAAGAACAAGAAGATCGTTTTGCGATTTTGGATCGTTTTCGTTCGACAGAGAATCAAGTGTTAATCACGACGGATGTCGCGTGTCGTGGAATCGATATTCCAAATATGGATTATGTCATTAACTACGATTTACCTGATTCCCCAGAGAATTATGTTCACCGTTGTGGTCGAACTGGACGTGGTCAACAAACTGGGCAAGCCTTGTCTTTTTGCAGTGAAGAGGAAATAACCTTTTTGGATGCAATCGAAGCCTACACAGGAGAAGAGATTTTGCGTTACGACATCGACAACAAAGATTATATGTCCATTATTGAAGATACAGAAGACTTAAATTACAATTGGAAGAAATTGATTGAAGAGAATTCAGATCCGAATGAATGGAAAGATTAATAATAACACTTTGGATAATAACTTTTCAATTCTTATTTTTGAAAAACCTAAACACCATGTAATATGAAAAATTTAATCTTAATTCTTTTCTTTTTTATTGGAATTGAATCCTTTGCACAAACAAAAACGATTTCCGGAGTAAAATTCCCATTGACTGAAAAAATCGGTAAAAACGAATTGGTGTTAAACGGTGGTGGTTTGCGTGAAAAATATTGGATGGACTTATACGTTGCTGCGCTTTATTTAGAGTCAAAAACAACGGATGCAAGTAAAGTAATTTACGGTACAGAAGAAATGGCGATTCACATCAAAATTATTTCTAGTAGTGTAACACGTGAACGTTTTCTTGAGTCAGTAAATGAGGGATTCGCGAATGCTACTTCCAAAGCATCAGCAGAGGATAAAAAGAAATTCATCAGTTTCTTTTCAGATGAATTTAAAATCGGTGATGTGATTCATTTCGATTACACACCAGAAAAAGGATTGAAAGTGACGAAAAACGGAGTGGTAAAAGGAACAATTCCTGGTTACGATTTCAAAAAATCACTTTTTTCTATTTGGCTAGGTTCAAAACCTGCGGATGAGAACTTGAAAAAAGGAATGCTTGGCAAAGGATAGAATATTATCCGAACAAAGAATTTTAAAAGACATCTTCGGATGTCTTTTTTTGTTTGAACATGGTTCAAATTTCAATTTGTGACTTATATCACCTTTTGATTTGAATAGGTACTTTATCTTTGTACTGTAAATAAATGAAAGCATATGAAAATAGAACAAATTTATACTGGATGCTTAGCTCAAGGAGCTTATTATATCGTGAGTGGAAACGAAGCGCTCATTATTGATCCGCTAAGAGAAGTTGAACCTTATTTAGCTCGATTAAATGAAGATGGTGTGAAGCTAAAATATATTTTCGAGACACATTTTCATGCTGATTTTGTTTCGGGACATCTAGATTTAGGTAAAAAAACCGGTGCTACAATCGTTTATGGTCCAACAGCGAATCCTGCCTTTGAAGCAATCGTAGCGCAAGACGAGCAAATCTTCGAAATAGGTTCCGTTAAAATCAAAGTATTACATACACCTGGACATACCATGGAAAGTTCATGTTACCTGTTGAAGGACGAACACGGAAAAGATGTGGCATTGTTCTCTGGCGACACCTTGTTCTTAGGTGATGTTGGGCGTCCAGATTTGGCGCAAAAAGCTGCGCATATGACTCAAGAACAGTTGGCTGGACTTCTATACGAGAGTTTAACCAATAAAATCATGCCGTTGGCAGATGATATCACCGTTTATCCAGCTCATGGAGCGGGGTCAGCATGTGGTAAAAACATGATGAAAGAAACAGTTGATACCTTGGGTAATCAGAAAAAAATGAACTACGCCTTGAATCAACCAAACAAAGAAGCATTTATTGAGGCCGTAACTGATGGACTTCTGCCTCCTCCAGCTTATTTTGGATTCAATGTAGCAATGAATAAAGGTGGTTACGATCCTTTTGATGAGGTGAAATTACGTTCATTGACGCCACTTGCTCCTGAAGCATTTGAATTGGTGGCTGAATCAACAAGTGCCCTTATTTTGGATACCCGTTCGGCGGCATCCTTCACTTTAGGATTTGTGCCAAATTCGATTAACATTGGAATAAAAGGTGATTTTGCCCCATGGGTTGGCGCCTTGATTGGAGACGTAAAACAAGAGATATTATTGGTGACAGATCCAGGAATGGAAGAGGAAGTGATCACGCGATTAAGTCGAGTTGGCTTTGACCACGTTGTTGGTTACCTCGATGGTGGATTTGACGCTTGGAAGTCATCCGGAAAAGAAGTGGATCAGGTAAAGCGCATTACTCCAGAGACTTTTGCAGAACAGTTTGAGTTGAATAAATCACTGGTAATCGATGTGCGCAAAGAAGGAGAGTACGCAGCTGAACACGTGTCAGAAGCGTTTAGCAAGCCGCTTGCGTACATTAACGAGTGGACAAAAGACATCAATCCAAACGAACATTTCTTTTTGCATTGTCAAGGTGGATACCGCAGCATGATTGCAGCAAGTATTTTACAAGCACGTGGATTTAGAAATTTCTCCGAGGTTGATGGTGGATTTGCTGCCATTTCGAAAACAATAGTACCTACAACAGATTTCATCTGTCAGAGTAAAGTCCTAAAATAAGTGGAGCTTTTTGGATATGTTGCAGCGGTTTTAATTGGACTTATTCTGGGCCTAATAGGCGGTGGAGGTTCCATTCTAACTGTTCCTGTTCTTGTTTATTTGTTTCACATTCAACCAGAACTAGGAACAGCGTATTCGCTTTTTATCGTGGGAACAACGAGTTTAATAGGTGTCCTGCCTAAATGGCAACAGAAGGAAGTTGATTTACGAGCAGCGTTGCTTTTTGGATTTCCATCCATGCTGACTGTATTCAGTACACGCAAGTGGATTTTACCAACAATTCCTGATTTGATTTTTTCATCAGAACACCTTGTTTTGACCAAATCGAATGCGATGTTGGTGTTGTTTTCGGTACTTATGTTATTTGCGGCATTCAAAATGTTAAGAGGTCAAACATCAGAACATGAACAAGTTCAAAACGCGTTTGAATGGAATAATTATCCACTCATGTTTCAAGGAGCCATCGTTGGTATCCTAACCGGACTCGTCGGAGTAGGAGGTGGATTTTTGATCGTTCCTGCTTTGGTCATGTTTAGCAAATTATCCATGAGAATGGCCGTTGGAACATCGCTTCTCATTATCGCGGTAAATTCGTTGGTTGGATTTACAGGAGATGTTTGGACACAAGGTTCGCTGATGGATTGGAAATTTTTAGGGTTACTCACCTTGCTAGCGGTGATCGGTATTTTGGTCGGCGGAAAACTTGCCAAAAAAATGGAAACAAACGTTCTTCGAAAGGGATTTGCATGGTTTGTCCTACTGATGGGTGCCTTTATTTTCGTGAAAGAAATATCTTCATTATTAAACTAATTAACATGCAAGCAGAATTTTGGAATGAACGGTATAAAGAAAAAGTGTTTGCATACGGATTGCAAGCAAATGATTTCCTACAAGAACAAAGCTTTCCTGAAGGATCAAAAATTCTCTGTTTGGCAGAAGGAGAAGGCAGAAATGGTGTGTTTCTAGCAGAACAAGGTCATGATGTCACCTGTGTGGACTATTCCGAAGAAGGAATTAAAAAAATGAGTCAATTAGCAGAAATGAAAGGTGTGCAAATTCATACAGTTTGTGCGGATTTGAATGAATTTGAGTTCAACGAAAATACATGGGACGGAATCGTTATCATTTTTGGACACCTTCCAACCGCTTTACGTGAAAAAGTACATGGTCAATTTTACAAGGCACTAAAACCTGGAGGTAAATTGGTGTTGGAAGCATATCATAAAACGCAGTTGAATTATAAAACGGGTGGACCAATGACTGAAACGATGTTGTATTCCGATGAGGAATTACGTACTGATTTCCATGAGTTTAAACACCTTGAAATAAACCAATTAGAAAGAGAAGTCCACGAAGGTGAGTTCCACTTTGGAAATGCCGCTGTTATTCAAGTGATTGCAGAAAAGTAGGTTTGTCGCTCTCTCCGCTGCGGGGGACTCACTCTCGCTCTCACTCTCACTCTCACTCTCTTTTTCAATGAACTTTATTAAGTTTGTGTTGTACTTGAAGTTCATGAAGCATTTTTCCATTTCTATTGCATTGCTGTTATCGTTTTTTTGGACGAGTCAATCGTTGCATGGACAAGATAACTGTACCTTTCAAACGCACATTCGAAAAGGCAGTAATTACGTCTTTTCTACCTATTTGGCAGGAGATTACAAAACGCCATTGGAGGGAAAATGCGAATCCTTTATTCAAGGTCAACTCTACGAGAGACGTGAATTTCTTCACGGACATTTGATCTCCGAAGAGGCAAATTTTCAAGATGGAAAACCACGCATCATTCTGAAAACATATGCTGATCGTCCAGATGGAATACTTGCAGAACTTCGCTCTTATTGGGGAAATGGTCAGCCAGCCATGTATTGCTTATATTACTTGGATGAATCTGGTCGTCGATGCATGAAACAAACGGATTATCATTTGAATGGTAAAAAACGATTTGTTCAATCGTTTAGACATTAGTATTTCATACATTTGCAAATCATTAATCAATCAACACATGAAAAAAAATCTACTTAAATCACTTTTTTTGGGATTGAGCATCTTGTTCTTTTCTCAATTGACCTTTGCACAATTAAGCATCACTCCGGCGAGTGGGCCAAATGTATGTGACGGAACTGCAGCGTTGAGCAACCCGTCTTCAGTTATTCAATCATCCATCACTTGGTATGGAATGGGCGCCGTCATCGCTACCAATACCTATCAAATTGGAAATTTGTGTCCAGGGAATTACGGTGTATACTATAATCAAAGTAATCCAGCAGGTGGAATAGATTCTATGACTGCAACTTTCATCATTTTAGGTGGTGGACCGAATCCATGTGCGAATTTCAATGTGACTTTAACTACAACTCCTTGTTCAACAGTGAGTTCAAATGATGGTTCTATTTCACCGAATGTGACAGGTGGAACTGCTCCTTACGCCTATTTGTGGAGCCAAGGATCTGTTACACAGAATATTATCAACCTCATTCCAGGATTCACGTATTGTGTAAATGTCGTTGATGCGAATGGTTGCCAAATGAATGTATGTGATTCTATGACCGTTTCTGGAGCAAATACGGGAGACACCTTAGTCGTTAACAATGCAAATTGTGGTCCAGCAGCTGTTGGGAATTTTGTTCAGCAATACGAAGATTGTAATTTTTACTTTAACGCATGTACGGGAGCTAGTATGACCTCGTCAACGATGATTGGAAATGATACTTTACAAACAGTTTGGACATTTGTGGATTCAATGAACTTCACTATGGCAACCTACACTGTCTATTACTACATTCCCAATGGAATGGCTAATGGATGTGTGAACTTGCAGTTTATTCTGTATTGTCCAATTAAATCAAGCAATTTCAAAACAATTGTGGTGAACGATATGGCACAGTTAAGTGGAGTAAAGGAAATCGTTAAAAATCCATTTAGTGTGATCAATCCAATCGGGAATGAGTTAAGCGTTCACTTTGATGAGGTGACTTCGGGAACGATGCGTTTGTACAACATGAATGGACAAGTGGTGAAAACACAATCCCTATCTTCTGTTCAACAAGCAACAATCGCTACCACGAATGTACCAGCTGGAACGTACTTCTTCCAATTAGAAGTTGGTTCGACGGTTTATACGCAGAAAGTAATCAAATAAGAATCAATCGAATAGATTTAATGCCCTGGCGAGTTCGTCAGGGCATTTTTTTTGGAATACTATTCTGTGTTGTTAAATGAATGTTTATCCTCATAGAATTATGCTACTTTTGTTCAGTGAAGAATAAAATTATTTCCAGTTTATTATTGTTTACCTTTTTCGTGCTGCTTACGCCACGGGACTGGTGGCATGACTGCCATCATAAACAATTCTCCACGACTTCACTGAATGAAAGACATTTCGATGATGGTTCCTGTGACATTTGTGACATCGACCTGGGATTTTTCACGGTTCAATCGATTCTTTTTTTTCGTTCGGATAAACCGACACTTCCAACAGTAGTTTCTGCTGGACTTTTGGATAAAGAGAACACTCCTTATCTGTCTTTTTCACTTCGAGGACCACCGCAAAACGCTTAATATTGATGGATGCACCTTTGACAAAAGTCAATAGGTGAAGATTCATTTGCATGGACGCTGCGTTTCCGCTTGTTGGTGCGTATGATGTCCCATGGATGAACAGCATCCATCCTTTAGCCTAAAATGTATTTTTCGTGTTCGTTAAGACGCGAGAAACCATTCGCAGGAAGTATTTATGAAGTGTCTAGAAGTAAATCACATATGAAATTTATTGCATTACTCGTAGCCTTTGTTGCTTTGTCGACAAACGCACAAAAAGAATTATCAGGTATTGTTAAAAATAAACGAACAAACCTTCCGATTGCCAATGCGCGCATTCACATAGAAGAAACAGGGGAGACGTCTATTTCGGATGAAACAGGATTCTTCATGTTTATTGGAAATTATCCGGAAAGCATCCATTTGCATGTTTCGGCCATCGAATTTGAATCAAAAGTTTTGTTTTTAACACAATCTGCACAAGCACTTGGACGACAGTATCTAGTGGGGAGTAAAATTGAAATCTATATGGCGGAAAGGCATTTAGACCTTGAAGAAATTACCGTGTCAACCGGAATCAATGTTCAAAAAAATAAGAGTCCATTTCTGATTGAAACCCGAAAATTGTCCGATTTGAATGGGATTTCCACCCTCAACATGGGAGAAGCGTTAGCCCAGATTCCGGGAGTTTACCAATCGAGTTTGGGAAATGGCATTTCGAAACCGGTTATTCGAGGATTACAAGGAATTCGCGTGGTCAGTTTATTGAATGGCATGCGTATGGAAGGTCAGCAATGGGGTGGAGATCATGGAATGGGAATTTCGGAAGTTGGAATTGGTTCAGTCGAAGTGATCAAAGGTCCTGCATCTTTGTTGTATGGTGCGGACGCCTTGGGTGGTGTGTTGTATTATTCAGACGAATCGTATGCTGCTGTGAATTCTCAATCTGTAAAGGTTCAGTCCATTTATCACAGCAATACAAACGGAGGAACGCTGCGAATGCTTTACAAGCAATCGAATCAGAAATTTCGGTTTTTAATCGGTGGTAGCTATGCGAATCATGCCGATTTTCAGTTGCCAAACCACAAATTCGCTCAGAATTCGCGTTTCAACGAATCGGTTTTAAAGACAGCACTTTCATGGAACGGAAAAAACAAGGTGCATCACCTGCGTTATTCGTTTAATCACGTAAACAGTGGGTTGCCGGGAGATACGCACGACTCCATTCCCAATCCACTTGAATTTCAATCAGAAGTTCAACGTCGAAAACAAACGATTCCAGCTCAATTTTTTGATAATCATTATTTATCCTTTGAGAACAAATGGTTTTTAGATAGAAATGAAGTTTCCGTGTTGCTTGGACAAACCATGAATCAATTAACTGAATATGACGAGGAGGCAACGATTCCAGGGATTCAAATGCGTTTGTGGAATTCATTGTACACGGCTAAATGGACGCATACCTTTAATCAAAAGCTAAAAGTGGTGAACGGAATGCAAGGAATGTTTCAAAATAACGTGAATGGGCCTGACGCTACCGAACGCTTATTGCCAAATTCACTTTCTTTCGATAATGGACTTTTCTCGATGTGGATGTATTCCATGGATCGCTGGAATTTTCAAGCAGGATTAAGGTATAACTTGAGATATATCAAGACGTTGGAGGAATTCAAAGGGAAACAAGCGATTTCAACATTTTATGGAAGTCCAAATGCGTCCATCGGCGCCGTTTATTCCACAGACAAGTTTACCTTTCGAACGAATGTTTCAACGGGATATCGAGCACCACATCCATCGGAATTGTTAGCAAACGGCTTTCATCACGGTGCTTTACGCTACGAAATTGGAGATGAACAACTGCGTCCGGAACGAGCAAGTCAGTTGGACTTAAGCTTCGAAGTAAAAAGAGATCACTTGGTCTTGATTGTGAATCCATTTTTGAATAATATCCAACAGTTTATTTACCTGCAACCGATTGATTCAATGGTGGATAATTTACCCGTGTTTGCATACAAGCAACTGAATAAAGTACTTTTTTATGGAAGCGATTTCGGAGTGCATTACCATCCTCATTTTGCACATGATTTACACCTAGAAGCAACGTATTCCTATTTAAACGTGCTGACTTCAACAGATAGTAGTGTGTCGATGATTCCACCGGGTCGCTTCATGATGAGTCTTCGCTACCAATTGGATCTTGGGAAAAAAATACAAATCAAGGATCTACTTGTTCAATATACGTATATGAACAAGCAAAACAAGCTTGCATTTAATGAGACAGCGAGTCCGTCGTATCAGTTGCTCGACGCTTCTGTACAATTAAAATGGAATGGAAAAACGGCCATGGATGTACAATTTGGTTGTAGAAATATCCTAAATACGAGCTACATCGATCACCTGTCTAGACTTAAAAACATTTCCATGGCAAGTCCAGGAAGAAATATCTATATCAGTATCAATTTTAACATCAGTCAGCAACTAAAAAAGAAAAAGGACGAAAATTAAGCCTGTTGAATGTCCGCCTTAAGAAATCTCAATGCCGAAAGGAATGAGGAGTCCAGCTAATCCTTCTTGACTGAATTTGGCGCCCTTCATTCGGTTGTTCGATGGATCAATGATGAATCCTTGCGCTGCTGTAAAATTCGCTTTTTCTAGGTTGCTCATTTGAAAAACAGAACCGTTGAGCTGACATCCTTCAAAAGAGACACCTTCTAGTCCAGCTTCCGTGAAATCAACTTCTGTTAACCGGCAATTCGAAAATTTTGTTCCTTTCAATGGACATTGGTAAAAGAAGGAATAATCCAATGTGCAGGATTCAAACGTGCATTTTAGTCCATAGGGATTGCAGTCCTCAAAATGAATTCCCATGAGCTTACAGTCACGGAAATAGGCATCGCGAAAGGATGTTTTTTTACTACGGATGGAACTCAGGTCACAACTAATGAATTCGCAATCAACAAAAGTGAAATTCGATAAGTCAGCACCATTTAGTTGGCACGATTGGAAGACACAGTTTTCGTATTCCGCTGTGGATATTTGCTCAATCGTTAATCCTTCGAAGGTTTGATCGGTAATGTAGTCCATTAGTGTACCCGTTGAATCAGTACATAGTGATTAAAATCAATACGAATCATGAAAATGTCTGGATTATAAGGGAAGGTAATCGTTCCATCAGAATTAACCGTATGTGAAACAGGGATTTGTTGTCCGGCAAGGTTTAGGGCTTCGATGTTCATTACTTCGAAAAGTCTAGTTTGACAAACGAAATCACCTTGTTCATTTTGATATAGGTACGGCCATTGCGTTGTGATGTCGTCTAAGGAAACGGTATTCACGGTGATTTGTTGTTGAACCGTATCCATTCCACATGCGCCACTTGCGAAGAGCGTTACGGTGTATGTTCCTGCAACATAGGTGTGTGTTGGATTTTGTCCAAATCCGAAAGGACTTCCGTCCCCGAAGTCCCAAACGAGGTTTCCAGGTGAACTTGTCGTTGCAGCAAAAAGCACATCGTATTGATTGACACCAGCGACAAAAGAAGCGTTGAACAAAGAGTCATGGTGGACTAATTTCCAAGTTGAGATGCTGTCAAGTACAATTGTACTAGCAACTTGCTGTAAAATCGCACACGTTTGCGGATCTAGTCCAGCCGTATAACTAGCGCCAACAGAAGATTTTTGGAATAAAGAACTGTAAAACGTACAAGCCGCTAGATAGGATCCTTCCAGGCTAGGGTGGGACCCATCTCCAGCATATAAGTTGATTACTGGATAATTGTCACGCACATATTTCCACGCAACACCGACAGGCGAAACGGAAGCGTTCGTTGAATCAGCGATGCGTAAGTATGCATTTCGCAAGCGGGTATTCATTTTATCAAAGGTATTGATGGAATCCCATTGCGGATCTCCAACTTGACGTCCCCAAGTCATGTAATAATTCACTTGTGAACAGCCGTTGGACGCATACACGCTATCGGAAAGTTGTTGCGCATAAGGCAATGATTGTTGATTCACTTGATCGTAGGGAAAACTGGGTTCCTGACTTTGTCCTTGCAATACAACGAAGTTCCATGGTTTCGCATGAATTTTATCATAGGTTGTTGCATCGTTCGCATGAGATTGAAAGGTGAATCCACCATTCATTTTGCTATCCATGAGCATGTGATCACCCAATGATTCAGTTAAATCTTGCATCATTTGAGGTAAATTGTTTACGCTCAAATAACTATTCCCAATAAATAGAACGGAAATGCTGTCTTGTGACCAGGAAAGATTGAGGGCCGCAACAAAAAGGAAACTAAGGAATGTTTTCATGCCTCAAAACTACGAATTTTATCCTAATTCACTCTTTTCTTAAGTGTTTGAAAGGGCTGTTAAAGCATAAACCATGGGGATTTTATTCACTAAATGTTTTATTTGAAAACGATTTGGTTCCACTTCAATTAAGTCATTTAAACAATCGTAAGGGGAGAAGGGATATTCCGAGAAATGATTGATGGTTAATCCAGCTTTTTGAAGCGCTTGGTAGACTTCGCTTAATCCATGATTCCAAGTGATGGTCGTGTCGGTGATTTCAATTTCTTTGTTAGCATAGGAGCTAGACACTTCTTCTACGATTGGACTTTCCTGAAAATAATTATAGGCAACCCGCTTAAAATCATTGTCGAACATCCAAACGACCGGATGAAAGTCGACGAAAATGAGTTTTCCACCTGGCTTTAATCGTTCGGCTATAACTTTCGCCCATTTATTCAAATCGGGAAGCCAACCAATGGTTCCGTAAGTCGTGTAAACGATGTCGAATTTCTCTGATAGGTGTTCGGAAGTATTGTACACATCGCTACAGATAAATGTCGCGTCGATGGATAATTCCGCAGCGAGATTTTGTGCTTCTTTAATGGCCTTATCGGAAAAGTCGATACCTGTTACCGTTGCTCCCATTCGTGCTAGGGAAAGGGTGTCCTGACCGAAGTGACATTGCAGATGCAAGATCTTTTTCCCTTCGATATTTCCTAAAAGCGCCAATTCGATTTCTTTCAACGAACTTTCTCCCGCTCGAAATGCATCCATTTGATAAAAGTCGGAAGTTAAGTGTCCAGCAACACGGTTGTTCCAATTTTTACGATTTAATTCTAGGTAATTTTCTTCCATTTTTTATGATTTTATATAGCTTAATGCGTGCTAAAAAACCCAATAAAAAGGATAAAGCCCAATTTTTTCATCAGGTGAAGGTACAAATTCTGTTCTGCATCTTCAACCACCAACTTTTCAGCCAATGAGTCGAATCAATTAACCCAATGACTTAACAATTTTATCATATGCTTAGTCGAATTAATTCGGATAGTTAATGTAAATTTGTTCTGAAATTCGCATTGACATCCTTGAGGTGAACTACTTGTTTGCACCGAAACCAATGAAGAATGGAAAGTCGAACGAAGACAATGAATAAGGTTCTAGTATTGAGTTTGTTACTGCTCTTTTCAACACAATTGAATGCGCAGCAGTTAATCATTAATGAAATTTCTCAGGGAACAGGCACAAGCGAATATGTTGAATTTGTAGTGATCGGAACACCGACATGTGTCACCCCGGTTCCAAGTTTGGATTTACGCAAAGTCATTATTGACGATAATAATGGGTATTTCGCAGCGGGATCAGGGACGGGAATTGCAGGAGGTGCTGTTCGCTTTGCAAATAGTTCATTCTGGCAAAGTATCTCACAGGGGACTTACATTGTGATTTACAATGATGCAAGTCCGAACACAAGTTTACCAGCAGATGATATTTCCACCACAGATGGTAATTGTCGTTTAGTCATTCCATCAAGTTCCATGTTACTGGAGAAAACGACAGTGAGTCCAACAACAACGAATCAAAGTTATCCACCGGATGTCAACTGGACGGCGGGTGGATCTTGGTCGCCACTAGCGATGGCCAATACAGACGATTCATTTCAAGTACCAAATATTCCATCTACTGGCGTTCCTTTTCACAGTGTGAGTTGGGGAAATAACATCAATAATGCAATTGTATATTTTGCTGGGTCAGCTGCGGGAAAAGTATTCTCTTTTACGAACACGACTTCAAATGATTGGAATTTAGTGGCCAATTGGACAAGTTCAGCCGTAGCGACAGGTCAAACACCTGGAATGGCTAACAATGCAGCAAATGACGCGTGGATTGGAAGCATGAATCCACTGTGTAGTATGAATCCAGGAATGACGGTTACGCCATTGATTTTAAACGAAACATGCGTGAATGCGTGTGATGGATCCATACTCACGAGTGTCACAAATGGGCTCGCACCCTACACGTACAGTTGGTCAAATGGAGCGACGACAAGTTCCATTTCAAATGTTTGTCCCGGATCTTACACCGTGACAGTTACTGGAGCCAATGGTTGTTCCGCTATAGAATCATTTACCATTACAGCAGGAACGGCAGGATCGAACGCCGCAATTTCAGCAGCTGGGCCCTTTACGAATCTAGATGCAGCGCAACAAATTCAGGCTTTGAATGGGGGAGGAGTTTGGTCGTCCACTTGTGGAACGTGTTTGTCATCAAATGGGGTGTTTAATCCACAAACAGCCGGAGCAGGCTCATGGCAGGTGTGTTATCAACAAGGATCGGGAAACTGTTCAGATACACAATGCATTACGATTGTGGTCACGAATGGATGTACGCCACAGACAACCACGGAATCCTTAACGATTTGTCCGGGTGATTCCGCCTTCATTAACGGAATTTGGGAAAATTCTCCAGGACAATATTCCGCAGCTTTTCAGGATGTCAACAATTGCGATAGTACGCACATTGCGACCTTAAGTTTGTATTCGGTTACTCCATTTACAGAAAACATCATTCTCTGTGAATTTGATTCCGTTTTAGTCTTTAATCAATGGATTTACGGAGCACAAACAGTAAGCCAAGTGGAACAAACCCTGAATGGGTGTGATTATGTTCACACGGTGAATATTCAAATGGAATCTTGCACTATAGAACCATCGGTTATTTACATTCCAAATGTATTCACACCAAACGGTGACATGGTCAATGATACTTTTGAAATCATCATTCAAAACGGAAAAGTAGAGCGCGGATGGATTTTCAATCGCTGGGGCAATGTCATTTGCACGTTTTCACCGACTCAGTTGAAGTGGGATGGGAAAGACGAGCTCACGGGCATTGCAGTTTTGGATGGTGTTTACACGTATCTTGTTTACTTCAATCCAGCTGATACGGTGAATGAATTGTACCAAGGATTTGTAACCGTTGTTAAATAATTAGTTTCAGGTATCTGTGATGGATACAAAAATCATTTCAAATTTCCTTGTATCTTTGTAGCTCAATGGGGCCGACCTTGGATTTGACAGCGATAGCGGTAGTCAAGTGTCAGCATGCAGAGGGTTGAGGTGAACCTCTTAAATATCTTGTCTCGAACAATAATTGACAACACGTCATACGCACTTGCTGCTTAATTAGCTGAATGTTAATTGGCTTAATCTGACTGAAGTATAGTAGGTCGGACAAGTACTTTCGGTAGATCGTCGCCTAATCGATTTACCACTCGAAAGTTCATCCCATTAGGCTAGTGTTTGCGACGGTACTAAGCAAATGCGAAATTCAGTACCTAAGTTCAGGTTTTGGGTGTTCTTGTCCGTGCCTGGATCGAAAAACAACCGAGGAATAAGCATGTAGAAAGCTTGAAAACTCGTCGTTTGGACGAGGGTTCGAACCCCTCCGGCTCCACTCTGATCAAAAAGCTACTCCACAGGAGTGGCTTTTTTTGTGGGCACAAATGAGGACTCGTCCTCAAATTTGGGCAAACAAAAAAAGACAACATCGCCTTGTGATGAAGCTTTTTGATCCATTGCACGTTAGCCCACGGGGAAAGCGCAGCTAAGCCCTTCGGCTCCACATACGCTCGCCGAAGTTTTTGAGTCAAAAACGAAGGCGAGCTAAGGCGAACCCGTCCACTTGGCTAGGAAATCTTACCCAAAAACTGAAACGTTTTTAATAGAGTCGGAAAAGCAAATAACGCAGTACTTATTCCTTTATTATTTCAAAAGTTTGAATGGAATTTTCACCAACTTTAAACAAATAGATGCCTCCAGATAGATTTGAAACGACAATAGCGGTATTTTCATCATGTATGATTCCGGATAATACTGTTTTACCCATATGATCATAGATCTTGTAAAGAGAACCAATGGAATTAAGTGCTGTTTTCACATTGATCATTTCACTTGTTGGGTTCGGATAAAGATTCACAATGAAGTCCCTTGTTTCATCCTCAACACCTAGAAAGAAATCATTTGTTGGCCAGGTAGTAATAACAGAAGGCAAAGCGTATAAGATATCATTGATTGCTGCTTGTACATTACCTACATTCGCTTTGGTATTTAATAAGATTACACCACTAATCTCATCGCCTCTCCTTGCCAGCTCACCATCACAAGTAGAAAATAATGATTCGTAGTGATACCAATTATTATCTAAAGAATTTAAATAAAATGCCATGCCGAATCCTGAATATGCGGCTGATGGCGTGACCATTTGAGCAATGGTGGAAGCTTGTAGCATGTCAGGTTTTGAAGAAAATCCATCTACCGCTGTAAGCCACAAACACATATCTTCTGCTGAAGCAACCCATCCTGAAGCTGCTCCCAAATTTTCCATGCAATATCCACCGTATGCACCCGGAACTAAGGTGGAACCGTCGTAAATAGAGCTGACAGTAGAATTATAATTATTATAATAATTTACTTCCATAGGCAACTGATTGATTAAATCCGTTCGTCCAAGATGCATATTTGTTATGTTGAGTGGAATCAAAATAGAATCGCGAACATAATTTTCATACCCTTGTCCAGTTACTTTTTCAATAACTTGACCTAAAATAGCATGGCCAATATTACCGTATGCAGAATAAGATCCGGGATTATTATCCAAAGAAATATTTTCGAGTACATATTTAATTGTCGATTGAACAGTTCCAGGTGCTGGAACTCCCATGCCCAATGTTATTTGAAAAGGCGTACTTGTTCCAAACCAATTCCCAAAAAAAGGATCTCCAGATACATTACTATCCCAACCAGCGGTATGCTCAAGCAAGTGACGAACGGTAATTGAATTAACTAAAGGGTCAATCGGGTTTTGATACATGGCATCATTCAGAATACCATTTGCACCAAACACATGATCACTCAAATTAATTTGTCCCTCTTCTACTAATTTCAAAATGGCAACACTGGTAACTGGCTTCGATAAACTCGCCACCCTAAAAATTGATTTAGGTTGCACTAGCGTACTTGTAGAGGTATTCGCATAACCAAATCCACGGCTATAAATTAAGCGACCCTTATAGGTGAGTGCTAATTGCCCGCCTCTGATATTATAATCAGCTAATAAATTAGTCATCGCAATATCAAAAATTTCTAAACCTGGCACGGCAGAGCCTGTTTGCGCGTAGGTATTTTGTGTTGAACTGAATAAGAATGTAAGTGCTAAACCTGATAAGAGTAAGTTTTTCATTTTCATAACATTATTTTTAAAAGTTAGTGCTGGATGATTTTGATTTTCAAAATCATCCTTAATCTTTGAACAAGTAGTGAACTAGTTCTATTTGTAAAATTATAATAGCTGTGGAAGATAAAATTGTAAAAATCGAAAGCGGTACGAATATTTAACCAAGAATATGGAGGACAAAGACCAAATGAGTCTTAATGATCATACAAGGAGTATACTTCCTATTTAATTATATTTTCAAA
>CAIOSO010000021.1 GCA_903860985.1 uncultured Flavobacteriales bacterium
AAATTTGGCATCATTCGGGCAGCAGTTTCAACTGAAAGTTATGCACTTGCTGTAGTTGCCATGTTGGCGGCTGTGATTGCAGCGTTTATGTACCTGCGCATCATGGTCAGCATGTGGCTATCCGAAGATGCAACTTCACGTGATATTGCGACAACCATCAGCGTCAAAGCATCAATTGCACTCTGCGTTGGGGCAACTTTGGTGCTTGGGTTCTTCCCAAGCCTGTTATTGCAATTCACGAATCAGATCTAAACGTAACGCTCATGCTGAAATAGCGTAAAGTTCAATAGTGTCTGAATTAAGTTTTTTAAGTAATGAATCCATGTCAGTGAATCAATATCGCACTGCAATTTTTGAACGAGCGACGCCAATTGGAATTGGCCTCTTTTTTTACTGGTATTTTTCACGATTTCACGGTCTAAATCCGACCCACACTGATTGGCTGCTTCCGTTCTGGAACGGCAATATTGATTCAGCCCAGCATTACCTTGGCTGGGAATATTTCCGCTCAGCTCCAATATTGCAATGGCCAATAGGAAAAACCCCGAATCTTGGCCCAGGCTCCGGATCATCAATCGCCATGACGGACTCGATTCCTTTAATGGCGTTAATTTTCAAACCATTCACGCATTGGTATCGGGGCACATTTCAATATTTTGGTATTTGGGCCATGAGTCTTTTTGTCATGCAAGCAGTGTCGGCATGGAAGTTGCTCTCCATCTGGATTAAAGATCGAGGTCTGCTTTCATTAGGTACTTGTTTTTTTGTTTTATCTCCAGCATTTCTTGATCGTATGACGTACCACTTCGCCCTTGGCGCACATTGGATTTTGTTGTTTGGTTTGTTCCTCTATTTTCAGAATCAATATTCCCATACAAAATGGTTAACGCTTGGGGTCATTGCAACATTGGTTCAACCATATTTAGCGATGATGACTGCCGGAATTTTTGTGGTTACAACTCTCAAAAGCAATCAGAAATTTAGGTTGATCTTTACCTATTTTGCTGCTTGCCTATTTGCGGCTTGGCAGTCTGGCTATTTTGTATTCGGAATTTCTGGAGCTGGCTCGGCAGGTTTTGGCACGTATTCCGCGAATGTTTTCACACTGGTCGATCCTGGTTTTCCTGATTTCAACAGATTGCCTTGGTCTTCGTTTATTCCCAACGTTGGAGAGCTCGCTGGTCAATATGAAGGCTTCGCTTTCGTAGGTGCGGGAGTCCTTGTAGTTGCTTTTATTGCGTTGTTTTGGAATGCATTCACTGAAGAAGGAACAATCGGAAAATGGGTGCTCGTTCCCGCCTTGCTAACTGCTGCAAATGCATTGATCCGTCAAGATGCATTTAGTGCACAGATGTTTTTGCTTGAGATTCTTGTTGGAACTGTATTTATAGTTGCTTATCGAAATAGAAAAGATTTTCCGAAGAGTTTGATATCACTTATTGTCTTCTTACTTGCGACTGCAATATTTTCAATTTCAAATATTGCTGTTATCGGAGATCGTCTGTTAACAACGTACGACCTTCCAGCTTTTGCTTTGGAGGTTGTGTCTGTCGCCAGGTCGTCTGGAAGATTCATGTGGTTCACGATGTATCTCGTTATCGCTTGTGCTTTCTATCTGGTTTGCAAACTAATAGGGAAAAAGATTGCAATTTTGGTTCTGCTTTCGGCGCTGTTTTTCCAGTTCAACGATTCGATGAATGCGTATGGATTTTCTAAAGAACTATTTTCACGCAATGGTCCAGAAGTCTCTCTAATTTCACCCTTATGGAATGAGTTTGGCTCAACATTTAATGAGGTTGATTTTGTTCCAACGGCGCATAAGCCACGCCTGTTTGATACGAATCCAGATTTCACAAATACTGAAGGTTGGTTGTGGAGGGACATCAGTGTTCTTGGACAGAAACATAGGTGGAATGTAAATAGCTTTTATTTTGGTCGAAGTCCCGAGGCAGCGTTACACGATGAAAATTTGAACATTTTGGAACGCGTTAAATTCGGAAATTATGATCGCCACGTTTTGTATGTTTTTGTCGATAGTGAACAGTGGGAACTTGCCAAGCAAACGGCGAAACCCGAGGATTTGGTTGGAGTTCTCGATGGTGTGCCAATTATTGCTCCAGGCTTAGGGGTTTGTTCTGAATGTACATTTGAAGGTTTTGAAAACCGAAAATGACTAAAGGTGCGGAATTGGTCAGTAGAGCTTTGACTCGTTGAGGTCGTAGCCCTGTTCTTTAGCAAGCGCTAATAACTGATCGGCATGTTCACGGCCGCGAATTTCGAGAACGATCTGAATTCCGGTTTCACGTGCATGTAAGTAAATGCCTTCGCGCACGTGTTGTACCTCGATCAAGTTCGCACCGGTTCCAGCACAAATCTGCAGCAGACCAGCAAATGCTCCAGGGCGGTCTGGAAGGCGAATAAACGCGATTAAACGCCGA
>CAIOSO010000022.1 GCA_903860985.1 uncultured Flavobacteriales bacterium
CTCCTGCATATCCAAGCAAATTTCGGATGAATTCTTCGGAAACCAAAACGTTTAATTCAAACATACTAAAATCAGACGACTCACTCATCAATTTTTGTGATTGATGGAAGGGCTGTGATGCAATATACTTTGCGGCAATATGATTTGCTTTGATCACAATGCGTTCGGCTTTTCCTTTGTATGAGGTAATTCCTATGGTGTCCTGGAAATATAAATCTGCTTGAAAATCAACCGGTAAGCTTGACTCATCTTCCAGAATTTTTGGTTCTTGCATGCGGTCTAGAGCGTAAGTGATGATGTCGTTTTTTAATTTATCAAAACAGATGAGGTACCAGCGATTGCGGTATTCCTTTAGAAATAGGGGAGAGACTTTTCGCGGTTTCTCCACACCTTTCACGAAACTTGCATAGATAAACCAAAGCATTTTTTTACCTCGAATCGCTTCCAAAATGATCGGAAGAAATTCATTTCCACCACTGGAGACCACCGATTCAAACTGGACATATTTTTGGATGTCCTCATCCTCGGGATTTCCGCCGATGGATACACGGTCAACAATTTTATCGATGGCATTTCCAAATTGTTGAAAAAAGGGAACTTCTTTGAATTGTTGCAGCGTTTTCACAGCGAATTTTATGGAACTCAGTTCGTCTTCAGACAGTGGAATGTCATTGATACTGAAATTCGGATCCTCGTAAAAATAACCTTTGTGAAGCTTGCTGTATTTTATGGGCGCATCATGTTCCATTTTCATGTTGAACATGTCCTTTTCAATGGTTGAATCACAGATGTTATTACCATCATCGGAACCATAAAGTGACTCTTCACAGGCGGAGCGAAGGTCTTGTTTACTTGGAAATGGCTTGTACTTATTTCGCAGCATCCGATCGATGATGCGAAAACGAATCAAGGCATTTTTGATGTGCGGCATTAGTTCAGAATCGCTTTTTTCTGGTAGCCGAATAATTCAAAAAACTTAATGGCTTGCACTACCTCATAAGGTACGTCATCTTCCCAACTTACTCCTCCAGATTTGATTTTACTCAATACATCATCCGAAAGAATGTGTAAAAGACGTTCGTTGTATTCTGGAATGGCAGCGATTTTATCATTTGCTTGCATGTAGGCGAGAAGTCCGATTAAATTCTCAGGCAACTTGATGTTGTTCAATCCATAAAGGTCACCTGTATCGACATTAATAGCGGGATAAACATATAGCTTGACATTGTGTCCAAATCCTCTCCCAAATGCTTCTAACAATCCGCCCGGCAAATTATCGTAGTATTTCTCATCGAAAATAATGTGCAAATTATATACTCCCATGATGACACCAACAAGGTTTCCTTTCGCAATAGCCGATAAGTATTCCAACATTTTGTAATGTTTCAAGTAATTGGAAACCATAACAGTATATCCCAACGAACCTAATAATTCAGCACGGTCCAAAAAGTCCTTATCGGAAATTTTTCCATCTGCCGTTAAATCTTTTAATGTCAACTCAAACACGACCTCCAAATTCTCTTCTTTGACCCTGTTTTCTTTCAAAAATTCTTTGCGCGCTTTCTCGATCATATCGATGTGCACTTTCGTCACTGGACGAAAACGTCCGCGCATCAATAAAATGTTCTTTTTGTATAATGCAGTAGATGGCTGCATGACATTTTTCGCCAAGTCGAACATCGTTGCATTGGTGATTCCTCGTCGAACTAAATTTAACGCAATAATGCGGTTGTCCATTTCTTCAAAGTCTGGTCCCGAAATGCGTAACATGTCGATTTCCATTCGGTCTCTTGGAAGACGGTGAACAATTCCATTGATGAATTCATCGATGTCTGTCGACTGAAAATAACAAGCATAGATTAAATTAACACCGAGAATCCCTAAGGCCTCTTGCTGTGCTTTGTGGCTATTGTCGTGCATTTTGATGTGCAACACAACATTGTTAGGTTTTTTATCAATTCCCAACTGAAAACGCATACCTACCCAACCTTGACCTTGATTGGTTTTATGGTAATTCAGTGATTCTACCGTATTACAAAAAGCAAAGAATCGTGACTCTCTATTTTTGATTGGCAAAATGTCTTGAAGGTGTAAAAATTCCGTTTCCAACATGGTTGTTAAGCGTTCCTCACATACATAACGAATGGTTTCACCGTACATGGAGTCTGACACTTTCATGTCATAGGCAGACTGCGTGAAGGCAATGGTCCCAGAGCTTCCACCTGCCTTGAAAAAGTTGGCAGCGACCTCTTGACCAGCACCAATCTCCGCAAAACAACCATAGATGTCCGGTGTTAAGTTGATTTTTAACGCTTTCTCTTCTGTTGTTAGTCTCGTGTTCTCTGCCATTAATTCGGGTCTTTAAAGGATGGATTATTGATGAAATTGTAGTCGCTAAGCGTGAGTAAAAATTTCTTCAATAAGTATTTTTCTTGAGCGTCCAATTGGACACCTCCTTGGTTTGCGTATTCGATCAATGGATCAATGGTTGGACTCATGTGAATGCCACTAGAGTAATGTTCGATCACTTCGTCAAGTGTGGAAAAACGTCCGTCATGCATGTATGGCGCAGTCAAAGCAATATTTCGGAGCGTTGTGACTTTGAATTTTCCATTTTCTTCAGGATTTTGAGTAATCCCTCCTCTTCCTAAATCACTAAATGTGGCGTCTAGTCCGTTGTTGCTAAATTTCTTTACCCGCATTAATGGTCCATTGTGACAATGAAAACAATC
>CAIOSO010000023.1 GCA_903860985.1 uncultured Flavobacteriales bacterium
GAATTCCTTTACCAACAAAGGATTAACGGCAAATTCATCACTTCAACTCCTCTTCTGCAACTTCCTCCGTTTTCGTGTATCCTTTCAGCGTCCATGAAATCAATAAGAAAGCTAACAGCGCGATGAATGCGGCCACTAAAAATGGCGTTCCTAGTCCGAGGTTGGAATTGGGTACACTTGATTTGAAATTGTAGTAAAACCACATGAACAATGGTGGACCAATAATCTCGGCCAAACTCATCAAGCTAGTGAAGATTCCTTGGAGTTCTCCTTGCTCGTTGCTTTGCACTTGTCCGGAAATAATGGAACGAATCGCTGGATCCACAATTCCTGTGAATGCGTATGGTAGAATGATGGCGTACATCATCCATCCTTCGTAGATGAGTCCCATTCCCATTAATACGAAAATCGAAAGAAATAAGCCCAGTTTCGCTGCGTTCCTCTGTCCTACTTTCGCAACAATTTTTCCAGTTAAGGCTCCTTGAACGACGCCAAAACAAACGCCGACAACTGCTAAGGAAATCCCCACTTCTTTGGTGGTCCAGCCGAATTTTTCCATCGAATAGAAATTCCATGTGGAATGCACACACATCGTCGTAAGAATCGTCAAGAAAGAAACGAGGAATAAATACTTTAACTTCTTGAAGCGTTTCATTTGTTGAAGTGCACCAAAAGGATTGGATCGTTTCCACTCGAATGCGCGGCGGTTTTCTACGGGTAAAGATTCTTTCAAAACGATAAATCCATAGATGAAATTCGCCATGGAAAAGAAAGCTGCTACTAAGAATGGCGTACGCGCACCAAAGTCCGAAAGGAGTCCACCAATCGCGGGTCCGATTACGAATCCGATACCAAACGCCGCACCGATCATCCCGAAATTCTGTGCACGTTTATCCGGAGTGGAAATATCTGCAATGTATGCGGAAGCGGAGGTAAAACTCGCGCCAAAGATTCCAGAGACTGCACGTCCGATCACCAACCACCATAAATCCGGTGCGAAATACATGACCATGTAATCCAAGCTCATTCCAAGGACAGAAATCAACAAAATGGGACGACGACCAAAGCGATCGCTCAAGTTTCCAATAAGTGGAGAAAAAATGAATTGCATGAAAGCGTAAGCACCCATCACCCATCCAAAATATTGGGAGGCTTGACTAATTGGAACATGAGCAGTTTCCGAAACTAAGGTTGGAAAAGACGGAATGATGATTCCCAGACCAATGGAGTCCAGGCAGATGGTAACTAAAATAAAAAGTAAAGCCGATTTCGGATTGATGACATTCATGAAGAGTTGGGTCTTTGTTTAGTGTGGCAAAGATACGTAACTCCGGGAGAATGGCAGATTAAGAAGTTGTGAAATCTAGTTAAAGGTATTTATATGGCTCGCCATTCTCAATCAACTGTTCGATGTTCTTCAAAACCTGTTTCATGTATCTCCTCCAGAATAACTTCGTGAATAACCAATTGAGTGGATAATATAAAATTCCATGTGCATACATGGTATAGGAATAGTCAATTTGAATGGTATTCGGCGAAGTTTCTGTTGTTTTCCATTCACCCACAAATTGATAGAATCCAAGCATCCATGATTGAAAATTATCCACTTTGATCTTCCAATACTCATTTTCAATTCGTTCTAACACATGATCCATGGAGACGTACCCTCCTTTTTGAGACCAAGACTTCGCAGCAAATACCTTTTTTGAAGAATGTACTTGACCCCAGTTTTCATCATCCGTACAATGCGTTACTTTTGGCATCACACCAAATCCAGTGTGAATTTTGGATACATCGCAAAGCATTGGCATTTTAAACGCCTGTTCTAGGGAACAATGATACGTAGTTTGAAGAGTGGTGTGGAATTTCATAGATGCAAGGTAGTCATTTCCTGATTTAAGGCAACGCCATTAGCACATTAACCCATTAGCACATTAACCCATTAGCACATTAACCCATTAGCACATTAACCCAATAGCACATTAACCCATTATCACATTAAAAAGTTTTACCGATACTGATTCCGAATCCGGGCATTAATTGGGAATTGTAACTTGTCTTTCTCGTGTTATCATTGAAAGTGTTCGAAACTCCTGGCAATTGCGGAATAATTGTAGCTTTAAATAGTAAGCCGTGACGGTAACTATGGTAAGTATACCCGAGGCGCAGACATGGATATATTGTTTGTTCTCGATAAGGCATGGTAATGGCATAGCCTTTAAAAAACGATGCCGTTAAGCCTAGTCCAAGTTCTAATTTGCTTGGTAGATTTTTAGTTTTATTAAAATCAAATGAGGCATTGTAGGAAAAAGGTAGAGAAACCATTGAATAATTAAAGGAAGTCCAAGGAACTTGTCTTAAGGAAATAAATCCTCCAGAAACACTGTGTTGAACACCATTTGAAGAGACATTCAAACTACGTTCGTAAACGATTGCTCCAAAATAAGTTTGACCTAGCACGTCCACATAAATGGCGTTATTTGATGAGCCTGCACGACGGGGAGATTTGTGTTTGTTGATTTCACAGCTCAGACTCAATCCGGAATTAAATCCCGAGAAACCTAAGGAAACGGATTTATGTATGACGCTACTTGCGTATTCTTGGAATGCGACAAACTCATTTGAATGTGCATATTGATATCCCAAATTAAACCCAAGTCGACACTGTGAATTCGAGCCTTTAAAGATTGGATAACTCAACTTTACTTGCGCATTTCCCCCGAGACGAGAAGAATAATACCACGGATCTATAATACAGTTCCACCCATAAGAAGGGACATGTTTTAATTGCATCAAGTTGTAGGAAATTCCCACTTGAAGTTGAAGTTGCCAATCCTCATTTATCTGTTTATTTGTGAGTTTACCTAAAAGCGCCATTCCATCTAATTGACCTGTCAGTCCTATGGAGCGATTTAACATGGTGATGCGGTCTTTTATACTTGCCTGATCCATCTTTAATTGAGTTCCAATACTAATCATTGGTGTCAATCGGTAGTTCAGTTGCAAAGCTTTATAAAAAGCATGATGTAAAGGCTCATAGTTTTTTGAGGAGACGAAAAACGAATCTCCGTAAAACGCGTTTAAGTCCTTCATGTCTATTCTTTGGTATCCGCTGTTTATGGTAATGTCGTACTTAGGGGTTCGCACTTGCTGGAACTCTTGTGAGAACAGCAAGTGAACGGAAAACGAAATTAGTAGAGTGAGTAGGTGTTTTTTCATATTAAAATCGATAGATTCGTTGCTAGTATTCTTAACGCAAAAAAAATGTCTAAGGGGTGTGAAAGTGTACGTCGTCAAACTAAAGTGAACTTTTCACTAGTTGGAGTTTCGTGCTGATTCAAAACTATTTATTTTATTTTGATTTTCAAAACTTTGACTTAAAAATTCTCGTTGATATTCTTTTCTTCTTGCCAGTAGCGTCCACTTTATGCTGACGATTTACAGGTGATGGATTATCCTAACGCATTGACAAAAATAAATGAAAATCAGTCGTTCGTGGAATTTTGTCCATCCATTGGTAAATCAATAACTTTCGGTTTATTTACCTTGAATACAGGACTAGAAATCCCAATCTACATGGCTTCAGCCTACAAAAGTTTGACTGCTTCTGAGCTCAGAGATTCTACGTTGCAGGTAACGGGCACACAAGAATCCGAACAGAAAATTGATGGTGGATTCTTAATCGGGCTCAATAATTTCATTCATCTTCAGTTGAAAATCTCAAAAAATATGAGCCTATTTTCAGAGTTAAATGTTGGATTAATGTATGCCCGACTGGGAGGAAATTATTATCAAAAAATAACACTTAGTGGTAACAATCCGTTATATAGTAGCTTGAAAAAAGAGTATACGAATTTTTTTTTTACAGCGCCTCAAATTCAGTTTGGAATAACTTTTAATTTCCTTAAATGATTGAGAATTTCTTGCAAAAATTACGTGTTTGTATAGTTAGTATTTTATCAAATAGCGCAATAACTTCTCTCATACAACAAAAATTGGAGGTATATGCGATAGATTGTTGCGTATATACGTAATTAGCAATAATAAACGACATGAATAAACACTTAGAAAATATATTAAATCTCAACCCTGAACTTACTATTGAGGAAAAAGACAATACATATAAAATTCTTAGACCTTGGAATGATAAATCAATCAGTTTTGTATTCGCTAAGAATAAAAAACTAGACAGTTTAGCCAATATTATTTTTCCTCATCAATTAGTCGCAATATTCGACAAATCAATAAATGCCTTAGAATTCATATACGGGCCTGTTAACAAAGAGGAGAAGATTCTAAAAAGAAAATTTGACTTCTATTTTAAAGGTCAAAAATTTGAATGTTCATTTTCACCAATGTCAGTCACGCACATTGCCAAGTCAAACAAGCCGACACACGAGCCAGCACTTGATAAAGTGTCTGCATGTAACTGACAGACATTCAAAACGAAAGACAGAAGGTCTATTCCCAATAGTGGCTTGGCGTAGTGGCGGGTTTTGTATTAGGTTCAAGTGTAGTTCTTCGATTGAACTTTTGTGCTAAAAATCCGAAGAACGATTCAAGCTAGCCTAAGTACTCCCTTCAACATAAAAAAATAAAATAACAAATTAATCACGGCTCCCCAAACTCTCCCACAATCAACCCAACCTGCATCGGAGTTAGTAATCGCCTCCCTTTAACATATCCTGTTTCGCCCAGTTTTTCGGTTAAACTCTTTGATGCATTGATTAAAGAACAAAAATTAATTAATGTACATAATTCAACATAATTTTAGAAAACCAGATCATTTATACATAACTTTGAAAGAAGACACACTAGAATTATAAAACAAAAGCTTTTTCATTTTGAATACCACTAGCAGAATTTATGGTTTAGATTTGATGCGCGCTATAGCGATTCTTCTAGTAGTTATTGGTCATGGTTCGTCCATAGCTGGAGATTTATTCCATGCCATTCCAAGTATCCCATTCATTGATGGTGTTGATTTGTTCTTCGTGCTAAGTGGATTCTTAATTGGAGGGATTTTAATTGCTAAAATCGAGGAGAGTGATAAAATCAATCGTAAGTTGATTTATACTTTTTTAAAAAGAAGATGGTACCGAACATTGCCGAATTATTATCTTTTTTTAATTGTGAATATCCTGCTCGTTTATTTCAAGATAATTCAAGGTAATATCGAAGAATTTTCATGGAAGTTTTTAGTCTTCATGCAGAATTTCAGCTTTGGATTTGTCGATTTCTTTTGGGAAAGTTGGTCCTTGTCGGTTGAAGAATGGTTTTATGCTTTCTTGCCGATCATCATACTTGTTTTTAGTTTTTTTCTCACAAAAAGGAGTGCGATTTTGTTTACGATCATCACAATGATTCTCGCACCAATTGTTTACCGAATTTTAATTTCGGATATGATTGTAGATGACTTCTGGTTTGATGTAAACTTTAGAAAAGTCGTGCTTTCGCGAATGGACACATTGATTTATGGCGTACTTGCAGCATATTTGAAGTTTTACCACAATGCTTTTTTTGTCAAATATCGAAACGTTATGTTTGTATTAGGTTTCGCTTTTATTTACTTTAACATCTATCTACCGAAAGAATCAAATGGTTTTTACTCCAAGACATTCTCTTTCACCTTGACTTCAATTGGTGCAGCTCTGCTTTTATCAAAAATGGATAGCATTAAAAATTATCAACGTCCATTCATCGGGAAGTTGGTCACGAAAATATCATTGATTTCTTATTCGATGTATTTGGTGAATTTAGCAGTCGTTTCTCAAGTAATTATGAAGAACTTCCCACCTGAAAACAAACTTCAAAATGCACTTGGGTATCTTGGCTTTTGGTTTTTCACGATTACGATTTCTCATTTGATTTATACGTATTTCGAGAAACCAATGATGAACTTGAGGGAAAAGAATGGGTAATGATATAAATTTCGATACATCTGCAAAAAAAAATGAAGCATTAATTTTTGATAAATTCAAAAAAAATAAAATTGAAATTAATTTCATCAAGTCTAAAATAGTTCATTTTAATTAGAATGAACTATTTTTATTTGAAGATAATTTTTCCGGTAATACAATCGATTTAAATAATTGGCAGGTAAAAAATGGGGTTATACGAGACTTCCAATTTAATCATGAGAAACAATGGCTTTCCGCTAACAATATTACTGTTTTTGATGGAACTTTAAGAATAACTTCAAATCAACTTGAACAGCCAATTCAAGAGCAATATTTAAATTTCGTGACTAGTA
>CAIOSO010000024.1 GCA_903860985.1 uncultured Flavobacteriales bacterium
CGGTCATCAAAACTACCAGCGCAACCAACCCAAAATAAAATATCAGGTGATTCGCCATTTGCCATTTTCTCGGCCATTGTTGGAACTATCATAGTCAGTATTTTTGCTTAATTAGCTACTTGTCTTAATCTTCATTTGCCCAATTTAAACGTTCGGTTTGAGCGAATTGCCAAGGAGCACCGTTGTTTTCGATGTTCGTTAACATTCCTGCTAATTCACTTGGAACTTTCGACTCTTCCATTACCAAATAGCGTCGTAAGTCAACGATAATGGATAATGGATCAATGTTCACCGGACATTCTTCCACACAGGCATTACAACTTGTACATGCCCACAATTCTTCTTCTGTGATATAATCTCCAATTAAACTCTTACCGTCATCGTATCCTTTTCCATGTTTGCGGTAGTTTTCACCGACTTCCACCAATCGATCACGTGTATCCATCATGATTTTACGCGGAGATAGTAGTTTTCCTGTCACATTTGCTGGACAAGCCGATGAACAACGTCCACATTCTGTACACGTATATGCGTCCAATAAGTTTTTCCAAGTCAAATCAGTCACGTCTTTTGCACCAAATCGTTTCGGCGCTTCATCTGGATTTGCTGGAGCGGCATACGGGTCGGCATTGGGATCCAACATCAACTTCACTTCATTTGTAACGGATTCCATGTTCGTGAATTTCCCTTTTTGCTCCAAGTTGGAGTAATACGTATTCGGGAAAGCCAACAAAATGTGGAAATGTTTGGAGTAGGGTAGGTAGTTCAAAAATGCGAAGACCATCAAAATGTGTCCCCACCAACCAACGCGTTCAATAACATGAAGCGCATCGATGCTTAAATTTTCGAAGAGCATTGGACCAATAAAGGAAGAAATCGCGAAATCAAAATGTCCTTTAGCGAATTCGACATGTGAACCACCGCGACTGAACAATACTTCATCCGCACCGTTCATGCAGAAAATAAAGGATATGAGTACGATTTCAGCAATCAAAATGATATTCGCATCTTTTGTAGGCCATCCAATGAGTTCTTTCATCGTGAAACGAGGAAGTTTCAATAAGTTTCGTCGTGCTAAGAAAGCCAATGTCGCAACAAATGCAAGTACAGATAAGATTTCAATGAAGCTAATCATGAAGGTATAAAATCCACCTAGTTTGAAATAGAAAAATCGGTGGTGACCGCTTAATCCGTCAATAGCGATTTCAATCAACTCAATTTGCGTGATGACAAAAGAAACATAAAGCGCTAAGTGAAGCAATGCTGGAATGGGACGTGCGAACATTTTCTTTTGTCCAAAAGCGACTAAAATCATTGTTTTAATTCGCGCCCCTTTCCGATCTGATCGATCAATGTCCTGCCCAAGTAAAATGTTGTAGCGCACTTTCCATGCGTTGTACGCGAAGAATCCTAGTCCAGCGCTGAATAGAATGGCAAATAATATGATTTCCATGAATGTATTATTTTAGTCAGGGATCGTGTCTAACCACTTTTTGAATCTC
>CAIOSO010000025.1 GCA_903860985.1 uncultured Flavobacteriales bacterium
CAGCCTCTGGTGAGGTTGCTGGGCTTTTTCCAAGCCACCCAAAACAAATTAATTCATTAGATCCTGAAGGTGCAGTTTATATTGATGACTTTGAAGGAACAAGAAGCGGAATAGATTTGAGATTGCCATCACAAACATGGTCTTTGGCATCAACACCTGTAGGTGCTCGTGATGCAAGCGGCAGTGTTTTATTTCCTGAAGCAACTTTGAACAGTAATCTCGAGTACGATAAAAACCGTGCAAAACTTGCATGGTATAGTATTGAACCCACATTGATTGATGGGGTAGGTGGCATTCCGGATTTTGTAAAAAAAGATCCTGATCAACATTACATACGTCTTGCTCAACAACAAGAAGTTTTTCCTCAAAAGTCAAGCGTTACGTTACAATCTGGTCTGAGCACTTTCGATGTTGCCTATTATCCACGCGAAAAAGGTCCTTATAATTTTGATGTAAATGTCGACCAGAATGGAAAACTATTAAATCCCTCTGCAAGATGGGCAGGCATTCAAAGAGCAATTGATTATAGTGACTTTGAACAATCAAATGTCGAGTTCATAGAGTTTTGGTTGTTAGATCCTTTTATCAATAAACAAGCCTCAAACGGAGGAAATCTCTACATTAACCTTGGAAATGTTTCTGAAGATGTGTTGAAAGATTCTCGTAAATTTTTTGAAAATGGAATTCCTTATCCCAAAGACAACGCCAAATTAGAATCAAGTGTTTGGGGTTTTGTACCTGGTTTACAAACGCAAATTATTCGTGCTTTCGATAACGATCCTAATGCACGTGCTGTTCAAGATGTTGGTTTTGACGGAATGGATGATGCTGAAGAACAGGCAAAGTTTGCACCTTATTTGAATTCAATTCAACCTAAAGTTTCCTCTACTGTTTATTCCGAAATTCAAGCCGATCCATCCAACGATGATTACCATTATTTTCGTGGTTCGGATTATGATCAAAAGAATGCTGGTGTTTTGGAGCGTTACAAGAAATTCAATAATCCAAGCGGTAACTCACCTGTGACAAGCGCATCACAAACGTTTTCGAACGCAGCTACCAATATTCCAGATGCAGAAGATATCAACCGAGATAACACACTCAATGAATCGGAAGATTATTTTCAATATAGAGTAGCAATTCAGCCTTCCAAAATGACAGTAGGAAGTAATTTTATTGTCAATAGTGTAACAACAAACGTGAAACTTCCCAACGGAAGTACTGAGCCTGAAACATGGTATCAATTCAAGATTCCGATTCGTGAATATCAAAACAGAGTTGGTAATATTTCTGATTTTCGTTCCATTCGTTTTCTTCGATTATTCTTAAATGGTTTTGATGATAGCGTCATTATGCGTTTCGCACGTTTTGAGTTAGGTAGAAACCAATGGCGCAGGTATATGTTTTCATTACAAAGCCCAGGAGAAAATATTCCAATAGATGATAACAAAGGCACTGAATTTTCTGTTCAATCTGTTAGTTTGGAAGAAAATAGTCAGAAAACGCCCGTAAACTATGTTATCCCTCCAGGTGTTGAACGTCAACAGGCGCAAGTAACAAGCGGACAAAACATTGTCCTCAATGAACAATCGCTTTCTCTACAAGTTTGCGGTTTGAATGATGGTGACGCTCGTTCCGTTTTTAAAGAAGTTAATGTGGATATGCGTCAGTTTGGTAGAGTGCGCATGTTTGTTCACGCTGAATCTAAGATTGACCAGGTTCCGCTAAAAGATGGTGACTTGTATTTCACAATGCGTATAGGTAGCGACTTTGTTTC
>CAIOSO010000026.1 GCA_903860985.1 uncultured Flavobacteriales bacterium
ACCGATAATAGGTATAAAGTTAGTTGGAGTTTTCATGTATTATTGTACAATTGATTTAGTTGAGATAAGGGAATAGGGGGGGTGAGGTTAAGTTCTAAGAATAAAATTGAACGTCTTTTAATCTTAAGTATATTTATTTATTTTTTTATTTCACAAGGAATGATTTGAAACATTTGGACTCGGTAAAATAAAAGTTAGAATCATAAATCGAAATTATTTTATTTTTATATTTCTATAAAGTATATGTCCCATAATTTACCACATATTCATTATTAAGATGTAATAATGTCAAGGAGACATTTATCGAATAATCTACTGTAGGATTAGCAACAATTCATTCGCCGCATGGATGAATTTGAAATTGATCTTTTCAGCACTGATTTGATCGATAAAACAATGGACCCACAATCATGGTTGTTTTCTATTTGCTACAGAAAATTAGAACCTTTTAAATAATTGCGCTCAATTTTAAATATATTACACAAAATGCGCTCATTATTTTTGGTTTGCGCTTGTTTTTGCTTAAATTGCGCTTATTATTTAATTTAAATGACTCAAAGCGCTCACTTTTCTCAATTTGCACCCAATATTGCGGGACGTAAGTTACCTGAACACGAATTTATAGTTGGTTATGCAGCCGTCATTCAAAAAATAGGGCTTCCAATACCTATTCCAAGACGGATTGCCTTGATCACAGCAGGATATAAGAAAAAGGTTAGTGATGAATTTCTTCTCTTCCCTAAAGCCTACGCACCAGATGACAATACTTCGCTTGATGTAATCAACGCACTTTACAATCACTTGGTATTCGCTCTGAAATATGAGGGAGTAAATTTACTGTTTTTTAGTAAACTAACCTCACATTACAATTTGGAACAATTAACTGAACTGGTATCGATAGAACCTTCAGGCCAATATTCGAGAAGAATTTGGTTTTTAATAGAATGGCTTATTGGCAAAGAACTTCCGGGTATTAATGATGTAAATAAGAAGAGTTACGTTTTGGCTGTTGATCCTAAGCTACAATTCAGTGGTAGCGGTATAAGGTCATCTCGACACATGGTGTTCAACAACCTTCCAGGCACGATTGATTTCTGTCCTTTGGTTCACAGAACAGAAAGATTGGAACAATTTATAAAGGAGAATTTCTCCTCAAAACGAGCGGATTACCTGAAGGGCTTTCGCAAAGAACTTCTTTTGCGTGCATCTTCTTTTTTATTACTCAAGGATTCAAAGGCATCTTTTTCAATTGAAGGTGAAAGTCCTAAAAGTAAAAGAGCAGCCCGTTGGGGTCAAACGATAGGTCAGGCGGGTATTCGCGAACTTTCGATTGATGAATTGTGTCGACTACAACAACTCGTAATTGAGAACGAACGATTCTTGAAGTTGGGACTCAGAACGTCAGGAGGATTTGTTGGAGAGCATGAACGCTTTAGCGGAGAGCCGCTGCCAGATCATATATCTGCAAAACCAGAGGATCTCAAACGCCTAATGAATGGTCTAATTGAGACAAGTCAATTACTAACTAAAGCCCCAATAGATGCGGTTGTTGCTGCAACTAAAATTGCATTTGGTTTTGTTTACATTCACCCCTTTGTAGATGGTAATGGAAGAATTCATCGTTATATCATTCATCACCTTCTTGCACTTAAGAATTTTTCACAGCAAGGATTTATTTTCCCTGTTTCAGCCTCCATTTTAGATCATTTGAGAGAATACCAACAAGTACTGGAAGGATACTCAAGACCACTGTTGGATTTCATAGAATGGAAAGAGACTCCAGACCACAATATTGAGGTTTTAAATGAGACCATTGATTTTTATAGGTACATGGACCTAACTCCACATGCTGAATTCTTGTTTGAATGCGTAAAAGACACATTGAATAGGATCATTCCTGAGGAGGTAAACTACTTAAATGCATACGACACTTTCAAGCAATATATCGATTCTCAATTTGATATGCCAGATTCACTAATAGGACTTTTGGTACAGTTCCTTGAAAAGGGAAATGCTCAACTCTCCAAGCGCGCTAGACTGAATGAGTTTAAAGAATTGAATGAGGAAGAAGTCAGGAAAATAGAGGAGGAATTCGCAAAGAACTTCCTGAACAAATGAAGTTGATGCTCTTGTGAAATTACACAAACGGTACTTTTATCTTTTTTTACCGTTTACTCTTGTTTTGACGGTAAAGTTAATTCCATCACCCTCTCCAAATCCTCATAAAAGTTAGATTTATCTACCCCTAGGGTCACAAGCAAAAACCCAGCACGTAGTGCCGGGTTTTTTGTTTTTAACGCGTTCAAAATTCATTTTGATAAGCGTTTAAAAACAAAAACACCCGAAAACTGCGCAGCAGTTTGGGTTTTAGCTTGCTATGAACAAATCCTTAGGAAAACGCGGTAGCGTAATCCTGCCGAGATCACTAAACATATAACAAATTGAAGAGCGAGATCCATTCACTAGTTCTTCGCTCTCTTTCTCTTTCTCTTTCTCCTTCTCTACCTGATCTTCTCAAAAGATACGTGACACACTATCGGTGCTGCAAACAAAAAATCTTCCTTCCTTGGACCACAGCAAATGTTATGAACGAGGTAATACCGATTGGTTCCGGGAACTTTTTCATTCGTAACAACTCCTACATGTCCGTGTGCGATGTCCCAAAAAACGATGTCGCCTGGATGGTAGCCGGTTTCGTCTGTGCTGACTGGCACGCATTGGTTTTTGCGCTTGAAGTAAACGATTAAGTTCGAACACCTGCGGTGATCAATGCTCTTGTCAGTCTTAGTAATGCGGTAGGACGATGGCGCGGAAAGGATGTCCTCGTGCACCAATTTCTGTAAATCAATGCCAATCGACCGGAGTCCACGGATGGGCACGTCGACACAAACGCCTTTGTTAGCGGGAACATCTCCATTGGGATAAGGAATACTGAAATAGCTGGGATCGTAGCTCACGTCTTGCGTACTTTGCCAAAGCACATGTTGGACAAATGTCGAGCACGAGAAAGAAAGAGGAAGGGAATCTTCGGTGTTAGCCAATAAAGACTGTTCGTTGCTATGCCGCCGATCTGCTTGGACATGAAGTGCCGCGCTTTCGATGGGGAAAATCCATACGCTTACCGTAACGAGCAAAACGATACATAAAAGAAACCTTTTCATTTATTTGGGAATTTTTAATATTTGTCCAATCTGAATGGTATCTGAACGCAGGTGATTGGCTTTCTTGATGGTCGTGATGGATACGTGTTGTTTCCGTGCAATCTCTGAAAGGGTATCTCCGGACTTTACTCTGTAGGTTGTGTAACTTGGTTTTGGAACCGTTTTAACGACCGTTGGGGGAGAAACTACCTCGGTGGAATCTCTTGTTGCAATCGGACGTGCAGGCATGGACAGAAGTTCGGTGTCCTCGACAGGTGGAATTTCCACATTCGGCGGAGCGGAGAATTTGTAGAAGTGTTGACGAATATTAATTGTTCCGTCAAAATCGCACAGTTGATTTCCATGCCAGTCGTAGCAGACTTTGACGTTTTCATTGAATTCCATCAACTTGTGCGCTTGGAAATTGGGATGCTTTTTCATCATGCGTGGCAGCTGTTTCTGCACGGCGGACAATCCTCCTCCCGCGGAACCACGACTGTCGATGCGCACGTAGGAGTGTCCGTCCGTACTTGGACCCACCACGGCGAACCAATAGACTTTCAGGAAAACGGGATCAATTTGAATGTAGAGGTTTTTTACATCAGACGGAAATCCGTTTTTGCGTACTTCCTCCAATGCCAGATTGATTTTGATGTTTAAATAACCACCAAAACGATCCGCAATGCGGTAATTGAACGAATGCAAGGCGTCATAAGTAGAGGGTAATCCTTGTGCACAAAAAGAATCGCAAACGAGGATGTCGTTCGTTTCCAGTGTAATTGTATCCTTGTCAATTTTGTGAAAGCGAAACTGATTGATTTCTGGAATTCGCTCCTGTTCTGTCCCAACACTAGTCGTATCCTCAAACGAATATTGCGCCCACGAACAATGTACGTTCATGAAAAACGAGAGAAGGAGGAGAGAAATAATGCGCAGGAAATTCATCGTTTTAGTCAGATACTCAAAAATACAACGAATTATTTACTTTTTTGTCACACTGCATAAGGCACTGATTACTGAGCACTGTTCACTGTTCACTGTCCACTGTTCACTTAGCATTGATCACAGAGCACCGTTCACCAATCAAAACCCACTCAATAAACTATCGTACGCATCATTGAAGGAAAGTCCGTCCGTTGTGCGTTTTTTGGAAAGTTGCTTGAATTCAACCAAGGCCCACAAGATAAACTCCATCAAAAACGGTGCGTCAATCGAAGCGACTTTCGGTTGGTATTTGTGCAATAGCATGTCTAATGGCTTAATGGACAAAAGCGCTGTTTCATACGTTTCTTCATTCGCATCATCTGTTAATTCGATGGCATCCGCTTCAAAGAACCATTTCAGTACTTCGTCGTAAGGCGTTGCTTGGTCTTGTTTTTTCAGTTTTTCCACTTTGGGGAAATATTGGAGGAACAAGGTTTTTGTTGCTTCGCTGATTAAGTGCTGAGCCACAAACGAGGTTCCTTCTTGTTCGCCTTCGTACACAAGTTCCATTTTTCCCGTAATGGATGGAATCATTCCAATGAGGTCACTGTAACGAACGGTTGTTTCTTTTTCGTTGTTCATCAACGCGCGTCGCTCCGCTGTACTGATCAAATTTTCGTATGCGGTGATGCTCATACGAGCACTCACGCCACTTTTGTGATCGATGTACTCACTTGCTCGCGCCTCAAAGGCAATTTGTTCCAAGATGTCTTTTGCCAACTCAGGCACATGTACCTGACACATGCGATTGTCCATCTTTTCAGATTCTTGCTGGGTGATTTTCTTCGCTGTTTGAATATCCGCGGAGTAATGTGTGAGAATTTGAGATCCGATTCGGTCTTTTAGCGGTGTCACAATGCTTCCACGATTGGTATAATCCTCTGGATTGGCTGTAAACACAAATTGTAAGTCCAATGGCAAGCGCAATTTGAATCCACGGATTTGTACATCGCCTTCTTCCAAGATGTTAAACAATGCCACTTGGATACGCGCTTGTAAATCTGGTAATTCATTGATGACAAATAAACAGCGGTTCGCTCTTGGAATCATTCCGAAATGTATCACTCGTTCATCTGCGTAACTTAATTTTAGGTTCGCGGCTTTTATTGGATCGATGTCCCCAATTAAATCGGCAATCGTTACATCTGGTGTCGCAAGTTTCTCAAAGAATCGTTCCGATCGATGTAACCAAGAAATAGGTGTATTGTCTCCATGTTCAGCAACCAAGTCTCTGGCGAAACGACTGATCGGATGAAAAGGATCATCGTTCATTTCACTTCCCGTCACATATGGAATGTATTCATCTAACAAATTCACCATCAAGCGAGCAATCCGTGTTTTTCCTTGTCCACGCAGTCCCAATAAATTGATGTTGTGCTTGGATAAAATTGCTCTTTCCAACTGTGGAATCACCGTATTTTCATAACCGTGCATTCCCGGGAAGGTTTCTTTTCCTTCTTGAAGCGCAGCAATTAAGTTGTCTCTTAATTCGGTTTTAATGCTTTTTGATTGGTATCCAGCCGCTTTCAAGGCGCCAAATGTGGAGATGGAAGTGTTCATTTTTTCTTAGTTAATTCGTTTTTTTCTGTTTGTTTCGTAATCGTGGAAAATCATTTCGCCTAGTCCTTTTAAACCAGTGAAAAACGCTTTTCCTTTATTGGATGCGGTAAATTGTTCAACAAAGGACTGCAAATATGGGTCCTGCGCAATCATGAAGGTGGTAATAGGAATGTGCATCTTTCTGGCTTGAGCAGCCATCGTGTAGCATTTCTCAACGATCATTTGATCGAGACCATTACTGTTTTTGTAGTATTGTCCGTCAGGCATGCGCAAGCAACTCGGTTTTCCATCGGTAATCATGAAAATTTGCTTGTTCGTGTTTCGTTTCCGGCGAAGGATGTCCATCGCTAATTCGAGTCCGGCAACGGTATTTGTGTGATACGGACCAACATTCAAATAGGGGAGGTCTTTGATTTTGATCGGCCATGCGTCGTTACCAAATACAATCACGTCCAAGGTATCTTTCGGATAGGAAGTAGTAATCAGTTCCGCCAACGCCATTGCGACCTTTTTCGCTGGCGTGATGCGGTCCTCACCATATAAAATCATGCTGTGACTGATGTCAATCATCAACACGGTACTCATTTGGGATTTATGGTGCGTATCCTCAACGACAAGATCCTGCTCTGTGAGTCTAAATTCCCCAACTCCGTTATTGATTTGGGCATTTTTTAAACTTTCGGTAATGGAAATGTTTTCAAAGGAATCACCGAATTGAAAGTCGCGAAATTCTCCGGTGGACTCATCGCCTTGTCCACTTTTTTTCGATTTGTGGTTTCCAGCACCATTTTTTCGAATGTTCCCAAAAATTTGGTCCATGGCATTTTTACGTAGGACACGTTCTGTTTTTGCTGTGATGGACAATTGACCATTTCCATCCGGTTGAATTTCCTCACGCAGGTAACCTTTTTTCTTGAGGTCCTCAATGAAATCCTCCATGGTATAATCCTCTGTGGTGAGATTATATTCTTTATCCAGTACATCCAACCATTCCAATGCTTCATCCACATCTCCTGAAGTGTGTGTAATTAATTCACTAAAAACATCAAACAATTTCTCGAACGGAGTTTGATTTGGTGCTTCGAATGGGGTAAATACATAGCCTGATTTGCGCATGTGGTGAGACTTTATTTATTAACACGAAGAACTAGAAAAGGTTCAAACAGACTCTACTGTTGCGATTGGATTAAGGAGATAATTATTACTTTCTTTTTTTCAAATGGTGCAAAAAGAGCTGCTCTACTTTTGCGCGTGCCCAAGGTGTTCTTCTTAAAAAAACCAAACTGGATTTAATCGAAGGGTCTAGTTTGAAGCAGTTGATATTTACCTTAAAGGCCATATGTTCCCATCCGTAATTCTCCACTAATTCTTCCAAAATGGTGGCCAGTTTCACTCCATGCAAAGGATTGTTGGGCTGGGGGATAGGGTTTTGTTCGGTCATTGTTACTTTTTGGTTGGATAAAGGTACGAATGTTACAGATTGTTGGAGAGAAATAGTTCCTAAAATCGACGAGTTAATTTTTCGATTTTGGTGAAAATTGGGTGTAGTTGATCCAATCCGTGATAAATCGTTGATTGTCCATAGCCGAGCCAATGCGTATACTGAAGGATCAATCGATACCTTTCTTCTGGATAACTTAAATCCACTTCGTCATTCGCATTAAAACACAAAGGTTGGTGGTGGGCAATGCGATTTCGAAACTGTCGGATTTTATCCAATTCATAGTTGATTCTTCTCTGATTTATACCAATTGGACGATCGGTAAAAATCGTATGTATTTTTTGTCCTCCTGCGCGAAAGGGAGACCGGTCAAATAAGGTTGTCCAAAACCCGAAGGATAATTCGGAGATTAGTCGATCGTGTGTGTACTGATTTCTTGCAAGGAGTTTTTGATAATGTGATTCGATAATGGAAGCGCTTCGAAGTCCATGAAATGCGCCACCAATGCGACTTTGATGCACAAGCCAATCATTCTGTTGAAAGTGCGCTTTGTAGTGCTCATCAATTTTATTTCTCAAAGCAATTTCAAAAATGTGCATGATACCAAACATGCGTTGAGATAAATAGATGTTATATCGATAAAGTAAAATCGTTTTTTGTCGGTCTTGATTCATAGCCCGATAAAAGCGACCAATTCTAGCAGGGGACAATAATTGTTCAAACGCTGGATACTTCATAATACCATAACCAAACTTTTTACAGATTATTGTTTGTCGTTTTTTTTTTTTTTTGAGTTTGCTTGCGAATTAAAATAAAAACACTACTTTTGTAAAGTAATACCCTGTCGTCCCTGCGTTAGCAAACTTCAGGGTTTTGTTTTTTATAGCCTTTCCTTTTTTTCGTTTTCACCGATCCCTACTTGTTTTTATTGTAGTTACCTAGATGTCTTTTTTCTTACATAATAAGAATCGAATTAGCGCTAATCAAGCTTGAGGTGATTAGTTAATTTTACAAAATTCAAGTTCTGAAGACAAACAAATTCTACCTACCTTTGTTTAAATGACTATGATAGCAAGATTAACGGGTGTAGGAAAAGTGTATCAGGTGGGTGATCAAACCATTGTTGCTTTGAAACCTGTTGATTTAGAAATCAACGAAGGTGAATTAGTATTGATCATTGGTCCGTCAGGATCTGGTAAAACCACCTTGCTTTCGTTAATTGGTTGCGTCATCTATCCAAGTTATGGTGAATTGTTTGTCAATGAGCTATTGGTCAACGACATGTCCCAAAAACAATTAGCAGCACTTCGCTTGAATTCCATTGGATTTGTCTTTCAAAGTTTCAATTTAATTGCACCACTGAACGCTTTTGATAATGTGCTCATGCCGCTGCAGTTGAAAGGAATTCCAAGTGCTGTTGCAAAGAAAAAAGCAGAAGCCGCACTGGATTTAGTCGGGATGCTCGATCGAAAGCAAAGTTTACCGAAACAATTGTCCGGTGGACAACAACAGCGCGTTGCTATTGCACGTGCCTTGGTGACTGATCCAAAATTAATTTTGTGTGATGAACCAACGGCATCCTTGGACGCATCATCTATTTCAACAGTGATGAACGAACTTGTGTCATTAGCGAGAAGTGGAAAAGGAGTGTGTGTGGTAACACATGACCCGAGGTTAATTGCCTATGCTGACCGTGTCATCAAGGTCGATGGTGGTCAAGCCACAGAAATTTCAAAAGAAGGTTTAACGAATACGTTTTCAGTACATTAATTATGAAAAATACAGCATTATTTTTATTGCTCATTACCGTTCTTTCTGCTTGTGGTGGAAAAACAGAAGAGACAAAAAAGAAGAAAACAGATTATAAATTGAGTGAGATTGATCAATTGGTTGGAATCGCACGCATCGAACCGGAAAGTAAAATTTGTCCGATTGGTTCTGAAATTCCTGGTCGTGTCGTTTCGATTTTAGTTACCGAAGGACAAGCGGTGAAGAAAGGTCAACTCATCATGTTGTTGGATGAAAGTTCGGAGGCAGCGCAAGTTCAACAAAGCTCAACGAAAATAAACACGCGTCAACAACGTGTGAAAAGTTTGGAAGCTAAAATTGCGGCATTGGGCATTAAATTGAAAGCGGCGGATGTTGAACAAAAACGTGACCGTGCCCTAGCAGACGCCAAAGCTGGAACAGAGAAAGCGGCGACGGATTCCGAAACAATCTTTAAAAACTTGGAAGCTGATTTGATCATTGCTAAAGCAGACTTGGACGAAGCCATTGCGAGCGTGAAGGAAGTAAATGCGGAGTCGAATTACTTGACTCAACTGAAAGATAAAAAACGTGTCTATGCGCCAGAAGATGGTATGATGTTAAACTGGGATGTGAAATTGGGACAAGCTATTGCAGCTGGAACAAAATTAGGTGACTTCGCACCAGCGGGAAATTTAATGGCCATTACTGAAATCGACGAATTGTATGCGTTAAAAGTTAAAACGGGACAAAAAGTATCGATCAACTTGCAGGGAACAAATGATAAATTATCGAGTGGTACTGTGATTTACTGTGCACCTTACTTATCGAAAAAATCCATTTTTAGTGACCGTGCTGACAATTTAGAAGACCGACGTGTTAGAGAAGTTCACGTGCGCGTGGACAATCCAAAAGCGGTATTGATTGGAAGTCGTGTTGAATGCATTATTTCTTTGTAGGATGCAATTGTTTTACACCGCCCTAAAATTCATGAAGTTTGATAAACCAAAAAGTGTGGGAGCGCTATTTGGTGTCATTATTTCCATCTTTTTAGTGGGACAACAAACCGGAATCTTTACTTTTTTAACGAATGCCATGTGTTATTACGTTCGAGTGAACGATGGCTATGTTTGGGTGACAGATAATAAAACAGAGAATGTGAATGCGTTAGCACCGATTGATGTGCGTCTTGGATTTGAAATTGAAAGTTTACCGTATGTGGAAAAAGCCCACCAATTGGTTATTTCAAATGGTGCTGCACGTTTCACGGATGGAACTTCTGCGGGAATGAGTGTAGTGGGGGTGGAGTTGCCTGAGTTTAACGGTATTCAAGATGGAATTATTTTTGACGGTAATCATGCGGACCTCATTCCGGATGGCGCCGTTACGGTTGATTTTTTTGATGGAAAGGCACTTGGGAAGCCAGAGAAAGGAAATTACTTCGAAATCAATGGAAAACAAGTGTACATTGCTGCTGTAACGAAAGGAGCGCGTTCATTCGGTGGCGGACTCATTTCATACACGACGATTGCCCGAGCGAGATTTTTAGGAAATGTTCCGGTGAGCAGAACTTCCGCATTTTTGGTGAAAGTGGACGACGACAAGCACATGGAAGACGTTGTCAACTACATTAACACCAACATTCCTGGAGTTAAGGCATGGATGCCAACAGAATTTAAAAATCAAACCATTTTGACGGTGTTGAAGTCCAGTGGAATTGCCTTTTCCTTTGGAACATTGATCATCTTCGCCTTGTTGTCGGGCTTCGTGATCATCGGTTTAACTCTTTATTCCGCAGCTATTGATCGAATCAAAGACTACGGGACCTTAAAAGCGATTGGTGCAACGAATGGATACATCCGCAAGCTCATTCTCATGCAAGCGATTATTTATTCCATCATTGGATTTATCATTGGCTATGCGTTAATTGAAGGATTCAGAAATGGTATTGCGAACGCAGGAACTTTATTTACCTTCTCACCAATGATCAAGGTTGGTTTCTTCGTCATCACTGCGGTCATCTCTATATCAGGAACCTTGTTCGCGATACGTCGAATTACGAAATTGGAGCCAGCTTC
Source organism: uncultured Flavobacteriales bacterium (assembly GCA_903860985.1). Lineage (GTDB taxonomy): Bacteria > Bacteroidota > Bacteroidia > Flavobacteriales_D > Crocinitomicaceae > UBA952. Next base: position 10,950 of record CAIOSO010000026.1, read on the forward strand.
GGTATTTAGAACGTAATACTTTCCTTCCTTTTTAGGTATTCTGAGTAGAATTAATCGTTAATTTCGCACTTGAAATGCGTATCCTTAGTTCCATTCTTCTCGTACTTGTTTTGCTGAGTAAAACGGCTTATGGAATTTTCTGGCAAGTGAATTTTCGCATAAACCAGCGCGAAATTATTCGGATGGAATGTGAGAACAAGAATCGTCCAGAAATGCACTGTAATGGAAAATGTTATTTAGCCAAACAATTGGAAAAGGTTGAGGAGCAATTGGTTGATAAAAAACAAGCATCTTCTCGCTCCTTGGAAAACTTGAAATGGATGGAGACATGCTTGTTTGCTTGTCCAGAAAAAATGCTTGTCAACATGGAATTAGCATCTCTTTCACAAGAAGAAAAACATCATTTCCGCAAGGTTAATTTTTATCGTTATGAAAATGACTTAGGCTGTTTTCATCCTCCCTGTAGTTAAACGAATACTTTCTTTGTACGTTTAATTAACAATAAATCAATGAAATACATAGTTTTAATGGGCATGCTTTTAAGTTGTGTCCAAATGACGGCATGTGACCTTTGTGGCGGTGTCGGAAGTAATGCCTCTATTGGAATTTTTGCATCCAATCGCTTTCACTTGATTGGTTGGCGTCAAACTTATCGTTTGTTTGATTCGTACTTGTATGGCATCAAACATTCGTCTGAAGCCATCTGGCAGACGGACCTTAACTTTCGTACACAGCTTGGAAAAAGGATTCAAGTTTATGGAGCTATTCCCATTCAAGTGGCTCGACAAAAAACCGATTTTACTACAAGTTTCGTGTCTGGTTTTTCAGATCCAAATGTACTGTTCACGTATTCTTTGATCGATAAAAAAGATTCCTTGAATGTGACGCATGACTTTCTGAACATCGGATTAGGTGCGAAATTCCCATTTGGTAAATTTCTATCCTATCAAAATGAATTGAAAAACCTTGCTCCTGGTACAGGATCATTTGATGGATTGATTCTCGCAAATTATACCCATCGATTTCAACATGCTTGGTCTTTTCAAGGGGAAGCAAGTCATGCGCTCAAGGGCAAAGATCGCGAAGGATATCAATTTGGAAATTCATCACAACTTTCTAGTTCTATGATTTACAACCGAAAAATCCAAGGGTATCGATTGATATCTTCCCTTGGATTGCAATTTGATGAGTATCAAGCTAGTCGATTAAATGGTGTCCAAATGGTCGGTCAGACGAATCGTGGATACATTCTAGCAATGAAAGCAAGTGTCAATCTCCTGACGAATCGATTCCTCTTTTCAGCTCAGGTTCAAGCTCCAATCAAACAAGAATTGAATCAAGGTTCTATTCAACAAAAAATTGTCTTCGGACTTAGTTTAAATTATTTAATTCAAAAAAAACAACATGAAAAAAACAATGCTTAGTATGGCTGCATTTGCCATTTTATTCTCTATTTCTTCTTGCCATAAAGGCGATGCAACAACGGCCAAAATTGACATTATGGAGCCAATTGCAAATGATACCATTCCCTATGATGATTCTTTACATTTTGAAGGAACAATTGTTGGAGATGGTACGATGTACGGGTACCAACTAACGTATGCAAATGCCTTCACGGGTGACGAATACTTGAAAATGGAATCAGAAGAAAAAGCAAAATCGTACGCTTTTCATGAACATTGGCACAATCAAGTGATCGATACAACCATTGTTACTGTCAAAGTGGAAGCAACGTTAAATCACAAAGGATTAAAAACGGAGAAGTACCTTCATGTACTGTGTTTGCCTCAATAAGTAAATATTAAAACTAGGCGTCAATGGAATTCCATTGACGCTTTTTTTATCTTTGAATAGTATATTTGATCAATCACTGATGATGTTTAACAATTCACTCAAGATACTTTTCTGTTTTTTCATTCTTCTTCCCACTTTTGTTTCTGCTCAAAACTGGGACATCGATTTATTAAAGGAAATCAATTTAGAACGAAATAAATCCTTGGATCCAAGTTTCAAGTTCATTACGAATAGTGTGAGTTCAATGAGTATCGGTGCGCCCATTGCTGTCTTGGGTATTGGAATCATACAAAAGGACAGCAGTTTGAAAAGCAAAGGGATCTTCATGGTGGAAGCCTTTTGTGTGAATGCGTTTACGACAACAGCGCTGAAATTAGCGTTTAAGCGCGATCGTCCGTTTGTGACGTATCCGTTTTTGGATAAACAGGCAGAAGCTGGGTCCTATTCTTTTCCATCCGGACATACTTCCACTGCGTTTACTATAGCGACTTCTTTGAGCATGGCTTTTCCAAAATGGTATGTGGTTGTCCCATCGTATGTATACGCTTGTGCTGCCGGATATTCGCGTATGCATCTAGGTGTTCATTATCCGAGCGATGTGCTCGCAGGGGCAATCGTAGGTGCGAGTTCGGCAGTTTTGTCACAATATCTACAACGCAAGATTTGTGCGCGACCAAAGCAAAAAGTCAAACTATAAGTAGAACTCACTTATTCAATCAGTGTTTTGTATTTGGCAGGAGAAACTCCCATGTGCTTTTTAAAGTGTCGGTAGAAGGATGTTCGTGAGTTAAAGTGGCATTTTTCCCCAAGAGTTTCGATGGTGTAATTTTCAAGATATCCGTTATTTAACAAAGTCAATGCATAAATAACCCTCATGAGATTCAGGTAGTCACTTTGGGAGAACCTTGAATGGTACTTCATCGCAAATTTCAGGTGGCTTTTGGGATGATTTAAATGAAGCGCCATTTCATGAATCAAGTTTGTGCTATTGGATTGAATGATTAACTCTGGTTTCAGATTCCTTAAATCTTCAATGAGTTTCTCTACGTTTTTTCGAATGATTAATTCAATAGCTACATCTCGCGTGTCTAATTTTTGTAATGGTTTAGAATTCCAAATGCTAAATTCTTTCAGGAAATCTCTCTTGGGATCTTTCTTCTTGAATACCTCATTAAATAGGATGGAAGGGTTGAAGAATAAATAAGTCACGAATAATATCCATACAATGATGGTGCTGTGAAACATCCCTTGTATTGCGTCGTGCTTGTTGGAGTCACTAAAGAAAATAAAATAGGTGCTGAAAATGAAATTATTGATGGACAATGCAAAAATCCACACAATCAACTGCTTCACTTTAAATAATTGTTGTTTCGTGTAAATGGATTGATGCTGTCTTAAATAGTACAAAGAGATTTTTGTCAGCAAGTAGTAATAAAACACAGAGTAAGTAAGAAATAGAACGCCAATTAGTTTAAGGCCGAGTTCCCCAAAATAAAGTCTGACGGAAATGATCAATAGAAAGAAAGAAAAATGTAGTAAAATAGATTTCCAACTCGATTTTTGAGAAATAAAGGATTTGAGACAGAGATAATATATCGGTGGAAAAATAAATAGAAAAATAAAAACCCTGAAAACGAGTGGTTTGGATTCACTAATAAATCCAAAGGAAACCAAGCCAAACTGAAATCGTGTTATTCCGGCAATAAAAATGAGTAAAAAAAAGTAAAAATTAATCTTATTAAGTCTAAAGTAGTTTAATAAAAGCGCTAAGCTAATTAGCATTAAACTAAATCCAATGAGCAGGTTTAAAAGATTCAAAATCATAGTCAAATATAATAAAAATGCACACAGTTGTTAATTTATGAAACATTAAATAATTGTTTCATAATGATGAAAAGTATCCCAATACACATGGGTTATTGCACAGGTAACAATAAGGTGATAATAAAGTTCAGTTCAATTTTCATATTTGCACATCACTCGTCTAAACGAGCTTTTTTTTAATAAATTTAAAACAAACAATGAAGGTGTTAAAAATAGATTCAACTATTCTCCAACTGAAAATTGCGTTGTTTATCGTTGGATTTTTCGGTATTGTTGTTAGTACCTATTTTTTATATTTTGGGAACTCTACGTTTCTGATTTTTAATCTGGTACTAGCTAGTTTTTTTATTCCTTGGAGTTTTTTCCTTGGTTTAGGTGAATGGGACAAACATCGAAAACAATTTCAGAAAATGACCATTGAGGATGAATACTTGTTATTCGAGCATTTACCACTTCAAGGTGGTCACTCTGTTTGTGCTCAAGTTGATTTTAAGAATATTGAAAGTATTCAAATCAAATTTACTGGAATTCATGTTCTTTTCGTTCGCAGGTATGAATGGGAAGGTGAAGCTTGTGATTTTATTACACCGAGTGGCTATGTCCCAAAATTACAGATCTTTTCATTGTCATTGAATACACGAAAGAGACGAGAAATACTGAGTTTGTTGGAGTCAAAAGGAATCGAACTAAAGGGAAAACGATAACATATGATTACCGAAAGTCAGTTATATCTATTCGTAGCATTTACATTGAGTTTAATGGGTTCTATGCTGTCGATGCCTTTGCTGATCAGTTTTGCTAAGCGAAATCAATTATTCGACATTCCAAATATGCGAAGTTCACACTTGACTCTTGTTCCGAGAATTGGTGGGGTGGTATTTTTTGTTGCGATTCTCGTGTTTTTTATTCAGGCGAATAGCGAATTTGACCCTTGGGTTGTATGTTGTATGTTTTTTGGTTCAACCCTTTTGTTTGGAATAGGTCTATATGATGACATTCGGTCGGTTAAGCCCTTTTTAAAACTTCTTGCTCAGATGATAGCGCTACTTGGGATTGTCATGTTTTATCAGGGTGCTATTGAGCATTTTCGTGTCCATTCCTTCTTCGAAATTATTCCTGGGGTGCTATTTCAGTTTCTGGTATTTTCCTTCTTCTTAGTACTGATTAATGCCATTAATCTAATGGACGGCATCGATGGACTGGCGGCCTTGGTTTCCATCAATTTTTTCTCTGTGATGGCCATTATTTTCTTTCGGTCTAACCACCATCATTTTTCTATTTTAAGTTTGGTGATTATCGGTTCATTAACAGCCTTTTTATTTTTCAA
>CAIOSO010000027.1 GCA_903860985.1 uncultured Flavobacteriales bacterium
AGGTCGATAAGCGACAACTGTAAGCTGCAAAAGTAACGCCGCCTATTAGTTGTGATTCGCTTTCAATTTGTATTTTTAGGTCGATAAGCGACAACGGGATAATCCGAAATGTGATTGGGATCTATGTTGTGATTCGCTTTCAATTTGTATTTTTAGGTCGATAAGCGACAACTGCGTCGCTTATCACCTAATTACAGCAAGGTTTTTAGTGTATCTTGCAGAAATAAAAAAATCGTTAACGAGTAACTATAAAACCACATTTTGACCGATTAAAACAATTCTAATTGTTGGGGAGTTTCTTGTGATGTTGCTTTTTTCACGCCATGAAAAATCTCCATTCGTCCAAATTGCTTATCGGTAATGGAGAAAATTCCAACTTTGCCTTTTTCTGGAAGTAAGGATTTAACTCTGTTTGTATGGACAAGCGCATTTTCGGAACTCTGACAAAACCGAATGTAAATGGAAAATTGAAACATGATGAAACCATCTTGCTGCAATCCTTTTCGAAATTGTTGCGCAATACGGCGCTCTTTTTTCGTTTCCGTTGGCAAATCAAACAGCACCATGACCCACATATTGCGATAGGCATTAAAACGTTCGGAAGTCATTCAAAACCGGGGAAAGAAACTCTCCTTGTTTCGCCTGAAAAACACTTGTATAAGCTGGCTGTTGTCAGGCTTACCGCATGAAACAACGGTCTTTTTAGTTCAGCTATGTACACGTCTATTTGAGGCAATTGCAACAACTGGATTTTTTGATCTTTTGTTAAACCCGTTTCAATTTCGGATCCGTCGAACATGTTTAGTACGAGCCAATCAACAAATGGACGGTAGGGTTCCATGATGTCATCCGCTAAACAAAAGGCATTGTACTTGTTCCGGTGATGAATTCCCACTGATGGATACATTCCAGATGCACTCAATGCACGAGCGACAAGTGATCGTAAAATAGCATAGCCATAGTTTAATTGTGCATTGGGACTTTCCATTTTTCGTGAACGTACAAAATCGCTCCCATAAAGTTGTTGCCAATAGTAGGACGCCGCTTGTGCTTCCAAGTTGCCAGTGTCACCACTGAGTACTTTCGATGCCAAATTTGTTAAGCGTAAATCCTCTAGTCCTAACTTTTCTAATACGCGTGCTTGATTCTCAATTTTTGACTTGATTGTTTGTTGCCAAAGTTGCTTTTTCAAAGGCTCACTCGCATTCAATTGATGACGTATTCGTTCCGTTTGCGTATGATGACCTTCTAGTGGTAAGAACATACCAGATGGCATGTAATGATTGTCACAACTGATTAAGGCAACATTCGCTTTAATCAACGCATCCAACACACTTATAGAAATTGTGATATGCGGATGTTCAAGTATAATAACTCCAACATCTTCTAAAGGAATTGTTTTGCTTGTTCGTAGTTCATCTTTTAGTTCAATTAGTAATTGCGAATTACGCAGTGATAAATGAGCCGAATTCCCGAAGTGCAAAGTGCGTTTGACCATTTAGTATTCACCAATTTGAATAATCATCCCAAGATGATTCAATTTTAATTTGTGTATTGTTTCCAAATTTTTTGTTGATTGAATAACTTTATACGTTAGCCCTTTCATTTTGGAATTAATGTCAACATTTGTTTCAAGATGATGTCTAAACCACAAACCAGATAATAGTGAACCAATCTTCTGCACTCTAAACAAATTTGGGCTTATTTTAGCAAAATTGTCAGGGTCTAATAAATCGATTTCGGCAGGATCAAAACCTGTTTCTTCATTTGGAAAAACAAAATACTCATTTTGTTTCAGAGTGAATATAAAATCCCAACCTAGTTCATGTTGTTTTTTGACGATTTCTAATCCTTGATTTCTTCTGGTAATGGCCTCAAACAATGAGACAACCTCTTCTTGTAAATTACCTTTTTCATCTCTATATATCGCCACGTGATGGTTGTTACCCGTATTGACAAAATCTACTGGAATTGAATTACCATTATCATCAAGGATTTCTTTGCCAAAATGATCTTTTTTGTTGTGCAACGATACGGCGTTATTTATACCTTGAATGGTCACTCTTTTTAAAACGAGTCCTTTTTCTTTGTTCAAATAAATCGGATTCTCCTCAAGGTTCGAAAATGCATTTTTTGCATCACCGTTATGAAGACTCAATCGTTCATTTAATAATCGTTGAACTCCTTTGTCGATTATCTTATCAATTTTGATATCTGGGGTAATGGGTTTTCTAATCGTATATTGAGTTTCCAACTCAACTAATTTTACAGATTCTGGCAGTGAATAGGTTTCTAGTTTATTTAAGTAAATTGGTTTTTTACTCAAACTATTGGCTCCAGTAAATGCTTTCTTTGGGTCATTTCCGTTTTCTTCCAAACGTTTCAGTAATAAATTACGATACTTCGTGTTCGCTACTTTTTGAATTTTCGTTTGATCGAAATTTGCTCCAATTTTTTCAATTTTAGTTGCGTATAGTTGAGAGGAACCGTAGACCGTTTCAAGGTGTAATTGTCCTCTTGGTGTTTCGTGAATAATCGTTTTTTTACCGAGAGCGGTTTTGGTGATGTTTTTATTCTTTGTTGAAACTTTGTTCTTTGCTTTGAAGGAAACGAGTGTGTTTTCTAAATGTTCTTTTGCTCTTGCTCGAAATTGACTTAAAGGCATTGGTGGATTGAAGCGTCTCTTTTGATCTTTGTCAAAATAGGTTTCCGTCTTAAGAATTTTATAAATCTCTCCATCCTTTTCACTTTTAGCATTTAAGTTATTGAAGTACTTTACATATTCTCTTTTGGTAAAAGCTACAGTGATTGCATCCATAGCATGGTGACGATGGTCGTTTCTTTTTGTCCAATCAATGATTCGACTAATCTTTTGTCCATGACGGTTTTCAATTGTTTCCGTCATACCTAGTTTATCATATTTGTTCCAATTCAATTCTTTAAGAACATCCACTAACTGCCAATCGTCTCGTAATTTCTCTGTGATTGATCCAGTTGTTGTCGATACAGTTTGAACTACTGTAGATAAGATATCCTTTGCTTTTTTTGCAATGTACTGCGTATCCCTTAACTCTCTCTCGATAAAATCTTTAGGGATTTCACTTTCACCCATGAGTAACTTACGGTATTTCGATTTTTTACCAAATTGATTTCCGAAAAGTGCTTTAACTCTTGCTTCATATTGTTTGAATCCTTCCTCGCCGTATTCTTTTTGAATGAAGTCTAGCGCGGTGTCATTTCCTTTTTTAAGGTTGACTGAACGCAATTCAATTGTTTTATTTGAAAAGGAATCATCAAATAATTTTGATTGTGGTATAATGTGCTCAATGTCGTATTCAGAACTGAATAATTTTGAACGGTCAATCGGTTGATTTGAATAAAGTGTTTTGTATCCGTTATCCTTTAACTCAAGATATAGTTTATAACGTATTAGGTC
>CAIOSO010000028.1 GCA_903860985.1 uncultured Flavobacteriales bacterium
TTTCAGAGGCCAGTTTTATCAAGGCTGAAAAGAATAAAAAAAAGGAACAAGCCATGATGCATTTCAATTTCTCAGAACGTGAAATGATTGTCATTAAGTTAATCTGCTCTGGTAGCACCAGTGATGAAATCGCTACTCGTTTTCATGTCACTAAGAAAAGTATTGATGCTACTCGTTCCAAGTTATTTCAAGCACTCAGCGCTAAAACACCAGCCGACTTTGCTCGTATCTGTATTGAAAAAGGCTTATATCAACCGATAATTAGGGAACTAGAAAAATTTTAGCATGATCAAAGTCCTCTTTTAAACCAATGTCTAGACTTAGACATTGGTTTTTTTTTGAAAAAGTTTAATATATTAACAAAAGTGTATATATTTACATATATGTTAAATAAAGACCAGCATTTCTTCACTTTGAGTTCAGATGAAATTAAAATTCTGACAGAATCCCAATTCACCGGAGAGTTTCCAAATTTGATGGATGAAGTAGACTTGCCAAAATACACCATAAGCGATTTAAAAATTGCACCTAGAGATGCTACTTATTGGGATCAACAAGGAATTTTACCTGTTGTAAAAGGACCTGGTATGCGAAGAAAATATGATCTAATACAAAGTGTTTGGATAAAATTAATTCAACAAATGCGGTCTCTGGGAATCAGTCTTAACAAGATAAAAAGGCTGAAGGAAATTTTGTTAGAACCAAAAATTGATTTGAACTTACTCAATCCAAATTCACTAAATGAGATAATTAGTGAAATAAAAGTCAAATATAATAGTCGGCTAAGCTCAGAACAACTTTTGAAGGAATTAGAAGGAAATAGACCCACAATTTTCATTTCAATGGTTTTGGCAACAATAATATTTAGAAAGTCATTTCAATGCATGGTGAATACAGATGGCGAATATTTTTTATACGAGCATTCTCGCTACCCAGAGCTATTCTCAAACGAAGAGGAATTTAGAAAGTTGGTCTCAAAACCACACTTCTGTATCAGTATTTCTGAGGCTATACAAACATTAATGCGAGATTGGGTTCCTGATGAACCTTTCGAAGAATTATATTTCTTATCTAATACGGAAAAAGAAATTTTGGCGATGATACGCAGAAACGATGTGAATTCAATTCGAATTCGGTTTTCAGAGGGAGCGCCTCATCTTTTAGAAGTGGAAGAGCAGTCAAAAATCACAATGGAACAGCGATTTCTCGATGTTATAGCAAAGAATGGATATCAAAAGATCAGTGTCACAACCCAGAAAGGAAAGATCACGAATTTTGAAAACGTCATTTTGAAAAAATTGAATAAGAGCACCAAATAAATGGGCAATTGATTACCTCACTCGGATAACCGAAAAACGGATAAGAGTGATATGGTGAAACCAACTTGATTAGTAATAAACAAAAATTTGAAAAACCGACAATAGAGAACATTCAAGAACTGGTAGAAGAGCCGATTTCAGATGAAGTCGCACAACTTCTACTCGGGCAAATAGAAGAACTTTGTTTAATAATGATGGAAGAGCATACCAATGGACAAAAGATTTAGCAGATTTTCAAAAGGGAGTGAATTGATTCCGGTTGCCAAAACCGAAGCAGTGATCTATACACGTGTCAGCACGAAAGAACAAGCAGATAACAATGCAAGTTTGGATACGCAAATGAAGCATTGTAAGAAATATGCCGAAGAAAAAGGACTTGAAATTGTGGAGTTCTTTGGCGGTACTTATGAAAGTGCTAAGGATGATGAGCGAAAGGAATTTCAGAAAATGCTGAGTTTTGTTAAGCGGAGAAAATCCATCGGTTACGTCATTGTGTATTCCTACGATCGCTTTAGTAGAAGTGGGCCCAGTGGTGCATTTATCTCACATGAGTTAAAACAGCGTGGAGTGAAAGTGGTTTCTGTGACTCAATCCATTGACCATAATGACCCTTCAGGGAATTTCATGGAGGGTATTTATCACTTGTTCAGTGAATTTGACAACCAATTACGTCGAGATAAATCGATGACGGGAATGGTGGAAAAGTTAAAACAAGGATATTGGCCGTTTATGCCTCCCACAGGTTATACAAACGTACATCAAGGAAAGAATGCAGATCAGCATAAAATGGTCATTAATGACAAAGGAAAACTCCTGAAAAAAGCATTTGAGTGGAAAGCGAACCAAGATTTAACCTTGGTAGAAATTGCCAAGCGTCTGAATGCGCGAGGTTTTGATATCGAAGCCAAGAGATTGTCGCAATATTTCGCCAATCCTTTCTACTGCGGTTACATTACGTCAAAAATGATTCCAGGAGAAATGGGCGATGGGAAGCATCCACCACTCATTTCAAAAAACACCTTTATTAAAGTCCATCAAAACCTAGAAAAGTATAATTCGGGTTACAAGATTCAACAGGAAGTTGACGAACTACCGTTGAAGCAATTTGTTAAATGCGATGAATGCGGAACGAGTTATACGGGTTATCTTGTCAAGAAAAAGGGACTGTATTACTATAAATGTAACTTAAAGGGGTGTGCCAATAACAGAAGCCAGAAAGTACTGCACGAAAAATTTGAGGCGATGATTAGTGGATTTACATTCAATCCAATTTTAGCTCCTGTAGTAAGGAAAATGCTGTTGCATTTGCTCAGCGAAAGAATTCAACTCAATTCATCGGATAAAAAGGCCATTCAAGTGGAAATATCGAACCTTAAAAAGAAAATAGATGCGCTTGAGGAAAGGTTCGTTAATGGACAGATTGACCAAGAGTTATTTGAGAAATTCCGTTCCAAATACCGTGTAAATATTCAGCAATTTGAGACGGAATTGGGAAGTTCTGAAAATCAGTTATCGAACCTTGAAAAAGCAGCAGACAAATGCATTGAGATGGCCCTGAAACTCCCGTCCATATGGGGAAGCGCTCATTTCAATAGAAAGCAAAGAATACAGAATTTGTTGTTTCCGGAAGGAATATTCTATAATCGAAAAAATGACGATTATCGAACCACGAAAATAAATTTGCTATTTTCCGCAATCCCTTATCTGGCAAAGAATTCCGAAGGGTATAAAAAAGGGGATTTCGATTTTTCAAAGGAAATCCCCGCTTGGGTGGTCCCACACAGGCTCGAACTGTGGACCCACAGATTATGAGTCTGTTGCTCTAACCAACTGAGCTATAGGACCGGGTTACATTGAAGTAACGGTTAAAAATCTTAATTGTCCTATAGCGAAGTTGCTTGTCCCGTCGTCACGGGAAGCTATAGGACCGGGTTACATTGAAGTAACGGTTAAAAATCTTAGTTGTCCTATAGCGAAGTTGCTTGTCCCGTCGTTACGGGAAGCTATAGGACCAGGTTACATTGAAGTAACGGTTAAACATCTTAGTTGTCCTATTGCGAAGTTGCTTGTCCCGTCGTTACTGGAAGCTATAGGACCGAGTTACAATCTAAACTGTAACGGTTGGCAAAAATAGTAATTTCTTCCTTTTGACAAAGGAAAAAAGCCAATCTATTTTTTATGTTGTTCGGAAGATAACATTGCTTGAATCTGCTTCATAGTATTTTGCATGCCTTCTGCACTGCCGTCTAGGAAGATGGTATTTCCCTTTCCGTATTCAGCGAAATTCTTGATGGCTTCTGTCCACATGGAGAAAAGGATCACGTTTGTGTCTAGATTCGCTTGCTTCATTTCTTCCGCTGCTTCACTCATCCCTTTTGCTACCTCTTGACGAAATAACGCCACTCCTTGTCCACGCAACATCGCTGCTTCTTTCTCTGCTAATGCCGCAATTTTAATCGCGTTTCCATCGGCTTCCGCTGCTTTCGTTTTGGTGATCAACAAGGCTTGACCTTCGTTCTCTGCGGCTGCTTTTAAGTTGTTCGATGCCACAACTTTGCTCATGCTCTCGATGATCGCTTGGTCGAAGGTGATGTCGTTGATCTGTAAGTCCAATAAGTGGTAACCCCACGTTTCCAGGGTGTGATCGATTTGATTCTTCACACTTTCGACCAATTCGTGGCGTAAACCAAGAATCTCGGATTGCTTCTGACTCGCAACATATGCGCGAATGGATCCTTCGATGGTGCGAATCAATGCCTGCATTAAGTCTTTGTTGCTGATGAACTTAAACGCGACTTTCTTAATCGTTTCTTCTTCTGCATCCATCACACTGTATAACAACATGCTTTTGAAATACACGTTGGCTTGGTCAATGGTTACTGCTTGGAATTCCATTTCAATACTCTGATTCTGAATGGAAATACGTCGGTACACTTGTTCCAAAAATGGAATCTTCATGCGTAATCCAGGTGTAAGGATGCGTTTGTATTTTCCAAATAGGGTAATCACGGCAATCGTTCCTTGTGTAACGGTGAGCAGGGAACTGAAAACGATGGCAAGGGCAACAACGAGGACAATGTAAATAGCGGTCATGAGTATAAATTTTAGTTAAATGTAGCCAAAATGAGCGAATCCCACAAGCGGACTACTCTTCGGCTTTTCTCAAGGTAAAATGCGTGATTTCAGGATAAATGCCAACGCGACCTGGAAAGCCGAGGAAGCCAAATCCACGGTTGACATACAAATATTGCTTGTCAACTTGGTACAATCCGGCCCATTTGGGATATTTAAAGGAAACAGGACTGAATTTAATCCCGAAGCGCTCAATCCCAAACTGCATGCCGTGCGTGTGTCCAGAAAGCGTTAAATCGATGTCTGTGTCCAATACTTGCGCATCGAAATGACTTGGATCGTGGGACAATAAAATTTTGAAAGCATCCGCCGGGACTTTGGAAAGGGTTTCCGTTAATTTTCCGCTTTGACGAAAAGGAGCTTTTCCCCAGTTTTCGACGCCCAACAGCCAACAGCCATCGCCTAATTCAACGGCGTCGTTCAGTAAAGGTTGAAATCCAATGGATTGATGAATGCGAATGAGCTTGGTTAAATTCGCCTGTTTTTCGTCTTGTTCATTCCACTGCACATAATCTCCATAATCGTGGTTTCCGAGGATGCTGAATTTTCCTTTTTTCGCTTGGATGGAGGAGAAAAGGGATTCCCATCCATGCATTTCATCGGCTTTGTTATTGACTAAATCCCCCGTGAAAAATACGTAATCCGCATCTTGCGCGTTAATCAAATCGATTGCCTTTTGAACTTTGTGGTGACGGTGCAAAAAACTACCTACATGGACATCACTGATTTGCACAAAGCGAAGTCCGTCAAATGCTTGCGGTAAATTTGGATAGGAAATCGTCACATGGTGAACTTTCCAATTCCATCGTCCGAATTGTATTCCGTAGAGTATTCCGAGAAAGATTCCCACGGAGAAAATCCATCCAATGTACTGCAAATAGGGGAGTCCAAGAAGTAAATAGGAGAGTCCAGGTAGCAAATAAACAAGCGCAGGAATTCCAGTGGCGATGAACAAGCCCATATACGTAAACACCAAGCGGTAATCGGCGTTTTGAGTTCGACGTCGAAAGTTAAAGAACAGTAATCCAACACTCGCAATGAACACGAATCCTTGGAATCCAGCTAGGACATACAAGGAATGTTCCATGAGTCCGTGAAGGAAAATCCATTCGGCGCCAATGATTAAGAGGAGAGAGAAAAGAAAGATCATGAAGTGAATGAATTGGAGAGAAATAGGTTGTTGGAGTTGATGTTACACTACATCCAAGATCCACCCACGGAAATGATGTTGTCTAAAGCCAAATAGTCTGGGTGCGTTTCTTCGGTAATTCCGCCCGTTGGACAAAACTTCACTGCCGGAAACACTTGTCCATATGCTTTTAAGGCGCCGAGTCCACCGAATAAATTTGCTGGAAAAAATTTGAACGTATCCCAACCGAATTGCAATCCTTCGATGATTTCACTTGGGGTTGCGACTCCGGGAATAAAGGCGATTCCACTTGCTTCAAATGCTGGTGCAAGGGTGGCATTCAATCCTGGACTCACCATGAAGTCGATGCCTAATTCGACTGCTTTGTCAATTTGACTCACGGAAACAACGGTTCCCATTCCAATCGAACAACGATCACCGTACAATCGTTTCGCCTCTGCAATGCATTCAAATGCAGCAGGTGTGCGTAAAGTGATTTCGATACAAAATATCCCACGTGCAATTAATTGGTCCATTTTAGGAGCTACTTCTTCAACAGCGTGAAAAGTCACTACTGGAATCACAGGGTGTTTGGAAAGTACTTCGCGGATCTTATTTTGTTTCATGGGGTCAATTTGACACAAAGGTCGTAATTTCTTCCGTTGTTAAAGCAGAATGAACTGAAAATCACTTAAAAATGGATCCATTTCGTTTTTGATCTGTTCGATGCGTGCATAGACATGTCCGTCCGCACAGAAGGAAAAAAGGTTTGAACTACGTTCTTGTAGTTCTCCTTTTGGTAAGCACTTCGCAGAGATGGCATCGATCAACTTCAATTGCTTGTCGAATTTTCCTTTGCGGATCTTTTCCAAACGGTCTTTCAATTGAAATAATTGCTTCGAAATACGTGTCAGCTCGGCTTCCACCATGCTTACTTGATTGGAATCAACTTCGTGCGTTAATTGCGTCCACTTGGAACTCAATTTCAAGGTCAATTCATCTAGTTCACTGAAATCGATGGCCTGACTTCCTTCGCGTTCGAGAAATTCTTGTTTCAATTCCATCGGATTACGCCATAAATCTTGCGTGGTGAATCCCATCGCTTGCCATTCGTTCCAGTTTTTTTCTTCCAAGAGAAGGATGCTCGTTCGCGCTTGAATCAAGGGGAATAAGACTTCAGCTTCTTCGAAAACTTCTTTTAATTGCAGCCAATACATAATTTCACTAGGACCTCCAACGTAACATAAGTTCGGTAAGAGAAATTCTTGGTAAACCGGACGCAAAACCACATTCGGGGAAAAGGACTCCGGATGGTTTTTCAGTTCCGTCAACATGCTTTCGGTATCTAATTCTTTGGAACCGAATTGAAATCCTGTTTCCGTGCGTTGAATGCGTTCGCGCTTGTCGGGACTCAAATAAAACAGATTTGTGTCCTTCGCTTCAACTTGCAAGGGAAATCCCGCTTGACTTAAGGATTGATTCGTTCGTTCAACCGCTTTCGCTGAAAATCCGCTTAACAGTTCTTGTTTGAAAATAGGGGAGAACGCTCCTTTCCATAGCGGCAAGTCACCATCGATGATGATCAAGCCGTAATGTCCAAAAAGTTCATTGACGAATTGAAAAAAGGCTTTGCCATACGTTTCGCCGGACATCGCCTCCATCAAGGAATGAATTTCACTTTCCGGATGATTTTGGAATTTCGTTTGAATCTCTGAAATCACGGCTTCGAGTCCGTCTAAGTTCATGCGTCCAACAGCGCCACCTTGGGATCGATCCCATTTCAAGACTTGCTGAAACAATGGAACAGATTGAATCTCGGTAAAATCGTGGTCTTCGGATGCCATCCAGTAAACAGGAACGAATTCGTAGTCCGGATAACTCGCTTTCAGTTCCTCACATTGTTTGATGACGTGAAGAATTTTATACAGGAAAAACAAGGGTCCAGTTGCTAAACTGAGTTGGTGTCCAGTCGTCACCGTAAAACAATTGGCTTGTCCTAGTTTCTCAATGTTCGTTTGTACGTGTTCAGTACGCAGGACATCTTCATACAATTCCTCGAGTCCTTCTTGCAACAAATCGCGCTGTGAAGCACCAAAAACGTGTTGTTTTTCGGTCAACTGTTCCAAGAATACTTCCTTCGAAAATGGACGTTGAATCCATGCGGACAAGGCCGCTTGATTTTCGGTAAAAAGTCGCTGTTTCTCGTTGAAAAACGGCGTGGAAGAACGTGGAATGTCTATGCGCATCAGCGAATTACATGTTTCTTCGATACTGACCACCCACTTCAAACAAGGCTGAAGTAATTTGTCCTAGTGAAGCGAACTTACACGTTTCCATCAATTCTTCAAACATGTTTCGGTTTTTAATCGCTGCATCCTGAATTTTTGTAATACCATTCAAGGCCGGTGTTTCATTTCCTTTTTGAAGGTGTTGCAACATCGTGATTTGGTATTCTTTCTCTTCTTCCGTTGCACGGATCACTTCCTTCGGCAATACCGTTGGAGACCCTTTCGAGCTCAAGAAGGTATTCACTCCGATAATCGGGAATTCACCTGTGTGCTTCAAGGTCTCGTAATACAAGGATTCTTCTTGGATTTTCGAACGTTGGTACATGGTTTCCATCGCGCCCAAAACGCCACCACGCTCGGTGATGCGGTCGAATTCGGTTAATACTGCCGATTCTACCAAGTCTGTTAATTCGTCGATGATAAACGATCCTTGTAATGGATTCTCGTTTTTCGCTAATCCAAGTTCACGGTTGATGATCAACTGAATTGCCATGGCGCGACGCACAGATTCTTCTGTTGGAGTCGTGATCGCCTCGTCATACGCATTCGTATGTAAGGAATTACAGTTGTCGTAAATCGCATACAACGCTTGAAGCGTCGTACGAATGTCGTTAAAGTCAATTTCCTGCGCGTGAAGCGAGCGTCCAGATGTTTGAATGTGGTATTTCAACATTTGCGCACGAGGATTCGCACCGTATTTCTTCGCCAAAGCTTTCGCCCACAAACGACGAGCAACGCGTCCGATTACCGCATATTCTGGATCAATTCCGTTGGAGAAGAAGAAGGACAAGTTCGGACCGAAGTCGTTGATGTCCATGCCGCGACTTAAATAGTATTCCACGTACGTGAATCCATTCGCCAAGGTAAATGCCAATTGTGTAATTGGATTCGCTCCGGCTTCCGCAATGTGGTATCCTGAAATGGACACCGAGTAGAAGTTTCGCACGCCATTTTCGATGAAATACTGTTGTACGTCTCCCATCAAGCGCAACGCGAATTCAGTCGAGAAAATACAGGTATTCTGTGCTTGATCTTCTTTTAAAATATCTGCTTGAACGGTTCCACGCACTTGTTTCAATGTTTCCGTTTTGATGTCTAAATAGACATCCGCTGGAAGTACTTGATCGCCTGTTACACCGAGTAACATCAATCCAAGTCCATCGTTTCCTTCCGGTAACTCACCTTGGTAACTTGGACGCGCAGCGCCTTTCGCTTGGTAAATCGCAGCGATTTTCGCTTCCACTTCAGCTTCAAGTCCGTTCGCTTTGATGTATTTCTCACAATTTTGATCGATCGCTGCATTCATGAAGAAGGCCAACAACATCGGTGCTGGACCATTAATCGTCATGGAAACAGACGTCGCTGGATGACTCAAGTCAAATCCAGAATATAATTTTTTCGCATCGTCCAAACAGCAAATGGAAACTCCTGAATTTCCGATTTTCCCATAAATATCGGGACGAATCGCTGGATCATTTCCATATAAAGTCACGGAGTCAAATGCGGTAGAAAGTCGTTTCGCTGGCATGCCCAAACTCACGTAGTGAAAACGCTTGTTCGTGCGCTCTGGTCCACCTTCCCCCGCAAACATACGCGTTGGATCTTCTCCCTCGCGTTTGAATGGGAACAATCCGGAAGTGTAAGGGAATTCACCTGGGAAATTCTCTTGAAGAACCCAACGTAAAATATCACCCCAGCTGCTGTATCTTGGTGCCGCAACTTTCGGGATTTGTGAATGGGACAACGATTCTGTATGCGTTTGAATGCTCAATACTTTGTCACGTACTTTGAATTCGTATAATGGATTTTTGAAAGTTTGTTTCTTCGCATCCCAGTTTTGAAGGATTTCCCAGTTGCGTGGATCGAAGTTTAATTTTTCTTTGTCCAAAGTCTCTTGCAATCCTTTGATCAAACGGTCTTTGTCCTCAATCGTTGATTGCTCCAATGTTCCGATGGAGGATTGTAATCCTTGAAGTCTATCCGCAACTTTTACTTGCTCATTCACCCACTTGTCGTAGGCTCTGTTGTTTTCAGAAATCTCGGACAAGTAACGTGTTCTTTCTGGTGGAATCACGTAAATTTTCTCGGACATCTCTCGTGTAATCTGGAAAGTCGAATGCAAGTCAGCGCCTGTTTTCTCGACCATTTTATCCATAATCACCTTGTACAAGGAATTCATCCCTGGATCATTGAATTGAGAGGCAATCGTTCCGTAAACCGGCATGTCATCCACATTGGAATCCCACAAGTTATGGTTGCGTTGGTATTGTTTGCGGACATCGCGCAAGGCATCGAGTGCTCCGCGTTTGTCGAATTTATTTAAAGCGATCACGTCGGCAAAGTCCAACATGTCGATTTTCTCTAATTGTGTCGCAGCACCGTATTCCGGCGTCATCACGTACAAGGAAACGTCAGAGTGATCCAATATTTCTGTGTCTGATTGACCAATTCCAGAAGTTTCTAGAATGATTAAATCGTAGTTTGCTGCTTTCAAAATACTAATAGCTTCAGCAACGTGTTTCGATAAAGCCAAATTGGACTGACGCGTTGCCAATGAGCGCATGTACACGCGTTCACTTTTGATCGAGTTCATCCGAATACGGTCACCTAACAAGGCTCCACCCGTTTTTCGTTTAGATGGATCGACAGAAACCACCGCAATTTGTTTATCCGTAAAGTCAATCAAGAAACGACGCACCAATTCATCTACTAAAGATGATTTTCCAGATCCACCAGTCCCCGTAATTCCTAGTACAGGAATCGCAGATTTATCTGAAATGGCATGAATTTCTTTCAATAGTGCACTGTTCTCAACTGGGAAATTTTCCGCTCCTGAAATCATGCGAGCAATGGTAGGAACGAATTTGTCCGCCAATTTCGTCAGTACTTCCGGCGAACTTGGCAAAGAACTAGGTTCACCTACAGCGAAATCACATTTCTCAATCAAATCGTTGATCATTCCTTGCAATCCCATGGAACGTCCATCGTCAGGATGGTAGATGCGGGTAATCCCGTATCCTTGTAATTCTGCGATTTCGGATGGAAGAATGGTTCCACCACCACCACCAAAAATTTTCACATGTGGCGCTCCTTTTTCCTGAAGCAAATCGTACATGTATTTGAAGTATTCGATGTGTCCACCTTGGTAAGATGTCATGGCAATCGCTTGTGCATCCTCTTGAATGGCACAATCCACCACTTCTTCTACCGAACGATCGTGTCCGAGGTGAATGACTTCACATCCCGTTGCTTGGATGATGCGGCGCATGATGTTGATGGCAGCGTCATGTCCATCAAATAAGGAGGCTGCAGTAACGATGCGTATTTTATTAACTGGGATGTAGGGAGCTACTTGTTCCATGCTATTTTACGTGTTTTTTGATAGGCAAAACTACGGAAAAAATGCTGATTTCAGGGAACGATGAGGGATGAAATCCACTAGTCGTTTCTTGAAAAGAAACTTAATCAGCTGATTCGAATTCCTTTCCGATGGAATCATACTCGGCTTCGGTGGATGCAACAAATCCATCTACACAGGCGAGCATGTCCTGAATTCGAATGATTTCTGGGTATTGTTCCGCATGAATTTCAAGAACAAAGACTTGTTTTCCAATGCATTGCTTTTCCTGAAAGTGTCGGGCGTCCACCATTTTATAGTAGGACTTCTCATTCACCAGTTTTCGAAATTGCGGAAAGTTGAATGATTCCATTACAAGCGTTCAAGTGGAGTTTTGACCCCGTTAACCAGGGAATAACATGCCAATTTATCTTTAAAAACAGAAGATTTAAAAACAGAGCTATTTAATAACATGCGTACACATTCTTGAATACCTTCGACAATGGATGGATGTGGGTGAATCAATTCGGACAATACTTCAATCGGCATATTGAGTTTGATTAATAATCCAACTGCCTGAATCGCTGTCGAGGCATGTGCGCCCACCACACGCATTCCCAAAATACGCATTTCTTGATCGTTCGTCACGATGATTTTAATGAATCCCTGCGTCTTTCGCATGGCAATCGCTCGCGCAATCAAGGAATAATCCATTTTCACTACCTTGACTGGAATACTTTGCTCCACAGATTGTTGTTCGTTGAGTCCGACAGATGCGACTTCCGGTGACAAAAACATAATTGTACACACATTGTCGTAATTCAAACGCTCAGGAATGTTTCCAAATGCTTTTTCCACCGCATGACGCGCTTCAATTTCGCCCATGTTCACTAAGGCAATTCTGCCGGAGACATCACCCACGGCATAGATGTTTGGCACACTAGTCACGGTATCGTCGTCGCCAATGTGAACGCCGCGCTGGGACATTTCCACTCCAGCATTTTTGAGTCCTAAATTTTCAATATTTGGTGTTCTTCCAACAGATAACAATGCTTTTTCTACTCGGATAATCTCATGACTTCCATCTGGAAACGATAACTCGTATTCTACTTCCCCGTCTATTTTCTCCAAGCGTTCTAATTTCGCGTTGGAGTGAATCGTTACGCCATGTTTTTTCATATTGTTCGCCACCAAGGTGGAAATATCTTCGTCCTCAAAAGGAAGAATGCGCTCTTGACGGTCGATCAAATACACTTTGGTTTTCCCGAAATTGGAGAAAATAGTCGCGTACTCACAACCAATAACTCCCGCTCCGACAATCACCAAACTTTTCGGAAAATCGGTGATGTGATCAATTCCGTCGCTGGTCAAAATGATTTCCTCGTCTACTTCGATGTTCGGAAGTGACCTCGGACGACTTCCCGTGGCTAAAATGATTTTTTCTCCACGAATGATCTTTTTTTCGCCTTCATGGTCGATTTCTACTTCATGATTGGACAGCAACTTTGCTTTTCCTCGCTCATACTGAAGCAGTTTTTTCATGGTTTCCGTCTGCAACAATTTAATGTGTGCAGCATATTGGAATTTGCGTTCGAAAATGGCTTCCGATAAGTTTTTACGCACGTCGTCCCACGTTAATTCGAATTTCGTTCTTCCTTTCGAAACGATCATGTCGTTGATGTCCGCCACACGACTCGCAAGTTCCCACAAAGTCTTCGAGGATAAAGCGCCATTGTACACGCCGGCCCCTCCAACTCGGTCTTTTTCGATGAGGCAAACGTTCTTACCAAAATCAATTCCGCGCATGGCCGCTGCATAACCTGCAGGACCTCCACCGATCACTATTAAGTCAAATTCTTCCATGAATGTGTAAATTCGCGTCAAAGATACAGAGAAAAGAGATGAGTCAATTGAAGGAAAATGATCAAAATGCCTTAGAGTTAGCCAAACAGCAACTCGAACAGACGAAAAAGACATTCCGCAAGTGGAAACAAAGCAAGCCCAAAGAATTGGATCAACGCTTTCATCAAGCGCATACCCAAGAATTCCAAAAGATGGATTGCTTGACCTGTGCGAATTGCTGTAAAACAACGAGTCCCATTTTTCGGGATGCAGATATTCGTCGCATTGCGAAACGCCTGCGAATCAAAGAATCTCAATTAATTGATCAATATTTAAAGATGGACGAAGAAAGCGATTATGTCTTAAAAAAATCGCCTTGTTCTTTTTTATACGACGATAATACCTGCTCGATTTATGAAGATCGTCCATTAGCTTGTCGGGAGTACCCACATACAGATCGCAAGAACATGTTTCAGATTTTAGAACTCACAGCCACGAATACAACGGTTTGTCCCGCAGTGGCACGCATCGTAGAGAAAATCACGAATCCATGATTGCTTTTCATCCGATTTATGTTCATCCTTTGCCGGAAAACCACCGTTTTCCCATGGAGAAGTATGAGCTACTCCCTAAGCAATTGTTGCATGAAGGAACAGCAAATGAAGCGGATTTTTTTGAGCCAAGTAGCTTGGATTTAGCTAAGTTGCTAGCGGTTCATTCTTCGGGATATTGGGAAAAATTATCCAATTTACAGTTATCTGACAGAGAACAACGCTTGAGTGGATTTGTGCATTCAGCTGAATTGATTCAACGAGAATTGTGCATCATGGAAGGCACACGTCGTCTGGCTGAGGAAGCACTCACGAAGAAAATTGGATTCAACATCGCCGGCGGCACGCACCACGCCTTTGCTGAACGGGGAGAGGGATTTTGCTTGTTAAACGATCAAGTCATAGCGGCCAATGATTTATTAACTAATCATTCCATCAACAAAATCTTCATCATCGATTTGGATGTCCACCAAGGAAATGGAACCGCGGCCATGCTGCAAAACGATGAACGCATTTTTACCTTCAGCATGCATGGACGCAACAATTATCCTCTGCAGAAAGAACGATCAAATCTCGACGTCGAATTAGAAGATGGCATTCAAGACAAAGAATACCTGCACCTACTTTCCGAACATTTGGATGGTATTTTATCCGGCTTTACGCCAGATTTCGTGTTTTACCAATGTGGCGTGGATATTTTGTCCAGCGACAAACTCGGTAAATTGGGCATCAGCATGAAGGGTTGTCGGGAACGCGATCGCATCGTTTTTGATGCGGTTCGTCAACTGCAAACTCCTGTGGTTTGTACGATGGGAGGTGGATATAGTCCACAAATTAAGGACATTGTAGAGGCTCATGCGCAAACCTTTCGAGTCGGAATGGATATCATCCTATGATATTTCCGTAAATTTGACAATTAATCGAATTCTTAAATCAGAAACAAAAATCAATATTTAATAAAAAAAATGATAAAAACAGCACTCATTACAGGCGCTTCAAGTGGAATAGGAAAAGAACTCGCACGCATTCACGCAGCAAAAGGAGGTAACTTAATTTTAGTTGCTCGTCGAACAGAAGCATTGGAAGCTTTGAAAACGGAATTGGAGTCCACATACAAGGTGCAGGTTTCTACCTTCACACAGGACTTAACACAAGTGCACGCTGCGAAAAAAGTATACGATTTTGTGAATCACTCTGGATTAGAAGTGGACTACTTGATGAACAATGCAGGCTTCGGTGGACATGGCGTATTTGTTGATCGTCCTTTAGATAAAGACTTGGAAATGATTCAATTGAATGTAACGGCATTGGTTGAGTTAACACACTTGTTTCTTCAAGACATGAAAGAACGTGGACATGGGAAAATCCTAAACACAGCAAGTACAGCTGGATTCCTTCCTGGACCATTACAAGCAACGTATTTTGCGACAAAAGCATTCGTTATTTCGTTTACGGAAGGACTTTCCTACGAACTTAGAAATTCCGGAATAACAGTAACGGCACTTTGTCCGGGTCCAGTGAAAACGGAATTTGAGCACGTTGCTGGACTTGAAGGCGGAACGATGTTCGACAAAGGAGCGTCGGCTTATAAAACCGCAAAATCGGGTTATGATGGAATGATGAAAGGAAAAGTGATTCAGATTTCTGAGTTTTCCTTCGCGGTTTTAATAAAAATGGTGCCATTTGTTCCCTTAAAAATGCTTTCTGCGGTGATTGAAAAAATGCAAACAGTGCCTAAGAAGTCTTAGGTTCTGTTAAAATAATTATACCTTTGCTTTATGTACATGCTGCCATTGTTTTTAGGAGATGTTGCTGGATCGGAAATCGTCGTTATCTTAATTGTGATTTTATTGTTTTTTGGATCGAAAAGCATTCCCGGTATAGCCAAAACAATGGGACAAGCCATGTATCAAATCCGCAATGCTTCGAACGAATTACAACAGGAAATTAAAAAGTCTGGTGTTGGCATTAAGGAGGAGTTAAACATCGATTCCCTTTTAAAAGAAACACAGGAACAATTGGTTCAACCGTTGGATCAAATGTATTCGGATGTTGAGAACAGCGTTCATTACACTGGACGACCACAAGCACCGATAGAGAAAGCTAGGGCACAAGATGCTCTTCCAACTTCAGAGGAAATTCCAGTGAACGAGCCTGAAGAACAGACAGCATCCGAAGTGTCACCTGTCGCAGAAGAAAAAAGCACAGAACCTAATAAACCAATTGAATAATGGTACACGTTGGAATCATCATGGGCAGCAAGTCAGATTTGCCAATTATGAAGGAAGCAAAACTCATTTTGGATGAATTTGGCATCCAATCTGAAGTAGAAATCGTTTCTGCGCACCGCACACCTGAGAAAATGGTGTCCTACGCGAAAGAAGCTGCTGGAAGAGGAATCAAAGTCATTATTGCTGGAGCAGGAGGTGCTGCGCATCTTCCAGGAATGACTGCTTCCATGACATCGTTGCCAGTTATTGGTGTTCCCATCAAATCTTCCAA
This sequence comes from uncultured Flavobacteriales bacterium, assembly GCA_903860985.1. GTDB lineage: Bacteria > Bacteroidota > Bacteroidia > Flavobacteriales_D > Crocinitomicaceae > UBA952. The sequence continues at coordinate 16,101 of CAIOSO010000028.1, forward strand.
TTCCATTGACGGTTGGGATTCAATCTTGAGCATTCTTCAAATGCCTAATGGCATTCCAGTCGCAACAGTGGCGCTAAATGCAGCGAAAAACGCTGGAATTCTTGCGGCTCGTATCATCGGAGCTTTTGATCCACACGTTCAAGCGAAAATGGACGCATACGCTATTTCCATGAAGGAAATGGTGGAGGAAAGCGGGAAGAACCTTGAGGTTTAATCTATTCGTACAATAAGTACTTCTTGCGTGTGATCATAAAGGCGTCTAGTCCTGGTTTCCACGTTTCTCTGATTTCCTTAGCGGACCAACCTTTATACAATTGTTCTTTTAATGTTGAGGTTCCTGCCAGTCGATTAAAGAATCCATTTTGATCAATAAACACTGCTGAGTCTCCGAGTAAATCTCTTGCTTCAATCAGGTAGTTTAAGTTAATCTCGTAGCTTCTTTTGCTGTGCGATAAATGATAGCCATTGCACAACTTATTCATTTGCGGAGGCGTTTTCGCTCCCGGTGTAGGAATAGGCGTAAAAGAGAAATTGGTTTTGGGAAAACGAGGGTGACCAAAGACTTCAAAAGGCATGTCCGTCCCACGTCCAATACTGACCGTTGTAGCCTCAAATAAACACAAGCTTGGATACAAAGCGATGGCGCCGTCTGTTCTCAAATTTGGAGATGGAGCAACGGGCAAAGTATACATTAACTTATGCTTGTAATTCTTGCACGGAATCACCCATAAATTGCAGTGAATGCCATTGTTTAACCATGATTCACCATTAATCATCATCGCATATTCTCCTATCGTCATTCCGTAAACAATTGGAACGGGATGCATGCCCACGAAGGACTTGAATTCCTTCTCTAAAATGGGTCCATCGACATAATGTCCATTTGGATTCGGGCGATCCAAGACCACCACTTGCTTATTGTTCTCCGCACAAGCTTCCATCACATAATGTAACGTGGAAATAAAGGTGTAAAAACGAACGCCGACATCTTGAATGTCGTAAATGACAATATCGACATCTTCCAATTGCTGTGGACTTGGTTTTTTGTTGTTTCCGTAGAGTGAAACCAAGGGAATGCCGGTTTTTTCATCGATGGAATGAAGCACCTTTTCTCCTGCGTCCACGTCACCTCTGAACCCATGCTCCGGTGAAAATACTTTAACAACATTGAGTTTTAAGGATAAAAGCGTATCCACCAAATGAACTCCTTTCACCATCGAGGTTTGATTCCCTACCACAGCAATGCGTTTTCCGGCCAAGGAATCCACAAATAAATGCAAGCGATCGATTCCAAGTAAGGGTTTTTTTACTTCTTGTCGTTCCATTGGAAACAAGGTTCTTGCCACTTTCACCGAATCATCAATAACCACGGTTCCAAGGGTTGCGGCGTGTTCTCCCTTGACATTTTGTACGCAGCTGAAAAGTAAAAACACGAAAATTGTTTTCAAGCACAGAAGCTTTGTGTATTTTTGAAACCTAAATAAAAACAATTTGTCCTTCGAAATTTTCATATCACGTCGTCTCATCCAAAATAAGCTACAAGGTATGAAAGTTTCCAAACCTATTGTACGCATATCCATCATAAGTATTGCACTTGCCATTGTTGTTAACGTGGTCACCGTTGCAATCGTTACAGGTTTCCAACATGAAGTGCGCAACAAAATTACGGGATTTAATGCTCCACTTTTCATTTCTAAGAAAGGAACAAAACAGATTTTTGAGGGCGATGCGGTTTTTAAGAATCAAAAAGCAATTCAGGAACTTGTGGGAATCAGTGGCCTGAAGCAGGTTTCTGCCGTTGTGTTTAAACCAGCCATGTTGCAATCTACTCGATTCTCAGATACGATTCAAATGTCAAACGGGAAAGACTCTCTCATTAGTCGACAGGATATTTTGGGTGTGGTGATGAAAGGAGTTGAACAAAACTATGATTGGAGCTTTATTCGCCAACATTTACAATCTGGACGTGTCCTGAATTTTCAAGCCAAACAAGAGGAATTGGTGCTGTCTAAACGCATGGCTGACCAGCTGAATTATTCCTTGAACGATACCATCTCTGTGTATTACGTCAAAAATCAACCTGTTCTGCGTAAGTACAAGGTGGTTGGAATTTATCAGACTGGACTAGAGGAATACGACCAGAAATTGGTCTTCTGTCGCTTGCCAGAAGTGCAAAAAATGAATGATTTCGGGATTAAAACGAAAATCGTCATCGATGACAAACTGAATAATGGCAAAATTGTCCTGAAGGCAGCTGTCGAGGGAAAGTCGTCGAATTTGCTTTACGACTGGGGTGCTGGTCCAGATATCTACGGTGGATTCTATTTAACTGAACTCATCGATACCAATTTTCGATTGATTGTCTATCAGTCTGATCCATTAAAAGGAACGCAAACGCCTATCGACACGAGTTATTTGCGAATAAACTGTTCTATGCCATTTGTTGCTTCGACGTCGCTTATTCGGGACGAAAACGGCGAATTAATGAAGGAATCCATTGGCATCGATTCCTACCAAATGACTTCGAGCATTGCTTCTGTGCAGGTCACAGAAACGGAAGGACTGGGAACCGGGAGGAATTTTGTTTCAGGATTCGAAGTGCAAATTTCCGATTGGAATGACCTAGATCACGTGGAAGCGGAAATTCGTTCGATCATCGAAATGCGTCCAAACGAAAACAATGAGCTGATGCAAGTCAGCAGTATTTTGGATACGGAACGGGACCTTTTTGCTTGGTTGAGTTTCTTGGATTACAACGTGTACATCATCATCTTTTTAATGTTGCTTATTGGAGTCATTAACGTAGGATCTGCGATGCTCGTATTGATTGTCGTACGCACCAACTTGATTGGCATGTTGAAAGCGATGGGAGCAAGAGATTGGTCGATTCGAAAATTGTTCATGTACCAAGCAGCTCATTTAATCGGAAGAGGATTGTTTTACGGAAATGTCCTTGGACTCCTTCTTTGCTTCGTTCAATTGAAATTCGCTCCATTGAAATTAGATCCGCTAGTCTATTACCTGGATAAAGTGCCGGTGGAAATCAATCCTCTTTCTTGGGTACTTGTCAACCTCGTCACGTTTTGTGTGTGCATGATTTCCCTCATAGTTCCAAGTTATGTGGTGACGAAAATTAGTCCTTCAAAAGCCATTCGTTTTAATTAAATCATGTTTTTTCAACTAAACGAAGAAGTCAGTATCCTCAATGAATCCGGGATTTACCGCGTGCTACGTGCCGAAGGAACTTTTTTGTGCTTAATCGATGAACACGGATTTGATCGAAAAGTATCACTGGAATTTATCGTGCGTCGCAAGCAAATCGAAGTTCATAAAGTACCAATCAAGGATTATGTGTCCACAAGTGTCTCAAAGAAATCAAGTAGAACCGAACAAATTCCTTCCATTGATCTTCATCACCATGAATTAAACATAGACGAACGGAGTTTGAGCAAGCATGAGATATTGACGGCGCAATTGGACGCCTTTAAACGCTTTTGTAATCAGATGATTAAAACGAAAGTCAAACGCTTTCGTGTCGTTCATGGAATAGGAGAGGGGAGATTGAAAACGGAGTTACGTGTGCTCGTTCAAGGCAAAGATGGATTTTCGATGCACGATGATCAAGTCACAAGGGGAAAAGTTGGTGCTTCGCTGATTGAAATCCAAACGTCTATTGCACGTCCCTTTTAATGTTGAGGAACATAACCTGGTTTTCCTTTCGGAATATCAAAAATCCACGTGTAGTAGCCAATAAAGTGACTATTAAAGAATCCCATGTGTTTGGCTTGTGATTTTGGGAAGGCAACGCGATGGTTTGCGGATAGTCCTTTCACCAAGGACTGCGGCGCAACACCATCCTGCTGACAAGGCGCGTGTTTCGATTTACCATGACGAAAGGCTCCATATTGCCAAACGTTGTTCCATTCGTTGGGAGCAAATGTTTTCCCACGTGGATTTTCCGGAGCAATAATGTAGCAATCACCTAAATTCACTATTCCTTTAAGAACGGAACTCATTCCCATGGCATACGCGTGTCCCATGCTATGAGAAACAAGATAAATGGTATCGTTTTTTGAGTAATTAGGAGCTTCGTTTAATGCTTGAAGTAAGTTTTTACCGGCAATTTTACCCTTTTGAAATCGCAGGTTGAATCCGTCGTAGTTTGGACTCATTTCAAGTAACTTCATCGTGGACACAAATTGGTCGGACGGAAGTTTGGTTCGGTAACAGTGGTGCATTTTGGTTTGACACAATGGTGGGTAAATTGAAGCGGTGCCGGCAAAATGAATCACAGACCCATGGTTCGATGTGGCTACGGAATGGTGTCCGTCGGCGTACCAAATCTCATCCGCTTGAATACGTTGCTGAAAAAGCTGGTTGAATTGCTTCCATGGTTCCCAATAAGCATAGCGGTCTATGGAAAATAATTGGTTTTTTGAATCGGGGAATTCAACGCCTTTTTGTTGAAAGCTAGAGAGGAAGTCCGACATCGATTGATTGGTCGAAACTGGACGGTATCCGTTGACAAAAACCAAAATCCGTTTCGCTGGATCAGGCAATAAGAGTTTCTGTGTCAACTCAAATCCCATGTGATTGTACACTTTTTCTTTCGTGATTTGATCCTTTGCATCATGGTAACGAAAGACAACATAATGACTACTTGTCGTTTTTCGATACTGAATGGTGCTCAATTCCAAGATGTTGCGTGAATGCAGAAAACGTGCTTGATTGGTCGAGTCCACATCGAAATAAAGAACACGGTCCTCATGTTGCGCATACCAACTTTCGTTGATTTTTCGGAAAACTTGACTTTTTGTAAAAAGGGCTTCTTGAACTTGGAATTGAGTGTTGTCCTCTAGTTCGTGCTGAAGTTTGGATTGACTTTTTCCATGAAAACTCGTAATTTCATGAAAGCGCATGTGGTAGTTTGTGTAATAGAATTCCGTCGCGTAAAAGGCGAAGATATTCGAGGAAATGGCCAGTGCCCAAATCAGGAGTTTCGCAAA
>CAIOSO010000029.1 GCA_903860985.1 uncultured Flavobacteriales bacterium
TGAGAAAATCGGACATTTCTTGGATGTCGAAAACGACGATTTATACGCACACTACAAATCACTTGGCTATTCGAAGGATCAAATTTATGCACGCATTGCGAAGGAAGTGAATTTGGTGAAAATCCTGAAGAAAGCATCCGAAGTTTGGGATGGTGGTTACGCCATGGCTGGACTACTTGGACACGGAGATGCATTTGTGTTGCGCGATCCGAATGGCATTCGTCCGGCATTTTGGTATGAGGATGAGGAAATTTGTGTCGTTGCTTCGGAGCGTCCGGTGATTCAAACGGCCTTCAACTTAACGAGTGATCAAATCCACGAATTGCAACCGGGACACGCGTTAATCGTGAAAAAAAGCGGCGAAGTCAAAGAAGAGATGATCAACGTCCCACGTGAAATCAAAAAGTGTTCGTTTGAACGCATTTACTTCTCCCGTGGATCAGATACCGATATTTACAAAGAACGAAAAGCGTTGGGTCGATTAATCGTGGACCAAGTTTTAGAGACGGTCAATCACGATTTCGACAATAGCGTCTTTTCATTTATTCCAAATACCGCAGAAGTTTCCTTTTACGGATTGATCAAAGGACTAGAGGAAAACTTGAACAAACAAAAAGTCAAGCAAATTCAGGCGCTGGGTCCGGATGCAAGTGCTGAACAAATTTCAGAAATCATCAACCGTCGTGCGCGCATTGAAAAGATAGCGATTAAGGACGCCAAATTGCGCACCTTCATCACCCAAGATGATTCCCGTGACGACCTTGTCGCACATGTATATGACATCACTTACGGGAGTGTGCGTCCAGGAACGGACAACCTCATCGTGATCGATGACAGTATTGTCCGTGGAACGACCTTAAAACAAAGTATCCTACGTATTTTGGACCGTTTGTCGCCGAAGAAAATCGTTGTGGTTTCCTCTGCACCGCAGATCCGTTACCCAGATTGTTACGGAATCGACATGGCGAAAATGGGCGATTTTATTGCCTTCGAAGCGGCGATTCAATTGCTACGTGACCGTAAAATGGACCGTGTCATCAAAGAAGTTTACGAGAAATGTTTGGAGCAAGTGAACCTTCCGAAGGAACAGGTTCGCAATTTCGTGAAAGAAATCTATGCGCCATTCAGCAACGAAGAAATCTCAGCTAAAATCGCTGAACTATTGACTCCTACTACTATTAAAGCGAAAGTAGAAATCGTCTTCCAAACAGTTGAAAACCTACACATTGCTTGTCCAAATCACCTTGGAGACTGGTACTTCACCGGTGATTATCCAACACCAGGTGGAAACAAGGTTGTGAATAAGGCCTTTATCAATTGGGTGGAGAAGAGGAATGAGCGAGCTTATTAATGTGCTTCCGCCGCGGCGGAGTGCTAATTTAGTGCCTAGTTACTAGTTCGCAGTGCCTAGTGCCCAGTGCTAGATTATAACTAATCGCATATTTCTGTAGGTAAACGAACGAGTAGGTCCATTAGAGTGATTCTAATACTGCAGAAACTTTTACTTTTAAATCTGGTATGTCATTTTTCAAAATTTCCCATACCAATCGAGTATCAATGCCAAAATATTCGTGAACAAAAACATTCCTCATACCTTTAAGTTGATTCCATTCAATATTGGAAAATTGTGACTTTACTTCGATTGAAATATGATTGCTGGCCTCCCCTATTATTTCCAATTGTTTTATACAGGCAAACCTCATCATTGAATGATTGATAAATATCTCAAAATCGGCATGAAGCAAATAATTCTCGACTTCCGAAATCGCATCAACAATGTGATTTAAACGAGCCTTATCACCTAATTTACCTCGCATATATCAGCTTTTTCTCATCGTCAATAAATGACTTGATGTATTTGGATAGTCCACTAGATGAGACTAAATCTACTTTTGAATGAAGGATTTCTTCAAGATCAATTTGCATTTGAACAAAACCTAATCCTATCTTTTGGGAATAATCTAATTCAACTAAAATATCTATATCACTTTGATCATCTGCCTGACCTCGAACATATGAACCAAACAAATACGCTTTCAGAACTGGCCTCGTTCTAAAATACGCTTTTACACTTTCAAGTTTGGATGGATCTATATTCATGAAACAAATATAAAACTTTATGAGAACTTTTTGGAATGTAGTTTACTTCATCAGCACTGAGCACTGTTCACTCGGCACTGAGCACTGTTCACTGTTCACTAGGCACTGAGCACTGTTCACTAGGCACTGGGCACTGGGCACTAGTCACAAGTCACTGATCCGCCGCGGCGGACTCGTCACAAACGCCTCCATTTCGGAGCGTAGCGCAGATGCTTTATTTTGTAGGATGTGGAAGGCCTCAGAGAAATCTGTGGCATTGGTGACTTCGAGGGCGAAGCCTTTTTGAAGGAATAGTTCCGCTTCTGGGAATTTGCTGTGTTTTGGTCCGAATAAAAGCGGAAGTCCGTAAACAGCTGGTTCTAAGGTATTGTGTAAGTTTCCGGTGAATCCACCACCGATGAAGGCAATGGTTCCGTAGCGGTAAGCTGCACTTAATTGCCCGATGCAATCGATGATAAGAATTTGCGCATTTGCGAGCTGTGTTGCATCGTGTGTTGAGTCGAGCTCAGTGTAGCGCAATGCATTCGGGAAATCCGCCTGAATGGCTGCAATGTGGCTCTCACTCACATCGTGTGGGGCGATGATCAACTTGATTGTCCCAAGCTTCGGAAGTGCATCGCGGACGATTCCTTCTTCTTTTGGCCACGAACTTCCGAGGATGAGTGTCGTGGAAGCCGACGTAAAAGTCGCCAGCAGTTCGTTGGACGTCTGCATGTCCAATTCCTTCGCTTGGAACACTCGTGTGTACCGCAGGTCGCCAGAAACTGTACAATTGTGCATGCCAATGGATTCCAACAAGTTCTTGCTCGAATCGTTTTGTACGTGAAAATGGTGAACATGCTTCAAAGCCCTTCTGAAAAATCCACCGTACCAGCGAAAATAGATTTGCTTTGGACGAAAAATCGCGGATACCGCAATCGTTTCGATGTCCTTTTCTGCTAATGCTCGTAAGAAATTTGGCCAGAATTCATACTTGACGAAAACTGCTTTGACCGGTTGAACAATCTGGACAAATGTCCGAGCGTTGTGCAGCGTATCTAGTGGCAGGTAGCAGGCTGCATCCACCATGGGTTCGCGTTTCTGGTAATGTTCCATCCCTGACGGTGAAAAGAAGCTGACCAATAAAAACAAACTTGGATCTTCTTCCTTCATGGACTTCATCAAGGGCATTCCTTGGTCGAATTCACCAAGCGAAGCACAATGAAACCAAAGTACCTTGCCATCCACGGGAATCTGTGCACGCAACTTCGTTTCCCATTGCTGACGTCCCAACACCCATGCCTTCGCCTTCGGATGAAACCAAGAAGCTACGTGAAGCAGCACGCCATAACATCGAATGAGAAAAGTGTAGATCAGGGACACGGTGAAGTTTTGTGTAAAAATAGGGATAATGTGCTAATTTGCTAATGTGCCAGTGTGCTAATCTGCTAATGATTTGTTCGCTTCGCTAACAGTTCATTGTGCATCGTAGAAATAAGCTCGGTAAAAATGTGATAATGATTTGTTCGCTCCGCCGCGGCGGAGCGAAACGTTTTTAGTTGAAGAAATCTTAGGAATTTCGTTTAGCGGTAGAAATGATGCGACTGAGCAATTTTCCAATTTGTTGAGCCTCCGATAAAAGTGTTTCACAATTTAAAGAATAACTGGCTTTGCAGATTTCGAGCCAATAAATAGTTTCTTCACATTCCTTAGAAGCAATTTTAAGTTTGTGAATAAAATCAGATTTGGATTCCGCGTGTTGAGCTTCACGAACATTTGCTCCAATAGAGGTTCCAGATTTCAACAGTTGATTAGCAA